>JBKDBK010000184.1:0-3013 GCA_046315175.1 Opitutia bacterium | reverse complement strand
AGGAGCCCGTACAAGAAGATCGGATGGAACGCGGCCAAGCCGTGCTCCATGAGTGCCGCAAAAAACGCCAGCGCCAAGACCGGCAGGCAGACCAAGACGAACCCGAACCCTGGCGACGTGATGAGCCGCTGAAACATGCTGGATGCCCTCTATCAAGACCGCACCGACGCCGTGCTGAACCTGCCAGCACAGCGCATGCCGCAACCGAAAGCCGGCTTCTGGGACGGCGTGCTGTCGGCTGCGCCGCGTGGGTTTGCCATTGCAGCGAACGAGTCCGCCCGGGTGCTGTACCGGGCAGCGACCGCCAAGGCGGACGATACCCTGCGCCGGCAGCAACAGGAAGCGGACGATTTCACAGCCGAGGCGATCTTTCGGCGCCGGCTTGAACTGGACGAGCAGCGCGCCGGCATCGACGCCAGCCTGAAGGCCGGCGCGGACTTGTACCGGCCTGACCCAAACACGGTGGGCGTGGCCGCGCAGGTATTGCAGGACGCGGCGAGGTTCATCACGAAGGCGAGTGTCTACACCGGCGTGACGGGCAGTCCGCTGGCAGGCGCGGCGCTGACGGGCGCAGATGTTGGCGGGACCGAGTTCCTGAACCTGCGCGACCAGGGGGTTGATGCCGACACAGCTGCCAAGGTCGGGGCGGTGCGCGGGGTGGCTGCCGGTGTCGCCGCTGCACTCCCGGTGGCGGGATCGACGCTACTGCGCACCGCCGGGCTGGCTGCTACTGGCGGCCCTGCCACGTTCATTGGCGAGCAGGCAGCGGCCAAGGCCATCCTTGAAGCAGCCGACTATTCCAAGTTGGCCGACCAGATCGACCCGTTCGACCCCATCGGACTGGCTGCCGCCACGCTGGGCGCAACCGTGTTCGGCGGCGGTGCGTATGCGTTGCGCGCGCGTGGTCGCCCGACACCGACGCAGGCCGAGGTCGACGCCGCGCTGATCCAGGCCGGCGAGGCTGCGCGGCCGCGCTTGGCGGACCCGACAGATTTTCGCGCCACGGCAGCCGATGAGGCGGCCCTGAAGCGCGCCGAGCAGCAGTTCGCGGCAGGCGAGCGGGTGGCCGTGGACGAAATTGCGCGCGATCTTCCGCCTGCCAAGGTGCAGGAGTTGGCCGATGCGGTGACGGCCGAGGTACAGGCCAAGATTCGCGCGGAGGGTGGAAATGCCGATCCCGCCTTCACCGCAAGGGATGAGAGCCTAAATGCGTCCGCCGTAGTGCCCGACGTGATGATCATGCGCGACGACGGCACGTCCGCCAACGCCGCCGATTACATGCGCGAAGTCGAGGAACAAGCCCGCATTGAAACCGAGGAGGCCGGCCTGATCCAAGTGGCCGCCGAGTGTCTGCTGGAGGTGAGCTGATGCCTATCGCGCCAAAGTGTGTGCAGCGCCTGAACGCAGCCGCCGGAAAGATCCTGACCGAGAACCAGCTTGCCGAGATTGAGAGGCGGATGCGCCGCACGTCGACCATGCTGGCGCGCGACGACATCGACGCGTGGCGCGCGATGAGCCCAGACAAGCGCATCCTGGCCGCCGCTGAGCGCGCGCAGGCCGACATCAAGGCCGAGGCGCAGTTGAAGGTCGAGCGCGCGAAGCTGCAACTCGCCAAGACTGCGGCGACCGAGGAGCGCATCGGCCGCCAGCAGCGCTTGCACGGCAAAGACGGCCGCACGCAGTCGCTGATCCGCGACATGGAGGAAACCGAGCGCTACGTCGAGGCCGTCAAGCGCGAAGTGACGGCCGACATGCTGGACGCAATCAAGGCCGCAGGCGACAAGCAGGGCGCCGGCATGGGCCGCAAGGTGCTCATGGCGATCTTCGATGCCGACAACCCGGCCATGACCAAGGATCTGGCCAACGAGATCTAAGTCAATGCCGACGGCAGCACGGGCAACGCGATAGCGAGGGCGGGCGCAAAGGCTTGGCTTGATGCGATGGAAACCGTGCGCCAGCGGTTCAACAGCGCTGGCGGTGAGGTCGGGAAGCTTGACTACGGCTACCTGCCGCAGCCGCATGACCAGGTGCGGGTGCTGCGGGCCGGACCGGACAAGTGGTCCGCCCAAGTCCTGCCGTTGCTGGACCGCAGCCGCTACCTGAACGAGGACGGCAGCCGGATGAGCGATGCGCAGGTGCTCGATTTCCTCAAGGGGGCGCACGACACAATCGCCACCGGCGGCGCCAACAAGCGGGAGCCCGGCGCCTTTGCTGGCACCGGTGCGCGCGCCAACCGTGGCGCGGAGTCGCGCGAGATTCACTTTGCCAGCGGCGACGCCTACTTGCAGTACCTAGCCAAGTACGGCGGCGGCAGCATGTTTGACGCGATGGTCGGGCATGTGGCGCAGCGCGCGCGCGACATTGCACTTGTGGAGCGGTACGGCCCCAACCCGGCCAACCAGATGCGGCTGCAAATGGACCTTGCGGCTCGCGCGGACAAGACAAACGTGGGCGAGGGGCGAAAGTTCCTGGCTACAGTTGACACCTACTGGAACATCGTCAGCGGCAACGCAAGCATGGTGGCGGGGCGCGGCACTTTGGCGCAGTTTGGCGGGGGCGTGCGAAACATCCAAGTCGCGGGCAAGCTTGCCGGCGCGGTGCTGTCTTCGCTCCCGGACATCGGCACGTACATGGTGACGGTGGGCTACAACCGGCTGCCGTGGTTCGATGCGCTCAAGAACATCGCCAAGGCCAACAGTGCCGATGCGCGCGCCGAACTTGACGCGCACGGCCTGATGGCCGAGTCCCTGATGGCGAGCCTGAACCGCTGGACCGGCGAGAACGTGCGCGACGGCGTCACCGGCCGGCTGGCGAACGCGACCATGAAGCTGTCGCTCATGAACTTCTGGACCGACAGTC
Source organism: Opitutia bacterium (assembly GCA_046315175.1). Taxonomy (GTDB): domain Bacteria; phylum Verrucomicrobiota; class Verrucomicrobiia; order Opitutales; family UBA953; genus UBA8828. The sequence continues at coordinate 154 of JBKDBK010000184.1, read as the reverse complement.
TGCGGCGCGCGTTCCAGCTCACCATGATGCAGGGCACGGCCAAGATGCACGGCAAGGCCTGGGCCGCGCTGGACGACTACGACCGTTTCCGGCTGGAAAGTGCCGGCATCACGGAAGCCGACTGGCAAGTCATCAATGCCGCCAACCTAGACGA
>JBKDBK010000183.1:0-11828 GCA_046315175.1 Opitutia bacterium | reverse complement strand
ATCCAATCGCAGTCGTAGGTGCTCAGGATGCTGGCAAAAGCTGCCCTGACCTTCTGGGGCAGGTAATCATAGCTGTCATCTGCGTCCACGACCAGCACATCGCTCTCCCCGGAGACGTCTGCGCCGCGCCCGACGAAGAACACGCACTTCATGCCGGCTGCCGGCCTCGAGAGCCAGGTTTGCCGGACTGCTTCGCGCCGTTCGCGGTTCTTGCCACAGCTGCAGATTACCACAACAATGGGCACGCGTTCACGCGATGTGTAGACGTGAGCTTGGCTACCGGGCGAGAGGCCTCCTGTAGTCGTCGCTAACCTGCCGCCTCTGGCAATTGGCTTCGGCCGCATCATGGCGTTTAGGGTGCCGTTACAATGGTGCTTTACAGTAAAATAGTGAGCGGACTGCTCTGGTGCGTGGCAGGAGGGCCGACAGATAGCTTTGTTCAAAAGTTGTAAAAGCAAGGTCTACGTTGACACCGCGAGCGGGGCAAAGATGATGCCATGTATGGCCCGAGTCCTGAGATATGTCACGACGGACGCCATGGGCAGCGTGACGTCGGTGCTGAGCTCGACCGGCGAGGTCCTGGAGCGCCGCAGCTACGATGTGTTCGGTCAAGTGACTTACATGCTGCCCGATGGCACACCCGTCGCGACAAGCCCGACGGGCCTGAAGGTGGGCTTCCACGGGCAGCTGATGGATCAGCTCACCAGGATGTACCAGATGGGCTACCGGTGGTATTCTCCGCTGCTGGGACGATGGGCGAGCCGGGATCCGATCGGGCTGGAGGGCGGGGTTAACCCAAACACCTTCTGTCGAAATATTCCAACCGATGCACATGACACTTTCGGCTTAATCATTGATATTGGTCAGTCAGGGATTTCTGTTGGGAAACCTAACCCTGCAGTTTATGGACTTGGTGAATTGGCCGCAGTGCCAGACTTCGTGGCGCTGGAAGCTACCCCGCAAAAGAAGTCCATCTCTGAATTCATAAACGGCAGTGGAGCGAAGCAGGCAATCGACGCTCTGTGCAAACGGTGCGACAGGGACAAGATCCCGCGTCAGAACTTCCACATTGCCATCGTAACTGGGCACGGAAGTCCCGGACCTGACCAACCAGGCATCGTCGAGTTTCGGAAGGGCAGGCTTCTGCCAGGGCGACCACCGTTTACTGCCCCAGATGGCACGCATATCCCGTTGGACTGGCATGTGATTCGGCCAGCCGATGTAGCCAACAAGGTTAAGATACGGACAGAAGAGTTTAGCCACCACACCAGCGCGGTACTTCTCCTATCGTGCTACGGGGCTACTGGAACGGCGCAAGCCATCGCCAACCGTCTACAGATACCCGTTGTAGCGACCAGTGACATAGTATGGGCAAGGAATGATTCTCGGAACGGCGCCGTGTGGCTCTCGCCGGTAAGACGCGTTCTTGCAGGAGAGACATACGCCCCATATTCGCTCGAAGCGGATCGCGAGACCCAGGTTCGATCAGACAAAACCTCCTCTACCTGGGTTGTAATCATGCCGGCGAGCCGTCCGCGCTGAACTCGATGTCTAAATGCGTCACAGCGGCAATCTGCTTCGGGCTTGGATTGCTTGGCGGCATTCTTTGCCATTTCCCAACCTCAAACACAAAGGGCGTCTCGCGAGCCAGCCTAGAGCTTTCCGCAATCAAAATTGACCGAGCAAATCTGGCGCAAGGCGACCTAGCCACCCTGCGAAAGGCTCTCGACAGGATAACCATCTTTGAAGGTCTCGCCCCGAACGAAAACGAAGGGGCGTATTTCCTCGAAGAAATATCGAGCGCCGTCCGACGACTGCCTGTGCAGAAGGAAGGATGGTCGGGGCAACCACTCACGCCAGAGGTCGAGCTCGACCTACGATTGCTCCAGTCGGGCCTCATGCCGATGGGGGCACTTCTACGCTCCGAGCTTAAACCCAGCTGCGCTGCCACCTATTGGGCGCTCGAGGCAGCGGCGCGCTTCACAGACTCCGCAAACTCGCCCTTGATCGCGATTGCTAGCAAGGACCTGCCCTTCCTCGCTGGCAACCCCGACCAGCTGCCGTTTTCAACTGCAGCCCGGCGCGAGCATCTCCAACTGGCTGCACGGTTGGCAGCAGGCCATGACTGCGAGTCATGTCGAAACAGGATTCGACGCTTCATCCGGCAACACTCAACCTACAACGCCTGCAAGTACTCCGCGCAGCTGGAACGCGCAATGCGGGAGGAGGAGCCCAATCGATGAGGACAGGATTGATCGCGCTGGTTCTTGGCTATCTTTGTGGCTGGTTATTGATACCACAGAAGAACTACACCCTCTCCTACCCGTTCAATGCCGGAGCCAACCCGCTATGGACGGCGCCGGTGTCGCTAAGGCTTGTTTCCCAGGAAAGACGATCGCTGCTCCACAGGCAGACCTCGCTAGAGGGATACGATCGAGCGCTTGCCTGGGACTCTTACGACATCGCACTCAAGATTATGGATGTGCGCCTCAATGCATCCACGTCGAAGGCCGGCTTGGTGCGTCAACACCTGTCTGACGGATACTACTCTACGTGGGCGAAGGTCACTTGCCTGCGGTCGCTACAGTGTTTTTACCAAAACCCGACCCCACCTGCCAGCGTTGACCCAGGGCTCTATGCGGCACGAAGGGCAAATGTACTTCGCCTACGGGAGCTCATGGTGGTGGACGGCGGCTCAAGCGACTGGAAAAAGAATGCCCGAGACGGCGCACGCGTTGATTGGACAGACATGGTCAATGTAAGCTACGAGCACGAGGCGTCGATTGCCGGACATCACCTAATGATGGTTCTGAAGCGCAACTGGCATGACGAAGACCTGTCGATGCCACTTCAATCAACGCCTTACCGTCACCAATTGCTTAGCAGAATTGTGAACCTAGCTACGGTTTCCCAGGACGCCTTACTTGCCGAAGAGCTACGGGACTATCGACTATATTATCCCGGTAAGGCCCCTGATGCAGATTGGGATGAGCTGCTGGCAAGGCTCAGCAAGACACACGACCGCAAGTCCAAGTGATTACACTCAGCAAGCGCGACGTGCCAGACTATCGCCACTCGGAATCACATTGTCGGACACAGGCTTCGGCCGAGACCTGGGCCGGCATCTTCGCCGAGCCCTCTCGCATGCCCGAATGATTATAGAATCCCACGTGCTCCAACCTGTTGACAGCATCCAACCCCCGGAGACAATCCCCCTACCCCACCCCCATGGCCCGAGTCCTTAGATATGTGACGACCGACGCCATGGGCAGCGTGACGTCGGTGCTGAGCTCGACCGGCGAGGTCCTGGAGCGGCGCAGCTACCATGCGTTCGGTCAAATGACATGCATGCTGCCCGATGGCACACCCGTCGCGACAAGCCCGACGGGCCTGAAGGTCGGCTTCCACGGGCAGCTGATGGATCAGCTCACCGGGATGTACCAGATGGGCTACCGGTGGTATTCACCGGTGCTGGGACGCTGGGCGAGCCGGGATCCGATTGGGCTGGAGGGCGGGGTGAATGTGTACAGAGCGTTTCGGAACGATTCAACCGGCTGGAAAGACCCTTGGGGAAAGTTGGATGCCAGGGCCATCGTTGTAATGTCGTTTGATGGCAGAGGACTTCCTAAATGCCGGCTCACCATCACAGCCGATGATTGCCATGAAATGGAAGATTATGCTGCGTCATCTACCGGCGCATACCTCTCGATATATAGCATGCGCCAAGGCAACAAAGTCGGGGGCGGATTTCTCGATTACAGCTTTGATGCAGGCTTTTATGCGAGAATTGACTGTGGCCACGGGGGGCCTGGCGATGTCCCTGTCTATCCCTTGAATGCCTATTCAGGCGCAGCCATTGATGCGCCCTACGGACGTGGCGCCTCCTACGGCATGACAGTAAACTACAATAAGCATATTGGGCTAACTGTTCTTGGCACAACATCAGCCTACTGGGATGGTTGGTATGCCTATTATGGAAATGACGCCAACATGGCTCCGTCATTTGTACCCCAAAGCCTAACCAGCGACAAGTCATGGACAGGGACAGGAGGAGTTGGCTTTAGCGATGGAATTAGGAAGTTTGAGATTTCGTACATGGCCTTCACGGCTATGCCACAGGGTCACGATTCCAACAGGCCGTTTGGCGACTCACCTGCAGGCTATTACCTCTCAAATGAGAGCCTAAATCGAAATGGCTGGCTGCTCAGCGCCGGGGGCATGGGTGATAGCGTTGGTGTTTATATTCCGGCAGCAAACTGGAGCAACCTGCAACAAGCCCTGCATGACCGGCTTTGGCTTAATCCAGATGGGTCGATTAAGGCTCAAAATCCGGCGGATCCGCTGCCTTATAGGTTTCATTTTCCGAGTGACCCGGGATGGGAATGGTTCATCAGACATCGCCATGACCACAAGCGCTAAGATAGCTTCATTCAGCGCGATCTTGGTTTACTCGCTTGTTTTGTCCGGCTGTTGGGTAGGTGAGGAAATCGCCTTCAGTAGACCCACCCCCGGCCATCCGAATATACCGAAGGACATCAGCCTGCTCAGGAAAGATTTGGACCACAAGCCTCCTCCGCCCGACATCGTCGGGGAGACCGGCACAGTCTGGAGGATGGACATGACAAACCCTCGCGATGGCGAGCGGCGCGTTCACTGGCTGATTCTTTATCCTGACGGAAAATGCCTGACCAGCCTGCGAGAGGAGAGATGGCGAGGGACATTCGAAACCTGGCTGGACGAAATTGCCGACGAGGAGAGCATCCGGGTACGGAATGCCTGGATGCTTGATACAAAACGCGCTGAGTCGGCCCGCAGGATTGAGATTCTCAACTCAGGAAACACTGGGCGCTTGCGAGCGGAATACGAATCGGAGCGCGATCTATTCGTGGCGCCCAAGCTGGGCAGATTCTCGGCAACCGGGGACACAATCCGCATCAATCTTTTCGAGCTGAATCCGATGCAGGGTGTCGGCTTGGTAAATTACGACACAGCCGCCGTCTCTCGAATCACCTTTGTGAAACAAGGCGATTGTTGGAAGATTAGCGTCGATGAGACCAAAACCATTTGGTGGTCGCCCTACGACTTAACCGGGAAACTTTTCCGACAAGACCATGCCACCGTGTACTCGACAAGGGGCATCGACGTCACCCTTCGCAAGGTGGATGGATTCAAGCCCGCGGCGCTCCCCGAGGACTGGAATTGGTGATGTTATCACGAACCCCAGCGTCGCTGCTCGGAGCTACGAATGGGGCGAGCAACTGGGTCAGGCCGTTACTCACCCACGTGTCACCAGCAGCGCCGACTTTCCCCGGTCTTGGCAGCAGGTGCGCCTGTTGACGGCCTGACCCCTCGTCCTCCGTCACTTAAAATTCATCAAGCAGGCCAGTTGAGATAGAAGCTGTTTCGCCATGCCAACCCAGGTTCATCTGCGAATAATTGGCCGTAACGCCTCGGCCGAGACCTGGGCCGACATCTTCGCCAGCTCTCGCGCATGCCCGAGTGATCCTTTCGGGATTATAGCCACGGCCTGTTGACAGCATCCAAACCCCGGAGACAATCCCCTCACCCCACCCCATGGCCCGAGTCCTAAGATATGTCACGACCGACGCCATGGGCAGCGTGACGTCGGTGCTGAGCTCGACCGGCGAGGTCCTGGAGCGCCGCAGCTACGATGCGTTCGGTCAAATGACCTGCACGCTACCTGATGGCACACCCGTCGCGACAAGCCCGACAGGCCTTAAGGTGGGCTTCCATGGGCAACTTATTGATGAGCTCACTGGGATGTACCAGATGGGCTACCGGTGGTATTCGCCGGTGCTAGGACGATGGGTGAGCCGGGATCCGATCGGACTGGAGGGCGGGGTGAATGTTTATGGTGCCTTCGACAACAACCCGATTACTCGAACCGACCCATGGGGAAAGGAGGTTTACGTATTCACAAACGACGGGAGAATCGAAAGGGCTAACAGTTCAAGGGATTTGCTTCATCTTCTTCTCAATACTAAAGACGGAAGTATCATCAGGCTAGAAATATCGGGTCATGGAACCGAAAGAACGCAGACACTAGATCCTAACAATGACTCTAGCATCGAACGTTTATTCATCGCTGCCCACTCAGGCCCAGCATCAGGCTCGAACAACATAGGACTTTACCTAGGGGGTGCTGGTTTTAAGCCCGAGGATTGTGAACGCATAAAAGTCAACAAGTGTTTCGACGGGTCGATGGACGTTGAGATCAGCTCGTTGCTGATTAACAAGATGGCAGAAGGCTCTAGAATCTATCTCTTTGGATGCAGAGTCGGCGGACACTATAAGTCATGCGAACTGCATGAATGCCAAAAGAAATCGCCCGTATCCATTGCCGAAATCGTTAGCCTCAAAGCCCCCAAGAGCGATATTTATGCATCCTCTACCGCAACAGTTCATATGCGAAATATGATCATGTTCTATTCCAATGAAATCAGATGGAGTCACATAAGCCTTTTTAGGAACGGGACAATAATTGAACATGACACGCATCAATCAACTTATGACCTTGGGGAGAGATAACTCGTCTCGGCTCCATCGCAAACTCAATGCTGTGGCTATTATGCATTGCGGGCATTCATGGTCTCTACGCATTTCCCCATGTGATATCACCCGTGGTAGATCCAGATACAGGTGTGTTTAGCTCGAAAGTCTTCGCGAACCATGCGCTAGCAAATGCGGCTCTCGTTTCAGATTGGGTGGGAATTCTTTTCGCGTTCTGGCAATTGAGGCCCTCCGAAAGGCAACGGGACATTCGCAAGTTGAGCCTCGCCTTCACGTTACTAGGCATTGCGCTCTGCCTGGTAGGCCACTTTCTCACTTCAAACTCACTACTTGAAGCGCTTGATAACTTTGTTCACTCAGGTCTGTTTTGAAATCTCCCCGATAAATCAACCTTCGGTATATTCCCTGGCCGGGGACGGTTTGTGGAGCCAACCACAAGGTTACATCTTGGTCTCGAACGGGTCGAGCAACGGGGTCAGGCATTTACGCACTTCACGTGATACCAGAAACGCAGACTTTACCCGGTCTTGGCAACAGGTGCGCCTGGTGACGGCCCGACCCCTCGTCCTCCGAGCAAGGCTCCGGTCTGCTCGCGGTCTTGTCGAAACTAGGCTCAGCTGGACCAACCCAGGTGTATATCCCCCCGACTCCTTATTAAATCTAAGTGCGTTTCGCTTTAATAACGGCCAAGCTGATTAAAGCGGTCCGGGACCCTGACTTCGTCACCACCCGTGCGTTATTGAGCCTGAGCGAAATACCAAGCACGCGGACGGCATAACCGCGCCGGGACCCTTCAACCGGCCCATCGAGGATCCGCCCCTGCCCTGCCAGATGAGCAACCGGGTCGGGCTCCAGGATGGAATCGTGGACTCGGCGGCGGTCGGACATGCGCACCAAACTACGGACAATCGTGTTTTGGTAAAGCGGCAGGGACGCGGTAGGACGAAATCGCCCACCTGGCTTTAAATTAGTCAGACCTTGACTTTAAATTAGTCAGGTCGAGTCTTTAAATAAGTCAGCCTATGATTCTCTCCCGCCCCATCGAGAAACGGATACGCCGGGACCTGCGCGACACCCGCGTCGTCCTCCGGCGCGCCGGGGCCGACCTCATCCTGACCTACTTCGCCGAGGCCTTCGCGCGGGACACGGTCCGGGACTGACCCGGGCCGGTTGACTCAGAGGAAAAGCGGCCGGATGTGCCGCTCGAGCAGGTTGGCGGTGACATTGCGCGAGCAGGATTCGCGGCAGGCCTTGAGCTGCTCGAGGTAGCGCGGGCCCATCTTGGCGGCGACCTTGAAGCCGACGTGGATGAGCTGGCGGATGTCCGGGTTGTAAAGGGGATTCCGCTGGTCGTGACGCAGGGCGCCGACGAACTGCTCGCTGGTCCAGCCGTTAACGACCGCCGCGGCGGGAAGCCTCGCGCGGTCGATGTCGATGACGGTCGCGTAGGGCTGGCAGAGCTCATCCATGTGCGAGAGGGCTTCGGCGTAGATTTCCCTGGCGAGCGCGAGGCCGGCGCCGCCGGCCTCGGCGAGGCCAATGACCTCCTCGAGCCAGGTCGTGCCCGCAGTCTTCACGTGCACGCCAGCGCCGTGCTTGGCGAGGGCGCGACGGATGGCCGGGTAGATGGAGAACTTGTCGCTGCCGCTGTGGACGGAGAGCTTGAGGTTCGCCGGCAGGCCGTACCGCCCAACCGCATGGGCGATGACGCAGAGGTCGTCGTTGAACTCGCGCTCGAACCGGGCGAAGTCGCCGACGTAGTCGACGCCCTTGTTGAAACGACCGGTGAACTTCGGTGCGATGGTCTGGATTGGCACGCCCTCGTCGGCGATGGCCGCGAGGATGACCAGCAGCTCGGGCGGGGTCTGGGGGCTGTCGGTCTCGTCCATCGAGATCTCGGGTACGAAACGGCCGACACCCTTCGCGGCGGCGATGTGGCGGTGGACCTTGCCGGCCTCCTGGACGGCCAGGAGGAACTTGGCGGCCGTGCGCTCGACGTCGGCGCGGGTCGTGGTGAACGGACGGTCGATGCCGGCGAGGGTGATTGTGCCGACGAGCTCGGGGTGACGGTCGACGAAGGCCTTGACCGCGGCGGGGTCGGCCGGCTGGGCGATGAAGTCGGCGACGTCGATGGTGAAGAAGTCGGAGACGCCGACGAAACTGTCGACGGTCTTCAGGCCGATATGGTCGGCGTCGACGAAGTAAGGGGTGTTCCAGCCGAGGGCCTTCACGGCGGCGTCGGCCGCGGCGCGGGTGCTGGTCGGCTCGGAGCCGATGATGTTGTGCTCGCGGTTGGACTTGTTCCAGACCGGGACGATCTCGACCCCGAGCGTCTTGGCCGCGAGGCAGGCGGCGAGCTGGGCCTCGGCCTCGTGGGCGAAGCGGTCGCCGACACCCAGGGAGAACTTGCCGAGAGCCAGGGGGGTCGGGGACATGGGATAAGGGCGGTCTAGGGGGCGGCTTGCCCGCCTGGCAACACCCGACTGCTCGCGTTCACGCCGTCAGCGCTGGTGGCGGACGTCCTCGCCGCTGAGGAGGAAGATGACCTGCTCGGCGATGTTCTTGGCGTGGTCGCCGATGCGCTCGTAGGCCTTGGAGATGAAGATGAGCTCGACGTGCGAGGGGGAGATGCGGGCGGTGTCGCCGGTCTTCCCGAGAAGGGCGACGTAGTTCTCCTTGTTGAGGCGGTCGATCTCCTTGTCGGCCTCGAGGATGCCCTTGGCCTTGGCGAGGTCGCCCTCGATGAAGCTGTCCATGGCGGCGCGGAGGGCGGCGGCGGCGAGCCGGCCTTCCTCGGGGACCATGAGGAGGTCCTTGAGGGGGCCTCGGCCGGAGATGGTGAGGGAGCGGCGGGCGATGCCCGAGGCCTCGTCGGCGATGCGCTCGAGGTCGTGGCAGATGTCGCGGGCGCCGAGCAGCAGGCGAACGTCGCCGCCCATGGGCCCGAAGAGGGTTAGGTAGCGCATGATCTCGCGGTCGACCCGCTTCTCGAGGTCGTCGACCCCGTCGTCCATTCCGCGGACCTGGAGGGCGAGCTTGTCGTCGCCCTCCTCGAGGGCCTTGAGGGAGAGGCGGCTCATGTCGAGCGCGCGCTCGCCCATCAGGACGAGGTCGTCACGGAGCTGGCGGAGATCCTCGTGGAAGTAGCGGTGCATGGGAGTTTGATTAGAGGCAGGATACGAAGGGGGCGAAGGATTCGAAGGAGGCAGAAGAGGAGGAGGAGATGAGGGGAGAGGGAGTGGGGGATCAGCCGAAGCGGCCGGAGATGTAGGCCTCGGTCTGGGCCTGGCCGGGGTTCATGAAGATCTTCTCGGTGCGGTCGGCCTCGACGAGCTTGCCAAGGTAGAAGAAGGCGGTGCGGTCGGAGACGCGGGCGGCCTGCTGCATGGAGTGGGTGACGATGACGATGGTGAACTGGGCCTTGAGCTCGTGGATGAGCTCCTCGATCTTGCCGGTGGCGATGGGGTCGAGGGCCGAGCAGGGCTCGTCCATGAGGAGGATCTCGGGCTGGTTGGCGATGGCGCGCGCGATGCAGAGTCGCTGCATCTGGCCGCCGGAGAGGCCGAGGGCGCTGTCCTGGAGGCGGTCCTTGGCCTCGTCCCAGAGGGCGGCGCGGCGGAGGGACGACTCGCAGGTCTCGTCGAGGACGTCGCGGTCGGAGACCCCGGCGACGCGGAGGGAGTAGACGACGTTCTCGTAGATGGACTTGGGGAAGGGGTTGGACTTCTGGAAGACCATGCCGACGCGGCGGCGGAGGGAAATGACCTCGACGTTGGGGTCGTAGATGGAGCGGCCGCCCACGGTGATGTCACCCTCGTGCCGGATGCCGTCGATGAGGTCGTTCATCCGGTTGAGGTTGCGCAGGAGGGTCGACTTGCCGCAGCCGGAGGGGCCGATGAAGGCGGTGACCTGGCGCTCGGGGATGTCGAGCGAGATGGCGTCGAGCGCCTTCTTGTCGCCGTACCAGAAGCCGTAGTCCTGGATGCGGATGTAATCGGGACGGCCGTCGCCGGGGGTGGACGGGCCGACCTGGATCCGGGTGGGGGAGGTGGTCATGGCGGGTTCAGAAGGCGGAGGTCTTGTAGCGCTCGCGCAGCCGGTTGCGGATGGCGATGGCGCCGAGGTTGAGGAAAAGGACGAGCAGGAGGAGAAGCAAGGTCGACGCGAAGACCATCGGCCGGGCGGCGTCGGAGTCGGGCGACTGGAAGCCGAGGTCGTAGATGTGGAAGCCGAGGTGCATGAACTTGCGGTCCATGTGGAGGAAGGGGAACTCGCCGTCGATGGGCAGGGTCGGGGCGAGCTTGACCACGCCGACGATCATGAGGGGGGCGACCTCGCCGGCGCCTCGGGCCATGGCGAGAATGACGCCGGTGAGGATGCCGGGGGCGGAGGCGGGGAGGAGGATCTCGCGAATGGTCTGCCACTTCGAGGCCCCGCAGGCGAGGGAGGCCTCGCGCATGCCGCGAGGGACGGCGCTGAGGGCCTCCTCGGTGGCGACGATGACCACGGGCAGGGTCATGAGGGCCAGGGTGAGCGAGGCCCAGAGGAGGCCGCCGGTGCCGAGGACGGGCGTGTTGTTGTTGTAACGGAGCTCGTCGGCGAAGAGCAGGCGGTCGAGGTTGCCGCCGAGGACATAGACGAAGAAGCCGAGGCCGAAGACGCCGAAGACGATGGAGGGGACGCCCGCCAGGTTGTTGACGCAGATGCGGACGGATCGGAGCATCGGGCCCTTCCGCGCGTACTCGTGGAGGTAGATGGCGGCGACGACGCCGAAGGGGGTCACCATCGCGCTCATCAGCACGGTCATGGCGAAGGTGCCGAAGAGCGCGGGCAGGACACCTCCCTCGGTGTTGGCCTCGCGAGGCTCGGTGCTGACGAACTCCCAGGCGCGGGAGGCGGCGAGGGCGAGCTTGCCGCCGAGGCCGAGGCGGTTGGGCTCCCAGGCCCGGACGAGGGAGGCGACGGGGAACTCGAGGGGGCGGCCGGCGCCGTCGGTCCCGGCGAGCGCGTCGGCGGGAAAGCCGTCGCGGAGCGAGCGGGCCTCGGCGGCGAGCAGCTGATAGTCGGCGTCGAGCCGGGCGGCCTCGGCCTTGAGCTCGGCATCGGGCGTGCCGAGGTCGGCGGCCTTGCGCAGGGCGATCTTGACCCGCTGGAGCTCGGTGTTGATCCGCCCGATGCGGACCTTCTCGACCTCGGCGAGCCGCTCGCGCCGAACGGCAGCCGCGTCGATGAGCGCCTGGAGGCGGGGAAGGAAGGCAGGGTCGTCGGCGCCGACGCGGGTGCCGTCGGCGAGGCGG
>JBKDBK010000182.1:0-32684 GCA_046315175.1 Opitutia bacterium | reverse complement strand
GGAGAAGCAGCACAACCGCGGACAGGACGGCGCGGGCATCGGCTGCGTGAAGATCGCGGCCGAGAACGGCGAGGCCTTCCTGTTCCGCGACCGGGAGGTGGGCGGGCAAGGGTTGACCCAGATCTACGCGCGCCAGCTGCGCGACTACAGCGCCAAGGTCAGGGACGGTCTCATCGTGCCCGAGCTGGGCGAGACGGTGAAGCGGCACTTCGACTACGGCGGCGAGCTGTTGCTCGGCCACCTGCGCTACGCCACCTCGGGGGCGGCGGACGCCGGCGCCTGCCACCCCTACGCGCGCAAGTCCATCTGGCCGACGCGCAACCTCCTGCTCGCGGGCAACTTCAACCTGACCAACACCGAGGCGCTCAACCGGACGCTGGGCAAGCGGGGCGCGCACGTCATCCACTCGACCGACACCCAGTCGATCCTGGAGGAGGTCGGCTTCTGGCTCGACGAGGAGCACGACCGCCTCTTCCAGCGCCACAAGGCGGCAGGCCTGGCGGGCCAGGAGCTACAGGCCGCGATCTCGCGCGACCTCGACCTGGGGAACGTCCTCCGCCACGCCTCCCGGGAGTGGGACGGCGGGTATGCCATCATCGGCGCGGTCGGCAACGGCGACGCCTTCGTCCTGCGCGACCCCAACGGCATCCGCCCCTGCTGGTGGGTGAGGACGGAGGACACGGTGGCGGTCGCCTCGGAGCGGGTCGCCCTGATGACCATCCTCGGCGCGGAGCAAGCCGAGGTGCGCGAGGTCGAGCCCGGCACCGCGGTCATCGTCAAGGCGGACGGACGCGTCTCGGTCGAGCGCATCTTGCCCGCGGGCCGCAAGGCGCACTGCTCCTTTGAGCGCATCTACTTCTCGCGGGGCAACGACCCCGAGATCTACCTCGAGCGCAAGGCGCTCGGGGCGGCCCTGGCCGACCGCGTGGTCGAGGCCATCGGCGGCGACTACGGGAAGGCGGTCTTCTCCTACATCCCCAATACGGCGGAGATCGCCTGGTACGGGCTGATGGAGGAGCTGCGCCGGCGCCGGCGGGTCGAGGTGCGGCGCGACATCCTGGAGGCGCACCAGGCGGGACGGCTGGACGAGGCGCTGCTCGACCAGCTGATCCTCGGCAACTGGCCCCGGGGGGACAAGGTCGCGCACAAGGACGTGAAGCTGCGCACCTTCATCTCGCAGGAGCGCAGCCGCGTGCAGATGGCCTCGCACGTCTACGACATCAGCTACGGCACGGTGCGCGCGGGCGACACCCTGGTCTGCGTCGACGACTCCATCGTCCGCGGGACGACCCTGCGCCAATCCATCCTCCGCATCCTCGCCCGGCCCAATCCGGCGCGCATCGTCATCGCCTCCACCGCTCCCCAGATCCGCTACCCGGACTGCTACGGCATCGACATGTCGGAGATGGGCAAATTCCTCGCCTTCCAAGCGGCGGTCGCGCTCTGCGAGGAGACGGGCAAGCGCGACCTCCTGCGCGAGGTCTACGAGGCCTGCGCGGCGCAGGCGCCGCGTCCGGCGGCGGAGATGACCAACCATGTGGCCCGCATTTACGGGGCGTTTGACGACGCCCAGGTCGCCCGCAAGGCGGCGGAGCTCGTCTACCCCTCGCGTTGCGACTGGAAAGGCGAGCTGGTCCTCATCTTCCAGTCCATCCCGGACCTGCACCGGTCCTGTCCAGGCAGCGGGGGCGACTGGTATTTCACCGGCGACTACCCCACGCCTGGCGGCCTGGCGGTGCTCAACCGGGCTTACATGAACTTCTGGGAGAAGCGCGACGGGCGCGCCTACTGAGGAGCTTCCCTCAGGCGTAGGCCGGGAGGCGGCTCGCAGCAGTGGCGACACGGAACGCCGCGGCCTCCTGCTCCCAGGCGCGCGTCCATTGCTCGACGGGGGCGCGGGCGCCGAGGCGGCGGAAGGACTCGAAGTCGGCCTCCCTGCCCCAGTGCTTGATGAAGAGCTCCCGGTCGGATTTGCCGGCGGCGGCAAAGGGATTGGGGCCCCAAGCGCAGGCCTGTCGGAGAAGGTGGGCGGAGAGGGCGCAAGGCCGGCAGGCGTTCCAGTCGGTGATGGTGGTGTAGACGCCGGAGGTGCCGTCCGACATGACGCGAGGGTCGAGGCGCAATCCGGGAATGCGGCCGTTGAGGGCGGAGGCGATCTCCTCGCCCCGGCGACGCGGATAGGAGAGGAAGCGGAAGGGTTGCTCGAGCCCGTGGCCGTGGCGGAAGTCGCCGAGCTGGCAGCCGAGCCCGGTCATGGCATAGCCGATGGCGGCCTGGACGCTGGGGATGCGGGGCGAGGTGGGGACCCAGCGCAGGCCGGTGTCGACCCAGGTCATCGCCCGCTTCCAGCCGGCCATCGGGACAACCTGGAGGATGCCCCGGCTGCGCTCGCGCTCCGTGAGCTCGAGCACGCCGGGGGTGGCGACGGCCCAACGGGCCAGCTCGCCGATGGTCAGGCCGTGCACGTAGGGTGTCTGGTAGGCGCCGACATAGCTGCGCCAGGCTCGGTCGAGGCCCGGTCCGTCCACCTTGAGTCCTCCCAGGGGGTTGGGCCGGTCGAGGACGACGACGCGGATGGGCCGGGGCGCCTTGAAGCACTCCTCGATGACGTAGCGCATGCAGCTGACATAGGTGTAGCTGCGGCTGCCGATGTCCTGCAGGTCGACCACCATGGTGTCGATGCCCTCGAGCATGGCCGCCGTGGGCCGGCGGGTGGCGCCGTAGAGGGAGTAGGCGGGCAGGCGGGTGCGCGTGTCGCGCATGTCGCCGACCTTCACGTCGGCGGCCGCCTTGCCGTCGATGCCGTGCTCGGGACCGAAGAGCTTGGACAGCCGCACGCCGGGGGCGGAGGCCAGGACGTCGATGGTGCGGCGGCCGTCGCCGCTGAGTCCGGCCGAATGCGTGAGCAGTCCGCAGCGCACGCCGCGGAGAAGCTGGAATCCGCCGGCCTCGAGGACATCGATGCCCAGCCTGACGCGCGGGGCGGACTGGGCGAGGAGGGGCGGCGCGACGAGGGCGGAGCCGGTCGCGAGGCCGGCCAGGCGGAGAAAGTCGCGTCGAAGCATGGGTTGGCCGATCGTGGAGGGACGGCGGACGGTGGCGAGTCGAACCGTTCTCTTTCCCTTGCCCGCCGGGGTCCGGGCGGGCAGGTTCGGCCCATGCGCGTCGCCCTGCTCGGTTCCGGCCGCGGCTCCAACGCCGAGGCCGTCCTGGTTGCCCAGCAGGAGGGGCGCCTGGGGTGCGCGCGCGTGATTGGCATCTGGTCCGACCTGCCGGAGGCGAAAATCCTGGGGCTCGGTTCCCGCTTCGGCGTGCCCGCCACCTTCCTCGACCCCGGTCCCTTCCGAACCAAGTTCTCCCCTGAGAGGGAGCAGGCCTGGGCGGATGCGCTGCGGGAGGCGGGCGCCGACCTCATCGTGCTGGCGGGATTCATGCGCGTGCTGAAGGCGCCATTCCTCCGGGCCTTCCCCCGCCGCATCATCAACCTGCACCCCAGCCTCCTCCCGGATCACCCGGGTCTTGACGGGATTGGGCAGACCTGGAGGGCGGGAGCCGCCGAGGGCGGCTGCACCGTCCACTGGGTGACGGCCGAGGTCGATGGCGGCGCGCACCTCGGGCAAAGCAAGGTGGCGCGGCGGCCGGACGACACGCTGGAGACCTTCGCCGCGCGCATCCATGAGGCGGAGCACCGCCTTCTTCCCTCGGTCATCGCAAGCCTGGCCGAGCGCCCCCTGCCATGATCGAGCTACGCCAGGAGATTCCCGCCGAGCTGACCCAGCCGCTGGAGGATTGGTTCTGCGGGCTGACCCGCTCGAGCTGGATGCTGTACCACGAGGGGCCGGGGAAACCCCATTACGTGATGGGTTACTTCGAGACGCGGGAAGAGGCGGCGGCGGCCTGGGCGGAACTGCGGAGATCCTTTCGGCGGCTGCCGGAGACGTGTCCGATGGGCGAGTTGGCCGACCGCGACTGGAAGGAAGCCTACAAGGAGCACCTGAAGCCATGGAGCCATGGGCGCCTGCATTGGGTTCCCTCCTGGATGAGGGGAAACCACGAGGTGCCGGCGAAGGCCGCGGTGATTTGGTTCGACGCGGGGCTGGCCTTTGGAACCGGCGACCACCCGACGACCCGGCTCTGCGCGATCCGGCTGATGGAATTCATGGAGGGAAGGGATGCCCGCGCGCTGCGGGTGACCGACGCTGGCTGCGGCTCGGGCATCCTCGCTCTCTCCGCAGCCCGTCTCGGCTGCGGACAGGTGGCCGGATTTGACCGCGACCCGGAGGCGGTGCGGGTCAGCCTGGCGAACCGCGAGGAAAACGGCATCCCGGCCGAGGCGGTGGCGTTCGACCACCATGGCCTTGAGGCCGGCCTTCCCTGGGCGGGTGCGGCCGATGTGGTCCTGGCGAACATCATCAGCGACGTTCTGCTGATCTACGCCGATAACCTGCTCGCATCCACCGCCCCCGGAGGGGTCCTCGCCCTGAGCGGCATCCTGGCCACGGAGCAGGCCCGGGTGCGCTCCCATTTCGAGGAAAAGGCGCGTGTCGCCTGGGGTGGTTGCCGGTCGGACGGCCGGGTGATGGGCGAGTGGTCGGACGTCGCCCTGTTCCGTCCGACGGGTTTGCCAAGCGCCCGTTCCTCCCCACAGTCGCCGGCATGACGGACACCCTTCCCGCCGGACTTCGCCACGCGCGAACGCTGTCGGTCCTCATCGGCCTGCTCCTCATCGCCACCGGATTGCGCGACCTCCTCGGCATCTACCCGCGCTGGGATCCGGCGACGGTGACCTGGCCGGCCGCCCTGCGGGCGGACTGCCTGCTCTTCGTGACCCTTGGCGCCATCCTGCTGCTCCCTTGGCCGCGCATCATGAGGTCGGACAGCTGGGGGTGGGCGCTGGGCATCCTCGGCCTGCTTAGCCTGGTCTTCGCCATGGCGATGATCAGCGAGGTGATGGCCAAGAACTACCTGGCGAAGGCCGTGGGCATGCGGGCAAAGCCGCCCATCTTCCAGGCCATCCTGCTCTTCGCGGTGATGGCCCAGCCTCCGATCGCCTGGTTCCTTCGGCGCCCGGACCTGCTCGACTGATCAGCCCGCGAGGGCGACGTGCAGCGCCTCGGCGGCGGCGGCGGCCTCGGCCAGGCTGGACCGCAGCACGGTGACATGGCCCATCTTGCGCCCCGGGACGGCCCTGCCCTTGCCGTAAAGGTGAAGCGCGGCGCCGGGGACGGCGCTCACCTTTCCCCAGTCGGGCTCCCGGCCATCGCGCCAGAGGTCGCCGAGAAGATTGAGCATGGCGGCGGGAGCCGTGGTGGCGACTGGCCCCAGGGGGAGTCCGCAGACGGCGCGGATGTGCTGCTCGAACTGGCTTGTCGCCGCGCACTCCAGGGTCTGGTGACCGCTGTTGTGGGGGCGAGGCGCGAGCTCGTTGACCAGGATCTCGTCGCCCCGGACAAACATCTCGACGCCGAGAAGGCCGACGAGGCCGATGCGCTCAGCCACCCGGAGGGCGAGCGCGCGCGCGCGCGCGGCCAGTTCAGGCGGGACGCGGGCAGGCGTGAGGGAAAGGTGGAGAATGTGGTTGCGGTGCAGGTTCTCGGCGGGATCAAAGGCGATGGCGCGGCCGTCGACAGTGCGGGCAACGAGGACGGAGATCTCGAGGTCGAAGGGTATCCATCCCTCGAGAACAGCCACCAGGCCGCCGAGTCGCTCCCAGGCGGCGGCGGAATCGGCGGCGGAATCGGGCAACTTCACCTGCCCCTTCCCATCGTAGCCAAAGGCGGCGGTCTTCAGGACGCAGGGATGACCGATGCGCGCGATCGCCGGGGCGAGGGCGTCGGGCGATTCCACAACCTCGAAGGGGGCGCAGGGAATGCCGACGGCGCGGAGGAACTCCTTTTCCCGCCTGCGGTTTTGGCAAATCGCGAGAACCTCGGCGGACGGGTGCGCGGGGCAAATGCGTGCGACCTCGGCAACGGCAGCCGGGGGGATGTTCTCAAACTCGAGGGTGACGCGTCCGCAGCCGGAGGCGAAGCGCCTGAGCGCGTCGAAGTCATCCCAGGCAGCGACGACATGCAGGTCGGAAACCGCGGCGGCGCAGGCATCAGGCGAGGGGTCGAAGGTGCGCACCGTGTAGCCGAGCCGCCGGGCCGCCTGGGCGCTCATCCTGCCAAGCTGGCCGCCGCCAAGGATGCCGATCGTGCCGCCGGGCGCGAGGGGCGCTTCCATGGCCTATCGACGGCGACGGGCCTTGCGGCCGGGAATCGGGTTGGCCAGCACCTCTCGCGTCTGGCGCTCGCGGAAAGCCCGCAGGCGTCGGGCCAAGGCGGGGTCGGACAGCGCGAGGATGGCCGCCGCGCCAAGGGCGGCGTTGACCGCGCCCGCGCGACCGACCGCAAAGGTGTGCACGGGTATCCCCGCCGGCATCTGCGCGATGGAGAGCAGGGAGTCGAGGCCGTTGAGGGTTCGCGAGACGACGGGCACACCGAGGACCGGCAGCTGGGTCAGCGACGCCACCATGCCGGGCAGGTGGGCGGCGCCCCCGGCCCCGGCGACGACGATGCGGAGGCCTCGCGCGGCCGCCGAGGAGGCGTATTCGACAAGCTTGCGAGGGGTGCGATGGGCCGAGACAACCTCCGCCTCATGGGCGACTCCGAGCAGGCGGAGGGTGGCGGCGACGTGCTCCATTGTCTCCCAGTCGGACTGGGAACCCATGATGATGCCGACCAGGGGCTGGGCTTTGCGGGCCATGGCCGCCAATGTGCGGGGGGTGGGCCGGGAGGGAAGCCCGAACCTAGGGTCCCCTCATTCCCGGTAGGGCGTGTACTCGGGAACCAACTCCTGGATGCCCAGCTTGCAGGAATCCCGGTCGGCGCAGGCAAGCTCGCGGACGCGGGCCAGGAGGTTGTCCAGCTGCTCGTAGGCAAGGGGCTGGGCGAGGAACCGCGCAATCCGAGGGTGGGGAGTGGGGGAGAACTCCTCGCCAACATGGCGGAGCTCCTCGAAGAGCTTCTCGCCGGGGCGGAGCCCGGTGATGCGGATCTCGATGTCGATGTCGGGTCGAAGCCCGGAGAGCCGGACAAGGTCGCGCGCCACATCGATGATCCTGAGCGGCTCGCCCATATCCAGGACGTAGATTTCCCCGCCGGATCCGAGCGAGGCGGACTGTAGGACAAGCCCGACCGCCTCGGGGATGGTCATGAAGTACCGACGCACGTCGGGATGCGTGACGGTGATGGGACCGCCGGTGGCAATCTGACGGCGAAAAAGGGGGATGACGGAACCGCTGGAGCCGAGGACGTTCCCGAAGCGGACTGCCATGAATCGCGTGCGGTTTCCCGGCTGGGCCTGGTGGGCCTGCACGACGATTTCAGCCAGCCGCTTGGAGGCCCCCATGGCGTTGGTCGGGTTGATCGCCTTGTCGGTGGAGACGAGCACGAACCGCTCCGCGCCGTGCTCGGAGGCGAGGCGGGCGACGATGTCGGACCCTAGGCAGTTGTTCTTGATGGCCTCGCCGGGTTGCGACTCCATCATGGGCACGTGCTTGTGCGCGGCGGCATGAAGGACAAGGCCGGGCTTGTACTTCTCAAAGATGGCGGCCATGCGCGGAAGGTCGGTCACATCCGCGACCAAGGGGGTGATCAGGGCGCCGAAACCCAGCTCGACGAGATCCTGCTCGATGAGGTAAAGGAGGTTCTCGCACTGGTCGAGCACGAGGAGCCGGGCGGGGCGGCGGGAGGCGACCTGGCGGGCGATCTCGGACCCGATGCTCCCCCCTGCGCCCGTGATGAGCACAACCTTGCCCTCGACCATGGCGTCGATGGCGGCGTTGTCGAGCTGGGCGGGCTCGCGCCCGAGCAGGTCCTCGAGGGAGACGGGGCGGATGTCGGAGGCGCGGACGCGGCCGGTTGCAAGCTCGCGCAGGGAGGGCACGACCAGCGTGCGCAGTCCGAGCTGGCCGCAGGTCTGCGTCACCTCCCGGATGCGACGGATGGAGGCCGAGGGAAGGGCGAGAATCACCTCGGTGAGGTTGAGACGGTCGCGGAACAGGCCGAGCTGGTCGGGGTCGCCCACCACGGGTATGCCGTGGATCTCGAGGCCGTGCTTGGCGGAATCGTCGTCGAGGAAGCACACCGGTCGGATGCCGTGCCCCCGGCGGTTGATCAGCTCGGAGACCAGCTGGGCGCCGGCACTGCCTGCGCCGACAACGGCAACCCGCTCAACCGTGCCGGTGTCCGCCCCGCCCTTTTCCTTCAGTCGCTCGGCGCCGACGCGGAGCAAGACGCGAAAGCCGGCGAGCAGCAGAAGCGATAGGTTGAAGTCGATCAGGATGACGCCGCGAGGGATGCCGCGGGGCGAGCCATCAATCTCGGAGCTGAACATCGAGAGGGCGAGCAGGACGGCCGTGGAGGCCATCAGCGCGAAGGTGAGGCGCGCGGCGTCGCGCAGGCGGAAATACTGGAGGATGCCGCGGAACTGGCCGAACACCCAGAGAAGCATCAGCTTCAGCCCCATCACAAACGGCAGCAGATCGGGGCGCTGGCTGATCACCAGGTCGAGTCGCGGGTCGGAGAAGCCGGGGCGACTGTCGTAGAACCTAAGGTCGTAGGAGAACCAGAAGGCGACGGCGACAAGGAAGCCGTAGGCGGCGGCCCAGACGATCATGCGCCGCAAGGTCCTGAGGAAGCTGCCGGGGGTGGTGTGCATGAATGCGAAAGCTGGGTTGGACCGGGGTAGACGCCGCTCAGGGTTCGACGACCACGCGGAATCCCCGCAGGCGGGAGGTGTCGCCCCGGCCCACGAGGTCGAGCGGGATTCCGTCGGGCGGCGCCGACTGGGCGTCGCCGCCGGCGACCAAGGCCGACGGTCCGGCTTGGTCGGCCTGGAGCCACTCGGCGACATTGCCCACGAGGTCGTGGATGCCCGCGGCGTTCGCCCTGCTGGTGCCGACCGGCCGCACGCGGCCATCGGACGTGTCGATGGTCCATGCCTCGTCCGGAGCAAGGCGCCGGCCGAGGTCGCCATGGGCGGCGAGGTGCTCCTCCTGGCGGGGAAGACGGACGCGCAATCCGGTAAGCCAGCCCAAGCGGCGCGCAAACTCCTCCGCCTCGCCGTAGGAAAGGGATTCAACGGGGAAGGCTGGCTCCCGCTTGGCGCTCGGGTTGGAGCCGCTCACCGCGACAAAGAGCGACTGCGGCACCTCGGTGCGCAGGATGCGGCGGCCGGGGTTTCCGGGCAGGTCGACCAGCTGGCTGACAAAAGCGTCCCTCACCAAGGCCAGGGTTCCCGAGCGCTCCCGGACAACCTCGAGCTGGCGCCGGTCGACATCGGCGGCGGGAATCGCCTCGGGGAATTTCTGGAGCAGGACGCCGAGGCGGGCGGCGATCGCCGAGGCGAGCACATCCGCCTGCGCGGTGTCGCCCTTGCGAAGCTGTGCGCGCACCTCCTCCATGCCGAGCCGGAACCGCTCAACCTCGGGCATGGCGAGCGCGAGGCTCTGGCGGCGGGCGAATTCGACCAAGAGCCTGCGGTCGGCGTGGGAGCTCTGGGGAAAGGCGGCGATGAGCGCCTCCATGCCGCGGGCGGCCTCGGCCCATAAATCGGCGGCGCGCGTCCACTCCCTGGCCGTCTCAGCGGCGGCCGCGGAGCGGGTGATCTCATCCAGTCCGCCCTTGGCCGCGGTGGAGCGGACGGTCTCGAGCTTCCGCAACAGGCGCTCGACCCGGTCGACCTCGGTGCCGCGGACATCCCGGAAGCGCATGGCGTAGTCGCGCTCGAGGTCGATCGACTCCGCCAGCAGCCGCTCCGCCTCGGCCAACTGTCCGTCGCGAGCGGCAGCTTCGGCATCCCGCTCCAGCTTCCTCCCCAGCTCCCACAGCGGATCGGCCTGCATGCGGCGCAGCCGGATGTCGATTCGGGCGATCCGCCCGTTGTCCTCCAGGTTGGAAAGCATCCATTTTTCCCTAATCATCCTCTCCTGCGAAAGGGCCTCGGCGAGCTTGGCGATGGCAACGTCGGGATTGCCGGCGGCCCGGGCGGCCTCGGCATCCTTCTCCAGCTGGAGCGAGGACTCTCGCAACCGCTCGGCACGATAGACATGGAGCCGGGTCCGGAGCGAGTCGAGCCGGGAGGTTTCGGCCGCCGTGATGCCCGCCAGGGCGACAAGCCTTTCCTGCGCGGTCACCGCAGCCTCCAGCTCGGCCAAATCCTCTTCGTTGATGCGCGCCTTTCGCTGGACCAAGGTCGAGAAATTCCTCTCCTTTTCCTCGACCTCGGCCTTGAGGGCGGCGATTTCCTCAGGGGAGATGGCGGCGGCCGACGAACCGCTGCGCTGGTCCTTGGAAATGAGCCAGGCGCCAGTCAGCAAGCCGACCAGGAGAACAAGGCCGACGAGGGGCAGGAGAAGCCGGTCGCGCAGCTGCTGCATGGCGAGCGACCGGGCCTCTTGGCGGAGGTCGGCTTTTCGCTGGGGAGATGAAATCTCGAACTTGGGATTCAAGGTGGGTGCGTCACCCCTGCGGTCGCCGCGGAGGATTTGCTTGGACGCAACCCCATCGAACATCATACAAATCCCTGTTTCAACCTTGGAAATCCCCCCTCCCAGTCGAATTGCGGTCCTCGGAGTGGGCCTTTTGGGCGCCTCGGTTCTCCGGGCCTCGGCGGCCAAGCTCCCCTCCGTCCGCCTGGCGGCATGGTCGCGGTCGGCCTCAAGCCGAGCCATGGTTGGTGATGTGGCCGAGATCTTCGGCACGCCCCTCGAGGCCGTCGCGGGAGCTGATTGCGTGATTCTGGCCACCCCGGTTGACGCCTTTGCGGGTCTCCTTGCGGAAATCGATCCGGGGTTGAAATCCGACGCATGGATCACGGATGTCGGCAGCACCAAGCGGGGAATCCATGGCGCCGCCCGGAGGCATCTTTCGCGACCCGCGCGCTTTGTGGGCGGCCATCCCATGGCCGGCTCCGAGCGAGGGGGGGCGGCGGAAGGCAGGGCCAGTCTCCTGGAAGACCGGGTCTGCATTGTCACCTCGACACCCGACACCGACCCGGCGGCGAAAGCCGCCGCCGAGCGTCTTTGGGCCGCCCTGGGCGGAAGGGTCGTGAACCTCTCGCCCGAGGCCCATGATGCGGCCGTGGCCGAGGTGAGCCACCTGCCGCATGCGGTCGCCGCGCTCCTCGCCGCGCTTTTGGCCGAACGCCGTCCGCGCGTCGACCTGGCGGCAGGCGGCCTGAGAGACACAACCCGAATCGCCGGAGGCGACCCTTCTCTGTGGGTCCCCATTCTCCTTGAAAACGCGGATCAGGTGGCGCCCCTGCTGGGTCTTCTCTCGGACGACGCCCTGTCGCTTCGGGCCTTGCTCGAGAAAGGCGACGCCGAGGGTCTGCGCCGCCGCCTGGAAAGCGCTCGTCTTTTTCGGCGCTCGCTCTGAACGATGTCCGCCCCTCTGACCATCCGTCCTTTTCGCGGACCTGCCACCGGTCTAGCGGCCGTCCCTGGATCGAAGAGCGTCACCAACCGCGCCCTGGTTATGGCCGCGCTGGCCGACGGGGAAACCCTGCTCGAGGGAGCCCTGTTCAGCCGGGACACGCGCATCCTTTGCGAGGCCCTCCGCGCGCTTGGCTTCGTCATCACCGAGGAGGCCGAGGCGCGCAGAATCACGGTCAGGGGCCTGGCCGGGCTCATCCCGAGGGAGCGCGCGCGCCTCCATGTCGGCAACGCCGGAACCGCGGCGCGCTTCCTCACCGCGCTCCTCTGCCTGCATCCGCGCGGGGAGTATGAGCTGGACGGCGATGCGGCGATGCGGGCCCGTCCCATGTCCGGCCTGCTCCGCGCCCTCGAGGGGGCCGGCGCCGTCGCCACCTCGCCCGATGGCAGCAGGGCCGAGGGGTTTCCCTTTGTCCTAAGGACCAAGGGCATGGTGGGCGGGGAGCTGCGCTGCGACGCCTCGGCGAGCTCGCAGATTCTCTCGGCGCTCCTGATGGTCGCCCCCCTGGCGGCCGGCCTGCGCGTGACCCTTTCCGGCACGACGGTGTCGGAACCCTTTGTCGCCATGACCGAGCGCATGGCGGCCGAGTTCGGCCGACCCCTCGTGCGAACCGGCGCAAGCTGGTCGTGCCCCGAACCCGGTCCCTACAGGCCGAGGGGACGGCATGCGATTGAGCCCGACGCCACCGCGGCCAGCTATTTCGTGGCGCTGCCGGCGGTGGCGGGCGCAGGCTCGCGCATCCGGCTGCGCGGCTATGCCGACGGAGGCCTCCAGGGAGACATTGCCTTCGCCTCGGTCGCGCGCTCCTGCGGCGCGGGCCTGGTTCCATCGGGCCCAGACGCCGTCTCGGCCGACTGGTCCGGCCGGCGCGGCGGCGATTTCAACTTCAACGCTTTCTCCGACACGTTTCTGACCCTGGCGGCCATCGCGCCCACGCTGGACGAGCCGGTGACCATCCGCGGCATCGGCCACACGCGGCGGCAGGAAACCGACCGGCTGCTGGCGATGGCCACCGAGCTCGCCCGGCTCGGCGTCAAGGTGGAGCCGTCGGTCGAATCGCTCAGGGCCGACCCCTTGGCCGACCAGCTGGTGATCCACCCCTCGCGGGAGGCGATGCGCCGGGCCACCGAGCGCGGTCCGACGCGAATCCACACGTACGAGGACCATCGGGTGGCGATGAGTTTCAGCATCCTGGGCTCGCTCGACCTGCACGGGGACGGGCGAAGCTGGATTGAGATCGAGGATCCGGCCTGCGTCGGCAAGACCTTCCCCGGATTCTTCGACGCGCTCGAGGCGCTGCGCGGGAGGTTCCTGCGCGTGGCGGTCGACGGCGGCGCCGCCTCGGGCAAGTCGTCGACCAGCCGAAGCGTGGCCGAGGTGCACGGCCTCCTGCATGTCGACACCGGGTCGCATTACCGCGCCGTCACCCTCGCCCTGCTCCGGGCCGGCGTGATGCCAGGCGACGCGGCGGCGACCGAGCGCGCCCTGGCGCGCCTCCGCGTCGGCACGAGCATCCGGGGCCTGGGCGCGCAGGTGGAAATCGACGGGGCGGTGCCCGAGGGCGAGGAACTGCGCGGCGCGGCGGTCACCGCCGCCGTCTCGCCGGTTGCGGCCCTGCCCTGCGTCCGCGCCTTCCTTCTGGGCTACCAGCGCGATCAAGTCGAGCTCGCGCGCGCCGGGGGCTTCTCCGGGGTGATCATGGAAGGGAGGGACATTGGCTCCGTCGTGATGCCCGACGCCGAGGTTCGCGTCTTCCTGGAGGCGGATCCGGCGGTCCGCAGCGCGCGGCGCCTCGCCGAGGGCGTGCGGGACGCGGTCGACCAGCGCGACAAGGCGGATGCCTCCCGCGCCACCGCTCCGCTGACCTGCCCCGCGGGCGCGTCGCGCATCGACAACACCCACCTTTCGCTCGCCGAGGTGGCGGCGCGCATCGGCGGGCTCATCCGCGCCGCGCGATGATCCTTGGGACGCGCAACCTCGCCTATCACCTGGTTTACCACGGGGCCCGGATTCTCACCGAGACGTTTGCCACGCTCGAGTGCGAGGGGTGGGACGGCCTGCCCGAGGGTCCATGCCTGATCGCCGCCAATCACCAGAGTTTCCTCGACCCGCCGCTGGTTGGCGCCTCACTGCCATTTGAAATCGCTTTCGTCGCCCGCAAATCGCTCTTCCATAACCCGCTCTTCGGAGGGGTGATTCGCGCCTGCCGCGCCATCCCGCTCGACCGCGACGAGGCCGATCTGGCCGCGGTGCGACGGGCCCTCGCCACCCTGGCCGAGGGCCGCAAGCTTCTCATCTTCCCGGAAGGCACCCGCAGCGCGGACGGAGTCCTGCTCCCGGCCAAGGCGGGCGCCGGACTCCTCGCCCTGCGCTCGGGCGTCCCGGTCGTGCCGGTTCGCATCCGCGGCGCGCGCGACGTGCTTCCCCGCGGCGGCTCCGTTCCCATGGGCGGCGCGAGGATCCGCATCCGCTTCGGCAAGGCGATTCCGGCCTCCGAGCTGGATCCCGGCAAGAGCCATCCCGAACGCTACCTGGAGGCGTCGAGGAGAATCCTGGCGGCGATCTCGGCCTTGCCCGACTCCGACGACCCCGGTCTGTGAGGGCGGCTTAGGCCGTCACGCGCTGGGGCATGACGACGCAGAGGAAGGGTTCCTTGATGCCGCGCAGGACGCCCGCATCGGTGTCGGATTTCACCTCGAGGTCGATCTCGTCCTCGGTGACGGCCTTGAGCGGCTCCACCAGATAGGTCGGGTTGAAGGCGATGGCGATGTCGGCGCCGTCATACTTCACGGCGATGGGCTCGCTGGCCTCGCCGGCGGCGGAGCGGGCGCTGATCTCAAGCCTCTGGGAGGCCTTCGACACGCTGATGTGGACGGTGTTGGAGCGCTCGTCGATCATCAGGGCGGCGCGCTGCACCGCCTCGAGGAACTTCTCGCGCTCCAGCCGAATCTTGAACCCGGTGTCCTTGGGAATCACCTGGCGGTAGTTGGGGTAGTTGCCCTCGACCACACGGGAGATGAGCAGGACCCGGTCGACGAGGCCCTCGTCGTTCTTGGGCACCTCGATCTCGAAGCCAACCTGCCGCTCATTGTGGCTGAAGGTGACCTTGCCCGTCTTGAGCAGGCGCGACAGCTCGGCAATGGTGCGGGCGGGGAGGATCAGCCCCGCAGCCGCGGCCGCGCCGCTCCGCGCGAGCTCCGACTTGGCCAGGCGCCGGCCGTCGGTGGCGACGACGTTGAGCTTGTCCGCCTCAAATTCTAAGAACACCCCGTTGAGAATGTAACGGTTCTCGTCGGTCGATTGCGCGTAGCTGACCTTGCGAAGGATCGCGCCGAGCGCCTCCTGGTCGAGGATCGAGCTCGACTGGCCGGAAAATGCGGCAATCGGGGGGAACTGCTCCGCGCCCATGCCGGTGATCTGGAACGTGGAGGACCCCGAGCCCACCTTCACCCTGTCCTTGCCCATCAGCTCCACCGTCACCTCGGCGCTCGGCAACGCCCGCGCGATGGTCGCCAATCGCTTGACGGGAAGCGTGATGCGTCCCGGCGTGCTCACCGTGGCCTTGACCTTGGCGCTTACGGAGATGTCGATGATCGTCGTGGTCAGCGTGATGCAATCACCCTCGGCCTCGATGAGGACGTTCTGCAGGATGGGCATCGTCACCCGGGCTCCCACGATGTTGGTCACCGTGGCTAAGCCGTTGAAGAAATGGTTTCGGTTGACCTTGAACTTCATGACCCGGTGAGGTTGGAGCACCTAGCACCCCCTAGGCAACCATCCAATGCACAGATTCGCCGGCCCTGTCTTTCCCTTTCTTATTTCCTTAAGTTAATCCTTAGCCGATAGGAGTCGGAAACCCGTGAACAACCGCGGAAACCCTTGGTCGACAGCGTGCCAGCCCTCGACCCAGCCGGTGAACCAACTGGGCATAACCGCCGAGTTGTGCACAGGGCCGCCAGCCCCGGATTGTTCACCGGCCCTTCACAGCTTGGCTCACGGGCTGTCGTCGTCGGGCGCCGGGTCCGTTTCCTCCCGCCTGAGCAGGAAGAGGTGGCGATAGATCCCGAAAAGGATGTAGCCCCCGAAGATCGCCGGAACGGTGTATTCCTTGAATCGGAAAAGAGCCAGGCCCACCACGATGAGGAGGACAAACCCGCGGGTGCGCGCCCGCGCGTCCCATGTCACCTGCTTGAAGCCCGGAAAGCGGATGTTGCTCACCATCAGCCAGGAAAGCAGCAGCATCAGCGGAAGAAGGACGGCGCCGAGCAGCCCCCGGTTTTGCTCAAGCCCCTGCGGATCGGCCCGCAGGATCTCCGCCAGGACGAGGACGACCGATGCCACCATGCCGGCCGCGGCGGGGGAGGGAAGCCCCACGAAATCACCGCCGCGTATCCTCTTCTCGTTGCCCGGAACGAGGGGATTGGTCAGCACGTTGAAGCGCGCGAGCCGGACGCCGGCGCAGACCAGGTAGACGAAGGCGAGCAGCCAGGTCGCCAGGCGAAGATCCTCGTTCTGTCCCGGCTGGATCAGCAGGAAGCACGCCATCAGCGCGGGCGCCATGCCGAACGAGATGATGTCGGCGATCGAGTCGAACTCCGCGCCGAAGAGGGAGAGCCGGCCCGAGGCCCGGGCCACCCGACCGTCGAACAGGTCGCAGATGCACCCGATCACGATGAACCACACCGCGAGGATGTAGTGGCCGCCGCGCTCCGCCGCCTCGGTCACAAACCGCGCCTCGATGCATGTCTTGATGGCCAGGAAACCGCAGAGCATGTTGCCCGCCGTGAGGAGATTGGGCAGGAGGTAGATGCGCGCGGCCTCCTCGGGAGAGGCGTAGCTTGGTTTCTCATCCATGGGGGGGTTTCTCAAGATAGGTCCAGAACGCTTTGTTGGCCTCGACCGATTGCTCATCGATGTCGACCGGCAGATGGGTTCGGAAGGCGAAGTCGCGGTAGGTGTGCCGGTGGAGGATGAAGTGGGCGTGCAGGGCATCGCCCTTCGACTCGAAGTAGACGCGAAAATCCCCCACCCTAAGCCGGTGATAGGTGTGGCCCTCGCGCCTGACTTTTCCGAGGTCAGGCTTCCCCTTGGCGAGGTCGGCGGCGGTCAGCCCCGAGAAGGCCTCGACCACCGTCATCTGGTCGAGGGTGGGCAGCTTGTTGAGCTCGGCCATCGCCTGGTCGCTGAAGGTGACCTGAAACATTATTCAGGCAGGGTGGCTTGGCCCGCAGTCGGGGCAATCCCTCAAATACCCTCAGAAGAAACCCGCCGTCCCATCCCAGGCCCGACAACGCCTTTCCACGGCGTCCAGGACGCCCTCAAAGCCCTCCGGACCGCCGTAATAGGGGTCGGGCAGTTCGCCCGCTCCCAGGAAAAGACGGACCTTCTCCCTCGCCTCTGCCGGCGCCATCGACTCCAGCCGACGCAGATGGCTTAGGTCGGCGGCGAGGATGAGGTCAAAGCGCCGAAAGTCGTCCCTCTCGACCTTGCGGGCTCTCAGGTGGCCAAGCTCGTAGCCGCGCGCGCGCGCCGCGGCGACGCTCCTGGA
This sequence comes from Opitutia bacterium, assembly GCA_046315175.1. Taxonomy (GTDB): domain Bacteria; phylum Verrucomicrobiota; class Verrucomicrobiia; order Opitutales; family UBA953; genus UBA8828. The sequence continues at coordinate 15,656 of JBKDBK010000182.1, read as the reverse complement.
ATCGGGGGGCTCGCCGGCATGCCAGCCCTCGGTTCCCGCGGAATCAACCTCCCCCCTCCACCCGAGTCTGGCCGCTGTCGCCCGCCACACCCCTTCCATGGTGGGCGACCGGCAGATGTTGCCGGTGCAAACCATCAGGATGCGGGAAGTGGAACTTCCCATCGGCACCCCGATCAGTTGCCCAGGATGCGGCTTAGCTCAGCCAGGTCGCGACCGTTCTTGCTGACCAAGGCGCCGTCCTTGCCAAAGACGAGGAGAGTGGGGATGCCCCGGATGCCGTGCTCCTTGGCGAGATTTTTGCCCGCCTCCGAGCCGTTGGGCGTGGCCGCCCAGGGCATCTTGTATCCGGTCATATACTTGGACTGGGCCTCGGGGGTGCGGTCGCTGCTGACGAGGACGACGGCGAGCTTCGCCTTGTTGACTTCGGCGAACTCAACCAGCTTCGGGGTGAACATCTTGCAGGGCGGACACCATTCCGCCGAGAAATAAACCGCGACAACCTTGCCCTTGAGCGAGCCGGCGTCGACCGCCGCTCCCTTGGCGTCGATGAGACCGTCCTTGAACATGGAGGACCAGTCGAATTCCGCGGCCTTGGAGGGGGCGAAGGCAGCCAAGGCGAGTGCAAGCAGGGGAAGGAGGCGCATGGGTTGTTGGACACGTCCAGCAAGGACAGGGTTCCTGTCGCAGCAAGCGTTTTTGCCGGGAAAGAGCATCCGCCCTTTTCGCAAGAAGGCCTCCGCAGGCCCTCGTTCAGCGCATGGGCAGGCGGCGAAGCCAGGCGAGCAATCCCGCCCCCGCCGGACGGTGCCGGCTTTCCTCGCGCTCCAGCGCCAGGCGTAGCGCCGCAGCGACGTCCTGTAGTCCCGCCGCCTCGGCTTTTTGGGCAAGGACGCCATAGGTGTAGCGATAGGAAGCCTTCGGCAGATCCATCTTGGATAGGTCCTCGAGCGACGCCCTCGCCGGAAAGGCATCCGGGTGGAGGACGCCCGAGGCCCAGAAGGCCACCTGGAGGGTCGCGCACTTGTAGCACCGGCCGCAGTTGGCGTCCTTTCTGTCGTTGAGGTAGCAGACCCGCGCGGCCCGCGCGAAGGCGGCGTCCCCTGCCAGCTCCAGCATCTTCTCAACGCGCATGCGCTCGCCTCCATGGTGAATCACCCCCTGCCCTTCCCCGCCCAGCAAGGGATCGGTCAGCGCGTTCGAGGCCCAGGGAAGAACCGGGTGCTCGTGGCCGAAGCTCGAAGGTATGATCGCCGAGCCGTACCAGGGAGCCAGGCAGGCGAGAGCGGCAGCCAGGTAGGGCCCGTGAGTCTCATGCTGCCAGCTGAGATGGAGGGCCCGGTCCAGCTCGCGCGCGTTGGTGCGGATTCGGTGGGAGCGGAGTCCATGGCGGGAAAGGGTTTCGCTGACCCGGCTGAATGCCCGCTCAAAGGCCTCGCCGTCGCCCAGGGGGATGTCGAACCCGTGCACCAGCGCGCCGGCGTCCAGCGGCAGTCCCACCGCCCCCGCCTTGGCCAGGGTGTAATGGCTGTCCGCGCCTCCGGAAAAGGCCGTCACACGCGCCCTGGCGGGGACAAGCGGGGGCGAGGATGCGGCCCTTATCTCCACCTTCGATAGCAAGGCCGGCCTCCACGCGGCAAAGGCGCCTTGCCATAGGCAAAGGTTGCGGCGCGACACCTCGTCGAGGGGAGCATCGACCTCGAGCGGGAGACCCGCCCGCATCGCCGCCACCAGGCTGGCCAGCACAAACGGACGCGCGTCCGGCTCCGGCACCCGTTCGTCGGGTGTCTCCACCTCGAACCAAATACGCCTCGGCGACAGACGACCGACGCGCAGGTCCGCCTCCAACCGAAGCCATCGGCCCTCCCGAAGGGGAGGGCGCACGCTCAGGGCGCAAACCAAGGCGGGCATCAGGCCTTGCCGCCGAACGACACGTGGTCGTCGAGGTCGAGCAGGTCGAACCAAGTCGTGATGTCGTCCCTTGAGGCGGCGCCGGCCGCCGACTGGAGATCGCTCATCTTCGCTCGTTTGTCGGGCGTCGAGGGAGCGCGGCGCTCGTGCCAAGCGGAGAACGCCTCAATCTCGTGGGGCAGCCGCGGATGGCGCGCGTTGGCCCTCATCCATGCCAGCAGCTCGCCGTCGCCCTTGCCTTTCGCCACCTCGGCCTTGAGCGCCTCGGGATCGAGGCCCAGGAAATCAAGGACATAGCGGTCCAGCGAGCAGCCGTACTCATAGTCGCCCACCCTGCCCTTCAGCGTCGCGCGGCATTTGTCCAGCATGCGCGGGACAATCACCAGCCCGCCTAGGCGGACCCGCGGGCTACGGGGAGCGTGTTGGGTGAGGTCGTTGGGATCGTGGGACATCGCCGGGCAATCTTGCGCAAGGAGCCAGGGAGGCAACCCTTTCGGATCAACGGATGCGCCTCACCAGCCTCGCAGCAGGTCGCGAGCGGTGACGATGGGGTCGGGCGCCGCCATGCCTCGCAACTTCCCCGCCCATCCGAGTCCTCCGCGCGACCAGGCCTTCGTCCAGGCCGAGCCAAGGGAAGAGCGCCTGCGCCATCGATCAGCGCTGTACCCGCCTTATGAATTCCCAAAGCGCCGGCGCCACGCGCTGCCTCAGGGGCACGTTGCCGCCCAGTTGATCCAGCACCGCCAGCACATCGTCTCTCCCTCGCTCCTGCGCCAATTTGCGCAACGGAGGCATGTAGTAGCGGCGAATCTCGGGAGGCAGGGGAATCGAGCGGATATCCTCCAGCCGGCAGGCCTGGGGAAACGCAGCGGGGTGCTCGTCTCCTCCCAGCCAAAGACAGAGCTGGGTCAGCATGCATTTTCTGCAGACGCCGCAGTTTGCCCCGGCCCCCTCCCGGCTGAAGCAGACCCTGAGTCGCCTGGAAAGACGTGGCTCCGCTGCCAATGCCGCCGCCTTTTCCACCCGGCTTAACTCCGCGCCGTCATGCACATAGGGCACGAGGCTGCTGCCCAGAAACCGGTCGGTTACCGGGTTCGACCCGCACGCCAGTTGTAGATGCCGGTAAGGATAGCTCGAGGCGATGAAGACACGGGTGTGCCACGGCTCGAGGCAGCTCAGCGCGGAGGCCAGCCAGATGCCGAAGGTTTCCTCGCCCCAATGAAGGAAGGGATCACGGCCGAGGGAGCGGACATTTGTCCGGACCCAGAGAGGGCGCAGCCCCATGCTTTCCAAGGTCACAGCAGCGTCCGCCCTCGCCCTGGCGAACGCAGCCTGGTCATCGACGCCGATATCCATGCCGTGGACAAGGACGCCGCTGGCCAGATTTCCCGCCGCCGCCTGCCGGAGAACGGTGTAGGAACTGTCAACGCCGCCGGAAAAAGCCACCATCCCCCCAAGGCGAGACCCCGAGTCTGGCTCAGGGGCCAGCGGGATTTCCCAGTCGATATTGCCCAAGCTCCACGGTCTCCATCCGGCGAAGCTGGCCTGCCATTGGAGCAAGTTAAGCTCAGTTTCTTCATCCACCGTTTCCTTGCTAGCCAAGGTCCAACCCTGTCTCATTGCCACGGGCAGGAAGGCCAGGAGGAAGGGTCTCAGGCGTTTCGGCAAAGGGCGGTCGTCGGGCGCCTCGAATTCATAGAAAATCTCCCTGGTTTTCCCGTTGGGGCAATGAAGCCGCCCCATGAGTCTCCAAACACCGTTGGCCCTGCTGGGCTCGTCTACCTCGATGAGTGCTATAGGTGATGAAGGGTTGCTCCCCATGTATCCTATTGATGGAAAATAGTTTATATTATCAACAAAACAATCCTCCAGCATTGCCAAAATGTCCCACTTCGTGCTTTATTGGTAGCGATGGTCGAGTCTGCCCAACTGGGATTAAAGCTCTCCGCCGCCTTGTTTCTGGGGACGGCCGTCTGGGATTGGGCTGCACGGACCAAGGGGGGGACCTCGGTTAAGTCGACCCTCTGGGGTTTGCGCCTCGGCTGGTTTGTGCTCACCGCCTCGCTTGCCGCCCTCGGTGTCCAAGCTTTCGGCTCCCCGGGAGCCATTTTGGCCACCATTGCCTGGGGTGCGGCTGGACTCGCCCTTTTCCTCGACCTCACCTTCGACCACCGGATTCCGTCCTGGCTGGTTGGTTTGATTGCGGGAATAGCCCTGCTGGGATCCGCCTTCCTCAGCCTCGAGGGAGGTGATCGCCAACCCTGGACCATCCTGCATGTGGCGGCTGCCATTCTCGCCTATTGCCTCCTGGTCGCCCAAGCGCTCAACGCCGCGGTTTACCTTCTTCAGCATCGCGCGCTGACGACTCGCCAATTCGGCGGGATCTACCACGACCTCGATCCCCTTGTCGCCCTTGACCGCGTGGGAAGCCAGCTGCTCGGCGCCTCGATTTGGATGCTCGGCCTCGTTCTCACCGTCGGTGCCGTGGCCTGGCTCCAAGGACTGCAGGCCTCCCCGGCCAAGCTCGCCAGCGCCTTCGCCACCTGGGGATTGGGAAGCGCCGTGCTGATGCTGCGCCGGCGAGGCAGGCTTTCCGGCCCGGCTTTTGCCAAGGCCTCGCTTCTCCTCCTTCTCCCGGCGGCGGCCGCGCTTCTTCTCGCCCTCCGCCGATGAAAAATGGACGCGAGTCGCTGGTGGCGCTGAGCGCCACCCATCGGACCGCCGGGTTGGACGCGCGCGCCGCCTTCGCGGTCACTCCCGAGGGAGTCGACCGCTTCTACGCCGCCGCGCGCGCGGCCGGCTTGGCCGAGGCCCTCATCCTTGCGACCTGCAATCGGCTCGAGGCCTATGTCGTCGGCGACGAGGCCGCCGCCCTTCACGCGCGCAGCGCCCTTGCCGCCGCCGCCGGCGCCGGGGCCGGCGCCATGGACCCCCACCTCCGACCCTTGCCCGGACGGCTCGCCGTCGAGCACCTCTTCGCCGTCGCGGCCGGCCTCGACTCCCAGATGCTCGGCGAGGCTGAGATTGTGGGTCAGGTGAAGGATGCCTATGCCGACGCGCTCGGCCGGGGCATGACCGGGCCTGTCCTGAACCGAGTTTTCCAAAAGGCGTTCCAAGCCTCGGCCTGGGCGCGCACCCACACCGGCATCGGCCATGGCCAGGTCAGCCTCGGCAACGTCACCGTCGAGCTGGCCGAGCGCGCCTTCGGCCCCCTCGCGTCGGCGCGCGTCCTCGTTCTGGGCACGGGTGAGGTTGGTCGTCGCGTTGCCCAGGCGCTCGTCTCCCGCGGCGCCGCCGAGCTCACCGTTGCCTCGCGCACCTTTGCCAACGCCGCCAGCCTCGCCGCCGAGCTGGGCGGTGCGGCGACCGAGCTGGCCGCCGCGCTCGCCCAGGTCCACGCGCACGACATCGTGGTCGGATCCTCCGCCGTCGAGCGCCCGTTGCTCACGCGTGACGCCGCCGCCGTCGCGCTCCACCGCCGCGCCGGACGGCCCTGGCTGCTGGTCGACCTGGGGGTGCCCCGCAACATCGACCCGGCCTCGCGCGACCTCGAGGGCGCCTACTTGGCCGACCTCGACGATCTTGCCGCCGTCGCCAACGCCAACCAGCGCGCCCGCGAGGCCGAGGCCGCCCGGGCCCGATCCGCCCTCGCCGAGCGCGCCGCCCGCGCCTTTGACGCCACCCAGACGCCGCCTGCATGAACCTCCGCAAGACCCTGCTCGTTGTCGACGACGAGAAACACACCCGCGAGGGGCTGCGCGCCGCGTTTGAGGACGCCTATGAGGTCTTTGTCGCGCGCGACGCCGCCGAGGCCTCGCGCCTGATGCAGGACGTGCCCCCCGACGCCGTCGTGACCGACCTGCGGATGGCGGGGGAGGACGGCATGAGCGTGCTCGACCGCGCGTTGCGCCTCCCCGGCCGCCCTGTCTGCGTCATGATGACGGCCTACGGCGACATCGACACGGCTGTCGAGGCCATGCGCCGCGGCGCCTACGACTTCCTCCAGAAGCCGGTCGACCTCCGTCGCCTCACCCTCGTCCTCGAGCGCGGGCTCAAGGCCCGCTCAACCGAGGATGAGCTCGACCGCGTGCGCACCCGCCTCGACCGTAAGTTTTCCCTCGGCGAGGTGGTCGGCTCCTCCCCCGCCCTCCTCGCCGCGGTCGAGCGCACCCGCCAGGTCGCCCCCTCTGGCGCCACCATCCTGCTCACCGGCGAGACCGGCACCGGCAAGGAGCTCTTCGCGCAGATGATCCACCAGAACAGCCGACGGTCCAAGGGACCCTTCGTGCCGGTTCATTGCGCCGCCATCCCCGCCAATCTCCTCGAGAGCGAGCTCTTTGGCCACGAGAAGGGAGCCTTCACCGGGGCCACCGAGCGCCGCGCCGGACGCTTCGAGTCGGCCGACGGCGGCACGCTCTTCCTCGACGAGATCGGCGAAATCGACGCCGCCACGCAGGTCAAGCTCCTCCGGTTCCTGGAGTCGCGCACCATCGAGCGCCTCGGCTCCCACAAGCCCGTCTCGCTCGACCTCCGCCTCGTCTGCGCCACCAACCGCGACCTCGAGGCCATGGTTCGCGAGGGCAAGTTCCGCGAGGATCTCTATTACCGTCTCGCCGTTGTCCCGCTCCGCCTCCCCTCGCTCCGGGAGCGCCGCGACGACATTCCCCTCCTCCTCGGCCATTACCTACGACGATTCGCCGCCGAGAACAGCGTCGCCCCGCCGCGGCTCTCCCCGCCCGCCGCCGCGGTCCTCCAGGACTACGCCTGGCCGGGCAACATCCGGGAGCTCCGCAACGCCGCCGAGAACCTCGTCGTGCTTCATTCCGGTCGCGAGGTGTCGCCCGCCGATCTCGATCCCCGTTTCCGCGCGGCTCCCGTCGCCCGTCCCGCCCCGACCCCGACCGCGCCCTCTTCCGCTCCCGCCAGCCTCGATCGCGAGGCCAACGAGAAGCGCCTGCTCCGCGAGGCCCTTGTCCAGGCCGGCGGCAATCGCACCAAGGCCGCCGAGCTCATGGGCATCAGCCGCCGGACCCTCCATCGCAAGCTTCTGCAGTGGCCCGAACTCGACATCGGCACCCACGGCTGACATCATCCGACCCCATGGCCCGACTCCTTTCGATTCTCCTCCTCGCCGTCGCGCCCTGTCTGCGGGCCGCCACCGTCGCCGGCAGCGACGCCCTCGCCGAGACGCTCGGCACCGCCGTGCAGCGCCATCTTGCCGCCGACGGCGGCAAGCACACCGTTGCCTTCCGCGGCACCCTGCCCGCCCTCGAGGGGTTGGACAACGGCACGGTCGACGTCGCCTTGGTTATCCTGCGCGAGAGTCAGCAGGTCGACAAGACGTCCGACGGCAAGCCCATCCGCCGCATCACCCTTGGCGCCGTCGCCGCCTACGTCTACGCCCACCCCTCCCTGCCCGTCCAGGAGGTCAGCCTCGGCACGCTTGCCGCGATCTTCGGCGTCGGCCAGGCGGCCGACTACAAGTTCTGGTCCGACGTGCCCGGCGTCACCTTCCCCGAACCCATTCTCCCCTTCACCACAGGAGCGCAGGAGCATCCTAGCAGCACGCTCTTCCATGGCATCGCCCTCGGCGGCCGGCCCTTTCGCAGCACCGTGCGGCTGAGGGTGGACCCTGCCTTTGCGCGCGACACGCTTGCCTCCCGCACCAACGCCATCGTCGTCGCCGACCAGCCCATGCCCGAGGGTGTCGGCCGCCTTCTCCGCGTCGCGGACAGGCGCGAGGGCCGCTCCAGCACCGGCTATTTCCCCGACGAGAACAACATCTACAATGCCGACTACCCCCTCCGGCTTCCCCTGGTGCTCTGCGTGAGGGAGGATCGCCTCGCCTCGCAGCGGGAGCTTGTCCGCTGGCTCCTGTCCGACGAGGCCGCCAGCCATCTCCGTCGCGCCAACTTCGTTCCCGCTCCCAAGCTCATCCGGGAGCGTTTGGCGCAAAGGCTTGACAGCAACTAAGCCCAAGGGCTTGCTTGTCATCCGCTTTCGCGGGCGTAGCTCAATTGGTAGAGTACCACCTTGCCAAGGTGGATGTTGACGGTTCGAATCCGTTCGCCCGCTCCACTTTCCCCCAACGACTCCCACCCTATCCGGTGGGAGTCGTCGTTGTGGGGGGTCCCAGCTCGGCCACCACCCGAAGCCCCCGCGGCACCGCCGCCTCCGCCCAGGCTCGCCCCCCGTGCAACTCCGCCACCTGGCGGACGATGCTCAAGCCGATGCCCGAGCCTCCCTGTCGCCGAGAACGGTCCGCTCGGTAGAATCGGTCAAAAAGTCGCCCAAGCTCGGCGGTTGCGACTCCCGGCCCATCGTCCTCAACCTCGACGCGCGCCCCCCTCACGCGGACAACCAGGCGCGACATGCCCCGGGCGTGCGCGACGGCGTTTTCCAGCAGGTTTTGGACGAGTCGCCGCGCCTGGGTCGGGTCCGCCCCGCCCTCGCGGTCCTCGATGGAAATCTCCAGCCGCGCGCCCTCTCCCCGCAGTCGCTCCCTCATTTCGGCCGCGATCTCCTCCACGGCCGCCGCCAGCCCTCCCGAGGCTATCTCCAGGCGAACGCCGCTCTCAAGGCTTGCCAGCGCCAGCAGGCTCTCGAGCAGGCGGCCCAGCCTTTGCGTTGCGTCCACCAGCTTGCCCATGAACCGGGCCCTGTCCTCCGCCGACATGGTTGAGTGATCCTGCTGCAGCGTCTCGGCGTAGCCCCTCAGGATGGTCACGGGCGTCCGCAGGTCGTGCGAGGCGTTGGCGATGAATTCCCTCTCGACCGCCTTTAGCCGGCGCAGCTGGGTGATATCCTCCGCCACCAGGATCACCGCGCCCAGGCCATAGGTCGCCGGATCCGTCGGGGCGCCGCTGGTGCGTATCCAGATGTCGGGCGCTGGCGCCCGGTTCAGCTGCACATCCGAGCCCAGCCCTCCCTCGAGCCGAACGCGCCGAAGGAAATCAACGAGATCGGCGCTTCGCGCCATCGGCACAAACGGCTTCCCCACCCATCCAGGCTCCATCTTGAACAGGCGCTGGGCCGCCGGGTTGGCCAGCCTCAGCCGATCCTGTCCGTCCACCACGAGCACCGCCTGCGTCAGCTGTCCGAGAATCTCGCCCGTGCGACGCTCGTGCTCTGCCCGAAGCGCGGCGATCTCCGCCGCCTGGCTTTCCGCCCGCGCCAGTGCGGGTTCGGCTCCAATCAGGCGCAGCACCCGGCTTCTAGGCCTCGGCCCCGCGGAGTCTCCCGCCAGCGTGCGACGCATCCATCTCGAGGCGGAGCGCGCCTCCTCCGCCGCCCACGCCGCGGCGCCCACGGCCAAGGCCGCCAGCATCCAGGGAATCATCTCACCCATGCCGGCATTTTTCCCCGCCTCCGCCCGCCGGGCGAGCGCGAAACCGTCAACCCTGGGCCCGGTAGCCGACACCCCGGATGGTCTCGATGACCTCGCCTGCCCGCCCCAGTTTCTCGCGGAGCCGGCGCATGTGCGTGTCCACGGTCCTTGTCTCGAGGTCGGGCGCGTAGTTCCACACATCCTCCAGCAAGCGGTCGCGCGTCTGCACCCTGCCCTTTCTCTCGACCAGGGTTCGCAACAGCTTGAACTCCGTTGCGGTCAGCTCAACCGGCTTCCCTCCAGCCGTGACCTCGTGTCGCTCGAGGTCGATAACCACCGAGCCCGCGGCGAGCCGCGAGTCCGGCTTTGCCGCCGCCGACTTCGCCCTCCGCAACAGGGCCTGCGCGCGCAGGACCAGCTCACGGGGGTCGAAGGGCTTCGCCAGGTAATCGTCCGCCCCCCCCTCGAGCCCCTTCAGCCTCTCCTCGGTCTCGCCCTTAGCCGTGAGGAACATCACCGGCGTGTCTTGGAGCAAGGCGTCGCTGCGGATCATTCGCAACAGCTGCATACCCGTCAGATCGGGCATCATCACATCCAAGATGATCAAGTCAGGGCGCAGGTCCCTTGCCATCCCGATGACTCGCAGCGGGTCGTTCAGGGAGCGCACCAACAACCCCGCCTGCTTGAGCTTATACTCAAGCAACTCCGTGACGTCTTTTTCGTCATCGACCACCAACACGCGCTTTTCATCAGCTTTTTCCATTACCCAAAACTAAACGCAGAAAAAAGAAGAGCCACCCTTTATGTCAAATGTTACGACCAAGAAACATTAACACAAATAGTTGCCATACATTGATTTGCAGATTGTGTAACCCCCTTGTAACCGTCTCCTATCTTAAAGGTAACTTAGAGCTTGTTCCACGTGGAACACCCCTGCCCTACCCCCTCCTTTTTCCCCGTATGTGTACCATTAATAGGGAGATGTCCGCTGGATTTACCCCGCTAATCCGAGATGCCTGACCAAGGGTCGAGGGTCTGACCTCCCCTAGCTTTGCGCGAGCCTCCGTCCTGAGGCCGTTGATTCCCTCATAGGAGAAATCTTTCGGTATCGCCCAATCATCGAGATCCTTGAACCTGCTGGCCATGCGCCGCTCTCGTTCCAGGTACCCGCGATACTTTACCTGATAAATAACCTCGTCTTGAACCTGTTCTGATTCCCTTAGGAAACTGGCGGGAAGCTTTTCCTTTTCGATGGTCTCGGATCGGCGCATAACCTCCCCCATTATTCCGCCTGGAACCGGCATTTTTTCAGCCATTTCCGCCCAGTGTTCAATAGATGCTGCCTTGGCCTCCATTCGACAGAGTCGGCCTGGTTCAACCAGGCCGTAAGCCTTAGCTTTAGAAAAAAGCCTGCTCTCTGCGCTGCCATGGTTCAATAACAGGCGATGTTCTGCCCTGCTCGTGAACATCCGGTACGGCTCCTTGGTGCCCTTGGTAACCAGATCATCAATTAAGACCCCTATGTAGGCCTCGTTTCGCCCCAATATCAAGGACGGGGTCTTTAAAACACGCGCAGCCGCATTGACACCTGCCACAAGTCCTTGGCCTGCAGCTTCTTCGTACCCTGAAGTCCCATTGATTTGACCTGCAAAAAAAAGCCCCTCCAACTTTTTTGATTCAAGCGAAGCGGTTAACTGGGTTGGCGGTGCGAAATCGTACTCCACCGCGTAGGCTGGCCGAATCATAACGGCGCTCTCCAGTCCGGGAATAGTACGGAGCATCTCTAGTTGGACACTAAAGGGCAGGGAGGTTGAAAGACCATTAATGTACCATTCATCAGTGTGGCGCCCCTCTGGCTCAAGAAAGAGCTTATGACTCTCCTTATCCTCAAATTTAACGAACTTATCCTCGATAGATGGACAGTAGCGCGGACCCAGTGATTTGATTGTTCCGCCATAAAGAGGAGATAGGTGGAGATTAGCCTGAATAATTGCCCCGGTAGCTTCAGTGGCCTCAGTCATCCAGCAAGAGACTTGATCTTGTCCAGGTACCCATCCTTCCAGAACTTGGCCTGCTTGTTCCACGTGGAACATCTCGGCTTTGTCCCGAGTGTCGTAAAAGGCGAAAAGGGTAGGGCAGGGGTCACCCTTTTGCTCGTCGCATTTGGTGAAATCAATCGTCGTTCCCAGAATTCTAGGAGGGGTACCTGTCTTGAGGCGCTCCAACTCGATGCCTATTTCTAAAAAACTACTACTCAATGATTTAGAACTAAAATCACCCATTCTACCCCCTTCGGTTTTGTTTGATCCAATATGCATCAGACCCCGAAGGAAGGTTCCGGTAGTCACCACCACGGTTTCACCAAAGAAGTCTAAATCGAGACTGGTTTGGACCCCTCTCACTTTGCCCCCCTGATGAATGAGCCCGGTGACTTGAGCCTGGAAAATCGTTAGGTTGGGCTGGAGCTCAACCAGGTGCTTCATCCGGAATTGGTAGGCCTTCTTGTCGCACTGGACGCGCGGAGCCTGCACCGCTGGCCCTTTCGACGCGTTGAGGAGCCGATAGTGGATACCGGTTACATCAGCCGTCAGCCCCATGGCCCCGCCCAGCGCGTCGATTTCCCTCACTATCTGGCCCTTGGCCTGCCCCCCGATTGCGGGGTTGCAGCTCATCTGGCCGATGGTGTCGAGGTTTCCGGTCAGCAGCAGCGTGTCCACGCCCATCCGGGCTGAGGCAAGCGCGGCCTCGATGCCGGCGTGTCCGGCCCCGCAGACAATGACCCCATAGGGGCGGTCGGGATCGAGGCGGATGGCCTTGGGTGATGCTGACATGGCGGGGGGGACCCCCCGCAGGGAATCATTTTCCGATGCAGAAGGAAGCGAAGAGCTTGTCGAGCATGCGCTCGTTGTCCACCCGTCCCACAATCTCACCCAGCGAATCCAGGCCGCCGCGCACCTGCGTGGCTGCCAACTCCGTCTCCGCCCCGCCTTTCTCGAGGTGGCGAGCCGCCATCCTTAGCGCCACTGATGCGGCCCGCATCGCCGCGGCATGGCGAGCGCCCACCAACAGGTTGTCGTCCGCCGGCGTCAAGTCGGCCTGTTTGAGCAAGCCGGCAAGCGCCGCCCGGGCGGCCTCGGCTCCCGCGGGGGAAAGCAGGTGGCATTCCACCCGCGGAAGCGCCGGCAGGAAACCGGGCAGGGCAGGGTGGGGCGGCAAGTCCGATTTGTTGGCCACCACCGCCGCGCGGCCCGGCTTGAGCAGGTCCATGAGCCGCTTCGGCAATTCCGGGGGCGGCGCCGAACGATCCACGACGCAAAGGATGAAGTCCGCGCCCTCGGCCTGGTCGAGCGAGCGCTCCATGCCGGCTTTCTCCAGCGTGTCGCCACCCTGTCTCAGCCCCGCGGTGTCCACCGCCGTCACGCGCAGCGGCCAGCCCGTCACCTCGGCCTCCAGGAAGTCGCGCGTCGTGCCCGCCTCCGGGCTCACCAAGGCGCGCTCCTTGCCGCAGAGGGCGTTGAGCAACGAAGACTTGCCGGCGTTGGGAGCCCCGACCACCGCCAGTCGGACGCCGCTGCGCAGCGCGGCGGCATGGCGCTCCGTGGAGGCCGCGGCCTCCAGCTCCGCCGCCAATTCCAGCAGGCGGCGGCGCGGGCCGCCGGGAGCCTCCGGTGGAAGATCCTCCTCGGGGAAGTCGATGTGCGCCTCCAGCTCCGCCAACACCGCAAGGGACCGGTCCGTCCATCCCGCCACGGCCCGGCCAAGCTCGCCGCCGAGCTGACGCCGCGCCGCCTCAAGCGCCCGCTCGCTGTCCGCGTGAATCAGATCGGCCACCGCCTCGGCCTGGGTCAGGTCGATGCGCCCGTTCACAAAGGCGCGACGGGTGAACTCGCCCGGCTCCGCCATGCGCGCTCCTCGCGCCAGGCAGTCCTCGACGAGCATCCTGACAATCCGAGGGTTGCCATGGCAGCAGATCTCCGCCCCGGCGTTGCCCGTCGCGCTGGATCCCTGCGCCCAAAGCGTGGCCACCACCTGGTCGACCGGGTTCCCCGCACGGTTGCGCCAAACGCCCAGCGTGGGTCGCCGCGCCTCGGGGGGCGCCGAACGGCCGAGGGCCGACGTCACCCAGGCCGCCGCCTCGGGGCCGTCGATTCTCACCAACGCAAGCGCGGACGTGCCGACGGGCGTGGCGGGGGCGACGATGGTCTCGACGGGAGCCATGCCGCATCCTGCCCCCTCCCTCCCGCCCGGCGCAAGCGTAGGACAGGGAAAAGGCTGGAAGCGGCATCCCTCCCTCGCACAGTCGCCCTGTCGTGTCACGCGAGACGCCCTTCCTCACCCAAGCCCAGGCCCGCGCCGTCGCCGAGGCCCACGGTACGCCATGCTATGTCTACGACCAAGGGCGCCTCGAGGCCCAGGCCGACGCCATGCTGGCCTTTCCCTCGGCCTTCGGGCTCACCGTCCGCTTCGCCATGAAGGCGTGCCCGACCGCCGCCATCCTGCGCCTTTTCCACCGCAAGGGACTCCACATCGACGCCTCGTCCGGCTGGGAGGTTCGCCGCGCGATCCGCGCCGGCTTCGAGCCCGCCCGCATCTCGCTCTCCACCCAGGAGCTGCCGGCCGACATCGCCGAGCTGCTCGCCCTTGGCATCGAGGTCAACGCCTGCTCCCTCCACCAGCTCGAGCGCATCGGCGCCGCCGCCCCCGGCCGCGCCGTCGGCCTCCGCTTCAATCCGGGCCGCGGGTCCGGCGGCAACGGCAAGACCAATGTCGGCGGGTCCGACTCCTCGTTCGGCATCTGGCACGAGTGGGCCGGCGAGGCGGCGGCGATCGCCGCCCGCCACCGCCTGCGCGTCACCCGCATCCACACCCACATCGGGTCCGGCAGCGATCCCGCCGTCTGGCAGGCCGTCTCCGAATCGAGCCTCGCCCTCGTCGCCCGCTATCCCGATGTCGTCGCCCTCAACCTCGGCGGCGGTTACAAGGTCGCCCGCATGGACGGCGAAAAAGGCACCGATCCCCAGGTCATCGGTCTTCCCGTTCGCGCCGCATTCGAGCGCTTCGCCGCCGAGCACGGGCGACGGCTCCGCCTGGAGATCGAGCCCGGCACCTTCCTTGTCGCCAACGCCGGGGCCGTCCTGGCCCGCGTGGTCGACGCCGTCCGCACCGACACCCGCACCTTCGTCAAGCTCGACTCCGGCATGACCGAGATACTCCGGCCCTCGCTCTACGGCTCCCAGCACCCCGTCGCCTTCTGGCCGACCGCGGACCGGGGGCGCGTTCCCACCGTCGTCGTCGGCCACTGCTGCGAGTCGGGCGACCTCGTCACCTGCGCCCCCGGCGAGTCCGAGACGCTCGCGCCGCGCGACCTTCCGGTTGTCGCTCCGGGCGACCTCGCCGTCATCGGCGGCGCCGGCGCCTACTGCGCCGCCATGAGCGCCAAGAATTACAACTCCTTCCCCGAGGCGCCCGAGGTCCTTCTCGGAAACGACGGCCAAGCCCGACTCATCCGCCGCCGCCAGACGCTCGACCAGATGCTCGCCAACGAGTCGGTGCCGGGCGACCTCTGAGCGATGGCCTTCGCCCGCCATCCCCTCGGCGAGGTCCTCCCCTCGTTTCCCCACGGCACGTTCGTCTCCCTGCCAACCCTCGCGGATGTGGACGGCTATGAGCGCCAGGACCCGCGCGTTTGGTCCCGCATCCGCGCCGGCTACCCCCGTTTTGTGATGAACGAGAGGGTCGCGCTCGCGCGCGACACCGCTGCCGCCCGCCTGGGCTGGGATCCCGCCAGGTGCATTCCCCTGCACGGGCTCGCCGCCTGCACGCAGGCCGTCGCCCTCGCCACGCCTTCGTCTCACCGAGAGGCCGACGTCGGAGGCTGGGCCTTGATCGAGGTCGACCCGCCCTCGCTCGAGCGCGTCGCCGCGATGGTGAAGCACGCCGGCCTTCGACTCGGATCCCGCGTCGCCGAGGCATGGCTGGCCGGCGAGACGGGGCAGGGCAGGGCCGACGGCACCCTCCCGCCCGACGTCGCCCGGCACCTTCTCCCGCTCCTCGCCCCCGCCACCCTCGGCGATGTCCGCCTCGCCGCCTCCGGCATGAACGCCGTCGCCGTCGCGATTCACGCCGCCCGCTCCGTCCAGTCGCCCAAGGGCCGCCGCGCCTGGCTCCAGCTCGGATGGCTCTACGTCGACACAGCCGAGCTCCTCCGCAAGACGCTCGCCCCCGGCGAGACTCTCACCGTCATCGACGACGTCACCGACCACGCCGCGCTGGAGGCCTTTTTCCTCGCGCATCGCGGTCAGGTCGCCGCCGTCGTCGCCGAGCTTCCCAACAACCCGCGCCTTGCCTCGCCCGACGTCGCCCGCCTCGCCCGGCTCGCCCAGGCCGAGGGCGCCCTGCGCATCCTCGACCCCTCCTCGGC
>JBKDBK010000181.1:0-2491 GCA_046315175.1 Opitutia bacterium | reverse complement strand
CAACGACCCATCGAGCCCACGAGCTACCGAGCCACACCCCCCTCCCCGACCCCCACACCTGTCTTCATCCTTGCATCCCACCCCCGACCCCAACACCATCCCCACCCCCCCCATGCCCCTCGTCGCCTACCTTCTCGGTTGCGCCTTGCTCCTCGGGCTCGCCTACCGGCTCGCCAAGCCACGCCTCACGGCCTGGGTGGGGATCGACAACTCCCGCGTCACCCCGGCGAACCTCGCGCGCGACGACGACATGCATCCGGCCAAGGCCGCCGTCCTCCTCCCCCAGCACTTCTCCGCCATCGCCGCCGCCGGCCCCGTCGTCGGACCCATCCTCGCCGGCGCCATGTTCGGCTGGGCTCCCACCCTCGCCTGGATCCTCCTCGGCGCCATCCTCATCGGCGGCATCC
Source organism: Opitutia bacterium (assembly GCA_046315175.1). Taxonomy (GTDB): domain Bacteria; phylum Verrucomicrobiota; class Verrucomicrobiia; order Opitutales; family UBA953; genus UBA8828. Next base: position 2,084 of record JBKDBK010000181.1, on the reverse strand, counting down.
ACGACTTCCTCGCTCTCGTCGCCTCCGTCCGGCACAAGGGCAAGACCATCGCCGAGCTCGTCCGCAGGCACGCCTCCCCGCTCAGCCACAAGCTCTTCCTCGGCTTCATCTGGCTCTCCCTCGTCTACGTCATCGTCGCCTTCGCCGACGTCACCGCGGGCACCTTCGTCAGCCGCGGCGCCCCGGGCGAGGACGCCCCCGGTCCCGCCGTCGCCTCGGCCTCCGTCGGCTACCTCCTCCTCGCCCTCGCCATGGGCATGGCCGTCCGGCGCGGCCTCCCCGGCAACACCGCCCGCTGGATCTTCCTCCCCCTCGTCGCCGTCGTCATCGGCCTCGGCCAGGTCTTCCCGATGGACTTCGGCGATGCGCGCCTCTGGACCCTTCTCCTGCTCGGCTACTGCGCCCTCGCCTCCATGTCCCCCGTCTGGCTCCTCCTCCAGCCGCGCGGCGAGCTCGGCGGCTGGTTCCTCTACGGCGTCATCGCCGTGGCCTCCGCCGGCCTCCTCGTCGGCGGCCTCGGCGGCACCCTCGAGATGAAGGCGCCCGCCTTCACCGGCAACCCCCTCCTCGGCGACCTCACCGGAGCCCAGCCCATCCTCCCCATCCTCCTCATCACCGTGGCCTGCGGCGCCTGCTCCGGCTTCCACTCCATCGTCGCCAGCGGCACCACCTCGCGCCAACTCGACAAGGAGAGCGACGCCGTCCCCGTCGCCTACGGCGGCATGCTGCTCGAGGCCTTCTTCGCCGCCCTCACCCTCGCCATCTTCTGCGTCGTCGGCAGCCTCGCCGGCTCGCCCGACCGCACCTACGCCCAAGGCGTCGCCCTCCTCGCCGAGCAAGCCACCTTCGGCCTCATCCCCCAGTCCGTCGCCCTCCCCATCGCCCTCCTCGGCTTCGCCACCTTCGTCTTCGACACCCTCGACGCCTGCACGCGCCTCGCCCGCTACACCCTCGGCGAACTCCTCGGCATCACCTCCAAAGCCGGCGCCTGGCTCGCCACCCTCGCCACCCTCGCCATCCCCGCCACCCTCGCCTTCCTGCCCAAGGTCAGCCAGAACGGCGCCGAGGTGCCGCTCTGGCGCACCTTCTGGACCATCTTCGGCATGTCCAACCAGCTCCTCGCCGCCCTCGCCCTCCTCGCCGCCACCCTCTGGCTTCGCTCCGAAGGCCGACGCTGGTGGCCCGCCTTCGTCCCCGCCCTCGTCATGCTCGTCGCCGCCACCGGGGCCCTCTCCCTCCTCCTCCACGCCCGCCTCACCAGCGGCCCCCTCACCGCCGTCGCCACCGCCGAGACCCTCTGCGCCGCAACCCTCCTCGGCCTCGCCCTCCTCCTCCTCGCCGAAAGCCTCCGCTTCCTCCTCCGCCCCCAACAACCAGCGGGAGCGAGGAGCGTGGAGTAAGCAGCGATCACCACCCCCTCCTTGGCCCCAACCTCCTTCGTATCCTCCGCCTCCTCCGTATCCTTCCTCCCCCTCCTCCTCATCATCCTCCCTCTTCCCCCTTCTCTCCCCCATGCCCCTCCCCATCCTCTACATCAAACCCGGCTGCCCCTGGTGCACCCAGGCCCTCGACTACTTCCAGAAGAAAGGCATCAAGCTCGACCTACGGGACGTCATCGCGTCCCAACACGAGATGCGCCAACTCATCGCCTGCAGCGGCCAATCCCGCTGCCCCACCTTCCGCCACGGCGACGAGATCAAGGCCGACTTCGGGGTCGACGAGTTCATCCCCTGGGCCTGCAAGCGCCCCGCCCTCTGCGCCGAGATCGGCCTCGACCCCTGACCCGCTCCCCAGCAAGTCCGACTAAGACGGAACAACTCGCCCCGCCCAAGGTTGTACGTCCTCACCACCCCCCTTTTTTTCCCTTCGCCTCCCCGCGCTCCTCACTCCTCGCTCCTCCGCCTCCTACGCCCCCATTAGCCATCTAGCCACCAAGCTATCCAGCCATCGAGCTATCGAGCCAACGAGCCATTGAGCTATCGAGCCAACGAGCCATTTTACCGCTCCCTTCTAACACCGCTCGCACCGCTCACCCCGCTCATCCTTCCTCCGCCTCCTCCGCATCCTTCGTCTCCTCCGCCTCC
>JBKDBK010000180.1:0-4739 GCA_046315175.1 Opitutia bacterium | reverse complement strand
CGGCGCGCCGGTTGCACCCGGTGTCGCCGCCGCCGCCGCCGGCGCCGGAGCCCCCGGCTAATCCGGTGATGTTGCAAGCGCCGCCGCCGCCGCCGCCGAGCGCCGTGAGACCGTTGAAGGTCGTGTTGCCCCCGGTGCCGCCGACCTGAAGGGCGACATTCCCGTTCCTAGGCCCCCCGGTGCCGCCGCCGCCGACACTGACGTTGAAGCGGTTGTCGGTCGCGGTGTTGGACATGGCGAGGACGGTGGTCCCAGCCAGCAGGCCGCCAGCGCCGCCGCCGCCGCTGCCCCAGGCGCTGGAGTCGGTCCCGGAACCGGCGCCCCCCCCGCCGCCGCCGACCATCAGGTAATCGACCTGAAAGCCGAGGTTCAGGGTTAGTCCTCCGGAGGTGGAGAGAGCGGCGGAATAGGTCTCGACCGATGCACCCCGGTTGCCGGCGATGTGCATCACCGTCTGGGCTTGGACGGCGGAGGCGGCGAGAAGCAGGGGGAGGACTACCGAAGGCGTGATGGACTTCATGGGATGGGAGGTCGGACAAGGTTTTTATTTGTCAAGGACAGGCAACATCAAGCCGGAATGGAGGCGGTTTATTGACCTTTTTTTCATTCGAGGAAGCGCCCCTGTGCGGGGGCGGGGCATCGGCCGAGCCAGCATAGCGAGTGGTTAGCTGCAGCCTCGGCATGGCTCCGTAACCTCAAATTTGCCTAGGATTGCAGGCGCCAATGGCGAGCTTGGGCGAGTAACTTGACGAAGCGGCTCCAAGGACGGGCTTAACGAGACTTGGAGACGGGGGGCAGGAGGCTTAGACAGGGGCCATGACACGAACCACCCTGCCCTTGCTGACCCTGCTGGCCGCCGGCGCCCACGGCCAGGTGGCGACCCCTCCTGCCGCCAAGCCCTGGATCGCGATGGCGGACTTCCAAGCGGTGCGCGAGGCGACGATTTCGAATGCGGGCGCCCTGGAGGGAACGTTTGAGCGGCGACGGTCGGGGGTGGAGCTGATCCACGAGGGTCCGAACCACGCGCTGGACCTGGAGCTTTACCGCTACGAGAACCGGATGACGGGGCCGCTGGCGGCGGATGCGACGCGCGCCTACGGCGACACGGAGGACTTCATCCTGTCGGGCTTCGGGCAGACGGCCTGGGGCAAGGACGCGCATGTGCAGGTGATCGGCGCGGTCGAGGTGGCGGGCGAGACGGAGGCGGACGCCGCGGACAGCTTCCGCTGGGGGCTGGGCGGCGCCTACCGCTGGAAGCCCGGCGCGCAGTGGGACGTGGCCCTGGGCCTGATGGTGCAGAGCCGGTTCGAGATGGCGGCGCTGCCGATCCCGTATGTGCGAATCCACTGGGACCCGAGGCCGGACCTGAGAATCGAGGTGCGCGGGACGGGCCTGCAGAACGGCATCTACGCGCGCTGGTTTGCGACCTCGGACAAGGCGACGAGCGTGGACCTGGCGTGCGCCTACGAGACGCTGACCTTCCGGCTGACGGACAACGCGGAGGGCCCGCGGGCGGTGGCGATCGGCGAGGTGCCGCTGCGAATCGGGGTGACGCAGTTCCTGGAGCCGAGCGGGACGTGGTTCGCGCGGGTGGCTTATGCGTACAATGTGTTCCACCGGGAATCGTTCCGCCGCGACGGGGAGTCGATCGGCGCGTTTGAAACGGGGGGGACGCCGGTGCTCACGGTGAGGGTGGGGGCGAGGTTTTGACGGCGGCGGGGGAGGGATTATAGCTCGTTGGCTCGGGGGCTCGGGGGCTCGGGGGCTCGGGGGCTCAGTAGCGGATTAGCGGTGTTAGCGGTGTTAGAAGGGAGCGGGAGCGTAGCTCGGTGGCTCGTTGGCTCGTTGGCTCGCTAGCTCAGTAGCTCTCTAGCTAACTAGCTTGATAGCTGACTAGCTCTCTAGCGGGATAGCTGACTAGCTCTCTAGCGGGATAGCTGACTAGCGGGATAGCGGGGTTAGCGGTGTTAGAAGGGAGCGGGAAGTTGGAATGGGGGAATGGGGGTGCGGAGCGGGGGAGGCACGGAGGCCTGGGACAGGTCTCCCTACCCCAAGACGGGTTTCAGGGGCACGGGAGGGTGCGGGGGCGGAGAAACCGCCTTGCCTCTTGCGGGGGAAGGGACGGCCGCTGGCGCAGAAGTCACTGCGTGTTCCTAGCGACGGATGCGGAGGAACCAGAGAAGGCGGCGGAAGAGACCGAAACTACCATGGGCGGGGCGGTCGGCGAAGCGGTCGCCATCAGCGTCGCCGGGGCTGGGAAGGCAGAGCAGGAAGATGGCGATGGCGACCAAGCCAAGGATGAGGCAAAGCGCAAGGAAGAGCAGTCCGGGATCAACGAGCACAAGGTTGTAGACAAGTTGAATGCGTCCGTGTGCAACTTTATTATGCAGTCTAGGCCCCGATTCAGGGAGACTTCACAATGCGGTCAAAAAAACTCCACCAGGTAGCCGAGGATTTTCCCGGGCAGGCCATCGACGCCCTCGATGAGGACGCCGAAGCGGTCGCCCTTGCCGATTTTTGAGCTAGGGCGGAAGATGAGGCACTGGGGAATGCCGCTGCCTTCGGTGGACAGACGGACGTCGGAGAGGGGGATTTCCTTCAGGCCCTTGAGGTCCTTGGGAAAGCCGCGGACCTGGGAGAGGGTGCGGAGCTCGAAGACCTTGACGTTGGTGCCGGAGAGTCGGTGTCGGCTGGGATCGAGGGAGACGCTCCAGGCGGTGCCGGGCTTGAAGTAGTCGATGGGATGGAGGCCGGCGGAGGGGAAGCAGACGATGGCGCCGGGGGCGGAGGGGCCGGAGGTGTCCATGACCCACATGGCGCTGAAGCCGTCGACGACGCCGAAGCCGGTCTTGCGGAGGGGAGGGTTGAGGCACCAGCGGCGGTGGCCGACGACGCGGACATTGGAGGGGTCGGAATCGTCCATGTAGCCGTCGACCGAGCCGATGAGGCCGTCGCCGCCGCTGGTCCAATGGAGGTTGGACTTGGAGGTGCCCTCGAAGCCGCGTTTGTAGGCGGCCTCCGGCATGCCCTGGGGGCGGGGAGGGGTGTGGCTGATGGTGCCGTGGCGCTTGCAGAGCTCGGCGCCGAACTTGGCGGTCCAGCTGAGGACGGGGTCGAGCTCGACGTCGTGCGAGAGGCCGGCGAGGTAGCGGTAGCCGTTGAGGCGGGCGAGCTCGGCGCGGGCCTTGGCGAGCTCGCCCGAGGTGGGCGGAGGGATGTCGTCCTTCCCGGCCTTGGGCCAGCGGGGCGCGGGTGCGGCGGCGCGGGCCTTGGCCTCGATGGCCTTGAGGGCCTTCTCGATGTCGGCCTTGGTCCTCTTGGCGGTGGCCTCGGGATGGGGCGAGGCCGGGCAGGCGGCGGCGAGGGCGAGGAGGGCGAGGAGCAGCCTCATGGTTGCTCCATCGCACGGGAAAGCCGGGGCGAGGCAACGCCGGAAGACCTTCCTGCCTTGCGCCGGGAGAGCGGGGCGGCTTGGCTGGCCCCAATCCGCCATGAACCGAGTCACCGCCGTCCTCGCCCTCCTCTGCGCCTCGCTTGCCGCCGTCGCCGCCGCGCTCGGCCTGCAATGGTGGCGCGCCGTGCAGCAGCTGGCCGCGGCGACGCAGGTCGCGGCGGAGGCGACCAAGCCCCAGCCCTTTAGGTTCGCCACGGCGGCCTATCCCCGGGCGAATGACGGCCGCATGAGCGACGGCAATTACCAGCGTCACCTCGGCCAAACCGCGGCCGCGGAGGCTTCCGCGAAGGAAGGCGGCAAGGGACTGGTGCTCGTGGGGGACTCGATCACCCATGCCTGGGAGCAGCCCGCCAACCTGGCGCTGCTCGAGGGGCTGCCCAGGGTCGTGAACCTCGGCACCGGCGGCGACCGCACCGAGAACGTGCTGTGGAGGCTGCGAAACGGCAACCTGCCCAAGGGCCTGGACCCGCGCGCCTTCGTCGTGATGATCGGCACGAACAACACAGGCCACCGGATGGACAAGCCGGAGGACATCGCGGCGGGCGTGATCGCGATCCTGGACGAGATCCAGGGCAGGTTCCCCCGCACGCCGGTCATCCTTTATCGCATTTTCCCCCGCGGCGCGCAGCCCGACGACAAGATGAGGCTGAACAACGCGGCGGCGAGCGACCTCGTGGCGAAGGCGATCGCCGGGCGCCCGAACGTGCAGGTGCGCGAGCTGGCGCCCAAGCTGCTCCAGCCCGACGGCACCCTCGCCCGCGAGATCATGCCCGACCTGCTTCACCTGAGCAAGAAGGGGTACGAGATCTGGGCAGCCGACCTTCGGGAGGCGCTGAAGTAAGCGGCGGCGGACGGCGCCCTAAGCCGCGCGGGGGCACGGGATTGTAGCTTGGGAGCTCTCCAGCTCGTTGGCACGTTGGCGGATTAGCGGTGTTAGAAGGGAGCGGGAGTGTAGCTCGATGGCTCGGTGGCTCGGTGGCTCACTAGCTCAGTAGCTCTCTAGCTAACTAGCTTGATAGCTGACTAGCTCTCTAGCGGGATAGCTGACTAGCGGGATAGCGGTGTTAGCGGTGTTAGAAGGGAGCGGGAGGGGAGGAAGCGAGGAGCGAGGGGGCACGGGGAGCGGTCTGGGAGAGAACGGCCTGGCTTTTGGGCTTTCCTTGGCTGGGTGGGGCGGACAACCTTCGCAAACCCATGGGCCAGCAATACAACAAGGTCATCAAGCGCCGCCGTCGCCGCGCCTATCTGGAACGCGTGAAGGCGCGGATCAAGTCCGCCCGCACGT
>JBKDBK010000179.1:0-2743 GCA_046315175.1 Opitutia bacterium | reverse complement strand
CGCTCGATTAGAGCCTGCCACGCCTCGGATAGCTCCGAGTGAATCAGAGCGATCTTCTCGGCCAGCTTTCGCTTGTTCGTATCCCAGTCCGCAACGATCGCAACATCCCATCCATTGGAATCATTTGTCTGCCAAATCCACATGGCCAAATCCATCCAGTGCTCAACCGTGACTCGTTGCATGATTCCCTCCGAACATCTGGTACATAGGACTCGAATGATCCACCGACACTGAGCAACCGTAATCGCTTGCCATGCTATCATCAGCATCGAACGCTCCACAGTTCATGCACCGCGTCGCATCCTCGGAACAATATCGACTGCAGCTCCGACACATCGCTGTCCGGTGACCGCCTCGTGCGACGATCAACCCGAGCGACTCAAACCAAATGCGATCCGGACCGAACCACAGGTAGTCGTCCCATGCCGGGATCGCGACCCGGCACAGGTCGCGGATCGGTTCGCCGCGCTCAAGGTGGACCCAGACGAACGGCCCTTGGCCTTCATCGGTGACCGGCCACGCCTCGAGCATCCTTGCCCGCAGCTCCTCCGGCGGAATCCTCGCGAGGACTTCCGCGTTATTGCGATCCTTTGGCACTCCGGAGACGGTCAGGTAAAGACCGCACCCGATCCCGTGCAACATTAACTTAGTCGGCACCGATCACCCCCTTGGTCATCTCTGGGATCCGCTTTGCGATGTCGCTGTTCAGATGGTCGACCTCGGACTGATCGAACCACTTGCGCTCCAGGTAACCCTTCGCGCGGGTCTGGTACTGGCTCAAGAGGGCAAGATCGGTGCAGACCGGGATCCGGCGGCGAAGCGACTGGAACAAGACCTGGAGGTGTATCCCCGGGTCGATCTTGTTTGCGACCCGCATCCGGTTGGACAGCCGCTCGACGTCTTCTAGCTGATCGACCGGCCCCTTGTTCGCACGTTCGAGGACTTCCATCTCAGGAGGAAAGACCTCCGGCTTGGCCTTCTCTGCGGGCTTGTCGGCAGTCTTAGCTGGAGCCTTCGCCGACGGCTTCGGTGCATCCTTCGCGGGCTTCTCCACTGGCTTCTCCGACTTCGTCGGCTCCGGAATCATTGCGTCCGGATCGATCGCCTCAGTCGGAATACACAGCAACTGGAACAGCGCGTACTTATACGCGATGCTCATCGCCTTATTGTAGGCTTTGTCGCCAGTGTCCGCCGCCTCGCCGATTACCTCGGTCCAGATCGATGAACCATCGACACCCGAAACAAGATGGTACCGCATCCTGAGCCTGACGAAGAACTGAACGTTGCCGCTACGCGTCGTTCGCTCCTGCTGGTCCGACTCCATGATCTCAGCGCGAGGATAGACTTTGCACTTCGCCAGCACCGGATGCACCGTGTTGTAGACGTCATCGATCCCCCTGAACGTGAACCCTTGCTGGACGTTCTTCCGGTCCTTTGCGATCGCGTCGACCTCTGCCAGCATCGCGCAGATCGCGCCGTGAATTGCCTCTACCTTCTCTGCCATGTTATTCCATCTCCTGCTAGTTGATTGAAAGCCCTGCCGGACTGCCCGGCAGGGCAACCGCCCCCCATACTCACTCAGCCCGAAGGATCATCCGCAAGACCTTCTCCTCACGGACCAGCACCAACAGCTCCGCTTCGGCTTCCTTGAGCGATCGCAACTCCGACTCCATGAAACCGATCCAAGACAGGCTATAGGCTTCACCGTCTTCGATCTGCTTCGCGGCTTCGGTTGCCTGCTGAGCGCGACGAGCGACTTCCTCAGAATAATGAACCACCTTGTTCTTGGCATCGCGGATCATCCATTCCAGGTTTGCCAATCGGAGTTCGACTGCGTTCTTCGTTGCGTCCATCGTGTCGTGCCCTCGTTCGTTCGAGTTCGTTTTCGTTCGCGGTCCCTTGCCGCGTCTTCAATGATTATACACCCTATCGGCCCGAGGGCAACCCCAGGCAGACTATTTTTCGGAAAAATTCCGAAAATTATCCAGACCCCCCGAAGTCGTCATCCGCCAGGAAAGCCCAGCGGAAAGCCAAGAAAATCAGGGATCCACCCAATATCGCGACCGCGACCAGCTCCCCCAGGTCACTCATCGGTATCCTCGTGCGGCGTGTTCGCGTCGTCCCCGTCGCTGATCCGGACCTTGTCAAACTCGAAGTCCATATCCCCCGGGATCTGGATCCGATACTGGATCGACCGGCGAGTGTTCCACCGCGCGCTCACCTGGATCTCCACCGGCTCGCCGTCCGCGTCGAAGGACCGGATCACCAACGCATCATCCACCGACAGCCGACGGATCACTAGCGGCCGTCGCTCAACTTCTTTTCCCATGCCACCGCACCTCCAAAAGTGTCACCGACTCCTCCGAGCAGAGCACCGACTCCGCCCGCACCAACTGCACCTCCTCGATCGCGGACAACCGGAACCCGCGAGGCTCCTCTGACCCCAAGCACAACGCGAGCACGCGCGGACCGTCGAACCGAACAGGACTAACAACCCGCTCCGTCACGCGGCCCGACTCGCATCGATAAACGATCCGGCACGCCATCGCATCCGGATCATCCATCGCTTGTCGCAGCCGCTGAACGAAGACGGGATTCAAGGTCAGGATCCTTTCGGAGCGTTCTCAGCACCAGTCCAAACAACCGGAGTCAAGTCCTCCGTCAGCACGTCACGCGCAAACTCCGCGAGACGTTGCTCGTGCTTCGCGACCTCTGCTTCGACGTTCTGGAATCGTTCCGTCGC
>JBKDBK010000178.1:0-54770 GCA_046315175.1 Opitutia bacterium | reverse complement strand
CGTCCAGAATCCGCGGTCCCTCGCGGCCTCGGCGGCCGGCACGCCCGCGGCCCCAAGCGCGGCGGAGGTGTCGGCCATCGCCTGGAGATAGGTCGTGCCCGAGGCGCGCATCCACGCCGCGACCTTGGCCACCGGCTCCGGCCAGGCCGCGAGGGGCTGCTCAGCCTCGACGCGGAGCGGCTGGTCGCCGTTGACCGCCACCGCGAGCAGCAGGTGGGCGTAGCGGTCCGCCTGCTGCGGCGTCACCGCGCGACGAAGCAGGTCGAGGTTGGCCGCATGGACCGCGGGCATGGGATGGCGCGCGAAGAGCAAGCCCGAGCGAACCTCGGGATGGCGGTCGACCCAGGACCAGAATTCCGGCGTCAGGGGCGCGGCGCGGCGCGCGGCCGCGTCCGCCTCGGCCACGAAGCGGTTGACGGATTCGTCGCTGAACCGGGGCAGTCCGGCGCCGAGCGGGGAGGCGAGGAGCAAGAGGCAGGCCAGCAGGCGTCGCATGGGGATGCCTCCTGACTAAGGCATCCCCGGGGCGGTTCCAAGGGGAACTTCCCGGGGGCCTCCGCTGGTCGGGCTGGGGGGATTTGAACCCACGACCCCTTGCACCCTAAGCAAGTGCGCTAGCCAGACTGCGCTACAGCCCGATAGCGGAGACCGACACCCTTCGGGAGTCAGGGACGGAAGTCAAGGGACGAAGCGGGCGGAACGATAATTGGGAGGGACTGTCCTCAAACCCGTGAGATTCCCCTTCCCCGCCCTGTCCCTTCTCGCCTTGGCGACGCGCGTCCTGGCCGAGACCGTCTGGATCGAGGCCGAGACGCTCGCCGATCGCGGCGGATGGTTCACCGACACCCAGCCCACCCTCGCCGTGGGTTCGCCCTACCTGATGGCCCATGGCCTGGGGAAGCCCGTGGCCGACGCGTCCGGCAGCGTCGACATCGCGAAGGCCGGCCGCTACCGGGCCTGGGTGCGAACCCGCGACTGGGTCGCGCCCTGGGGAGCCCCGGGCACGCCGGGTCGGTTCGAGCTGCACGTCAACGGCAAGCCCACCGGGGCGATTCTCGGCACCAACGGCGCCGACTGGGGCTGGCAACCCGCGGGCGAGGTCGACCTCCCCGCCGGCCCCGCCCGCCTGGCCCTGCGCGATCTCACCGGGTTCAACGGCCGCTGCGACGCCATCATCCTCAGCTCCGACCCTTCCTACCTGCCGCCCGACGAGCCGGCCAAGCTCGCCGAGGAGCGCTGGCGCCGCCATAACCCCGCGGGCAAGGCCGAGGACCTCGGCGAGTTCGACCTCGTCGTGGTCGGCGGCGGCTACGCCGGCCTAGGCGCCGCGATCTCCGCCGCCCGCCAATCCCTGCGCGTCGCCCTCATCCAGGACCGCGAGGTGCTGGGAGGCAATGGCAGCTCGGAAATCGCGGTCTGGGCGATGGGCGGCACGCTCCGGGGCAAGTACCCCCGGCTGGGCGAGATTGTCGAGGAATTCTCCGACCGCGCCCAGGACTCCCCGGCGCCCGCCGAGGCCTTCGGCGACGCGCTCAAGGAGGCGGTCTGCCGGGCCGAGCCCAACCTCACCCTCCTTCTCGGGCACTACGCGATGGGCGTGACAAAGGACGGACCCCGCATCCGCTCGGTCAAGCTGCTGCAGGTGCGCACGGGACGCGAGCGCGAGGTCCGCGGGCGCCTCTTCGCCGACTGCACCGGGCACGGCACCCTCGGGGTGGCCGCGGGAGCGGACCACGTGATGACCCCGGCCGGGCGCATGGGCATGTCCAACATGTGGTACTACACCCTCGCCGACGGCCCCGCGGCCTGGCAGCCCACGCCCTGGGCGCTCGACCTCGCGCGCGGCGACTTCCCGGGGCTGCCCAGGAGCAAGGGCATGGACGGCGACCGGCCCTTCTTCAAGGGCGAGTGGTTCTGGGAGTCCGGATACAACCTGCACCCCATCCGCGACCTTGAGCGCATCCGCGACTGGAACCTCCGCGCGGTCTTCGGCGCCTTCTCGGCCATCAAGGCGCCCGTTCCCGCCGGCCCCGCTCCCGCCGACCAGGCCTCCGCGTCGCGGCTCGAGGCCCAGCGGCTGGCGGCCGATCGGGCCGTCCTCCGCTGGGTGTCGCCGCTCGGCGGCACCCGCGAGACCCAGCAGCTGCTCGGCGATGTCGTGCTGGCCCTGCCCGACTTCCTCGCCAAGCGGGAGTTCCCCGACGGCTGCATCCCGACGACCTGGGACATCGACCTGCACGTGCCCCGGGAGCAGTTTGCGAAGAAGACCCCGGACAACCCCTTCATCGCGCGCGCGATCTTCGGGCACCACATCGACCGCCGCAACGGCTACCCCGTCCCCTACCGCTGCCTTTACTCGCGCAACGTGCCCAACCTCTTCATGGCCGGACGCAACATCAGCGTCACCCGCGAGGCCCTCGGCACCGTGCGCGTCATGCGCACCTGCGGCATGATGGGCGAGGTGGTCGGCAAGGCCGCCTACCTCGCGATCGTCCACGGCACCGACCCCCGCGGCGTCCACGACCGCCACCTCGCCGAGCTGCTCGGGCTCCTCAACGAGCCCGGTCGCATGCGCCGCGCCTCGCTCCGCGGGCCGCTCGCGGCCGACGCCGCCATCGCCGACCCGGCCAAGGCGCCGCGCCACTCGACCAACCGCGACCTGGACCGTCCCGCGCCCGCCAGGAAGCCCAACAGAGGGATGGGAGGCGCGCGCGCATGGGCCGTGCGAGCCTGGCGACTCGGCGCCGTGGCGGCCGCCGGCCTGGTCCTCTGGACCTCGGCGCCGCGCCACGCCTCCGAGCCCGAGTGGGAGCCGACGCTGGAGGAGGCGCGCGGCATCTTCCCCGAGGCCGCGGGATTCAACGCCCTCGACCGGGGCGGCTGGGAAGTGAGGGACGAGCTCAACCAGCGCCTGGGTGAGCTCTGGGTCACCTGGCCGGACGCGGATGACATCGTCGGCTACTCCGGACCCACCCGCGTGCGCGTGGCGCTCGACGCGCGCGGCGACGTGGCCGACCTCCGCCTCGTCGACAGCGCGGACTCGCCCGACCACGTGGACGACGTCCGGCGCGACCGCCGCTTCTGGGAAAGCCTGCGCGGCTGGCGCCCGGCCAACCCCGAGCCCCCCCGGGTCGACGCCGTGGCGGGCTCGACCCTGACCTCGCTCGCCATCGTCGAGTCCGTGCGCAAGCGCCTGACCGGGCGGACGGGCTCGCTCCGCTTCCCGCGAGCGCCGACCGCCGCGGAGGCGGTCGCCGCCGGGCTGGCCGGCTGCGCGCGGCTCGAGCCCGACCCGACGCGCGCCGGCTGGCACCGGGCGCTCGACGCCCGGGGAGCCACGCTCGGGTTCCTCGTGCGGACAAGCCCCCAGGCGGACGGCGTCGTGGGCCACGCGGGGCCCACCGACGCCCTCGCCGTCCTCTCGCCCGACGGCGCCGCCGTGCGCTCCGTCTCCATCCGCGATTCCTACGACACCCCCGAGTACGTCGCGCGCGTGACGGAGGATCCCGACTTCCTGCCGTCCCTCGCGCGCTGGTCGCCCGCCGAATGGTCGCGGCTCGACCTCCAGGCCGCCGGCATCGAGGGCGTGGCGGGCGCCACCCAGACCAGCTTCGCGGTCGCCGACGGCCTGCGCCGTCGCTTCGCGGCGACGGCAACCGAGGCGGGCAAGGACGAGGATCGCTGGCGGGCGCTGGCGACGGCGGCCATCCTCGCCGGCGCGGTCGGGCTCTCCCTGGCCCCCGGCCGCGGCAAGGCATGGGTGAGGATCTCCTGGCAGGTCGTGCTCGTGCTGGGCCTGGGGCTTTGGGCCGGCCACCTGCTCTCGCTCGGGCAGCTCGCGGGCCACGCCCGCCATCCCGCCGAGCTCGGGTCGCTGGCCTTGCTCGCGGCCGTCGCCCTCCTCGTGCCCTGGCTCAGCGGCAGGCAGGTCTATTGCCACCAAGTCTGTCCGCATGGCGCGGCCCAATCGTTGCTCGCAAGGATCCCGGCGCCTCGCCTCGCCGTCGCGCCCCGGGCCGACCAACTCCTTCGTTTGGTTCCCCACCTCACGCTCGCCGCCGCCTTCCTGGGCGCCGTGGCCTGGCCGGGCATCGACCTCGCGGCGCTGGAACCCTTCGACGCCTGGGTGCTGGGAGGGGCCGCGCTCGCCTCGGCCATCCTCGCCCTGCTCGGGCTGGCCGTGGCGCCCTTCGTCCCCATGGCCTATTGCCGCTACGGATGTCCCACCGGCGCCCTCCTCGGCTACATCCGCACAACCGGCGACGAGAGCCGGCTCGGACGGAAGGACCTCGCCGCGCTGGCCCTGATCCTCGCCGGCGTCCTCGCCCTGGCGGCCAAGGGCGCGCCATCCAAGCCGCAGGGCGAGGCGCTCACCTGGGAGGGGAGCGCGTTCGGCACGACCTGGCGGGTGAAGCTGCGCGGACCGGTCGCGGACACGGAGAAGCTTCGGCGCGAGGTCGCGGCGGCCTACTCGGGCACCGAGCTGACCCTGTCCCATTGGAAGGCGGAGTCGGCCACCAGCGGCTTCAACCAGGCGAGGACGACGGAGCCGCAGCGCATCGACCCCGAGCTTGCCGAGGTGCTCGTCCATGCCCTGGCTCTCAGCCGGGCGACGGACGGCGGCTTCGACCCCACCCTGGGTCCGTTGACGCGGGCCTGGGGTTACGGTCCGGATGGCGAGGTGGCGAGGGCCCCCTCCGCGGAGGAGCTGGGCCGGCTCCGCGAGCGCACGGGCTGGCGCAAGCTCAGCCTCGACCGCGCGGGGCCGTCCCTCGCCAAGGCTCACCCCGAGCTCGAGCTCGACCTCGGGGCGCTCCTCCAGGGTCACGCCAACCTCCGGGTGGCCAGGTTGCTTCGGTCAAAGGGTCACCGCGACTTCCTTCTCGAGTGCGGAGGCGAGCTGCTTGCCTGCGGCGCCTGGACGGTCGGTATCGAGGACCCCTCGGAGCCCGGCGGGCTCCTTCGCCGCGTCGAGCTGCGGGACTCGGCCCTGGCGACGTCCGCGCTCCACCGGTCCAGCCGGCGGCTGTCCGACGGCCGGCAGGCGCACCACCTGATCGACCCGCGAACGGGGGAACCCCGGCGGGGGGCGGTGCCGCGGCTCGTCTGCGTGCGCCGGGCCTGGGACCGCCCGACCGACGGCTGGCCGACCGCCCTGATGACGCTCGACCCCGCGGAGGCCCTCGACCTCGCCCGCCGCGAGGGGCTCGAGGCGCGGGTGGTCGACGCCGACGGCCGGGAGCTCGCGACGGATCCGGGGGCGCTGCCCGCGCGCTGAACCCGCGCGCCCCGCTTGCCTTCCGCGCAAGCCCGCCCTCCCTGCGGAGATGCGAGGCGTCAAGAAAGCCAACCTGCCAACCAAGGACTGCGCCACCTGCGGGCGCCCCTTCGCGTGGCGCAAGCGCTGGGAGCGCTGCTGGGCGGAGGTGCGACATTGCTCCGACCGCTGCCGACGCGCGCGACGATGAGCACCGTCCGGCTGATCCTGGGCGACCAGCTGAACCCGGACCACGCCTGGTTCCGGCGCAGGGACCCGTCGGTCACCTATGTCCTGATGGAGGTGCGGTCGGAGACGGACTATGTCCGGCACCACGCCCAGAAGGTGCTCGCGATCTTCGCCGGCATGCGGCGGCTGGCCGACCAACTGCGCGCGAGGGGACACCGGGTGCGCTACTTCCGCATCGGCGACCCCGACAACGCCCAGGGGTTCGCGGCGAACCTGCGCACGGTTTTCGCCGAGGCGCGGGCGACGCGCTTCGAGCACCAGGAGCCGGATGAGTGGAGGCTCGACCAGGAGCTGGCCGCGTTCCGGAAGGCGTGCGGCGTGGAGGCCGAGGTCGTCGGCTCGGGACACTTCCTCGATGCGCGGGACGGCGTGGCGCGCCATTTCGGCAAGTCCCGCAGCCGCTGGCTGATGGAATCCTACTACCGGGCGATGCGCGCGCGCACCGGGCTGCTGATGGACGCCGGGGGCGAGCCGGAGGGCGGACGGTGGAACTTCGACGCGGACAACCGCAAGCCCTGGCACGGCCAGCCGCCCGCGCCGCGGCCCTGGGACGGCAAGGCCGACCTGCGCGACCTGTGGTCGGAGATCCAGGCCGCGGGCGTGGCGACCTTCGGCGAGCCCTCGGCCGAGGCCTTCCCCTGGCCGCTCGACCGACGCGAGGCCCTCGCCCACCTGCGGGCCTTCATGGAGCGCGGCCTGCCGAGCTTCGGCGACCACGAGGACGCCATGCACACCTCGAGCGACCGGCTGTTCCACTCCCGGCTCTCGCACGCGCTCAACGTGAAGCTCCTCCACCCCCTGGAGGTGGCGCAGGCCGCGGTGGAGGCGCACCGGGCCGATCCCGGGCGCGTGCCGCTCGCGGCGACGGAGGGGTTTGTCCGGCAGATCATCGGCTGGAGGGAGTACATCCGCGGCGTCTACTGGGCCCGCATGCCGGAATACGCCGGGAGCAACGCGCTCGGCCACGACCTGCCCCTGCCCTCCTGGTTCTGGACCGGCGCGGTGCGGATGAACTGCCTCCGGCACGCCATCGGGCAGTCGCTCGCGACGGCCTACGCCCACCACATCCAGCGGCTGATGGTGATCGGCTCGTTCTGCCTGACCGCCGGGGTGAGGCCGCGCGAGGTCGAGCAGTGGTTCCTCGGGGTGTACGTCGACGCCTTCGAGTGGGTCGAGCTGCCGAACGTCATCGGCATGAGCCAGCACGCGGACGGCGGCTTCCTCGGGTCGAAGCCCTACTGCGGCGCGGCGGCGTACATCAACCGGATGTCGGATTACTGCAAGGGATGCCCCTACGACCCCAAGGACCGGCTCGGTCCGCTCGCCTGCCCGCTGAACGCGCTCTACTGGGATTTCTGGCTGCGCCACGCCGAGCGCTTCAAGGACAACCCCCGCATCGGCATGGCGGTCCGGCAGGCGATGCGGATGGACCCCGCGGAGAAGCACGCGGTGCGGGCGAAGGCCGCCGCGCTGCGCGCCGGCATCGAGGACCTTTGAGCCTCAGCGGTTGCGACCGCGCGGACGCTGCCCGCCCTGGCCGCCGGACGAGCCGGGGCCGGGTTGCCCGCCGCGACCGCCGTGCCAGGCGCCCGGGCGGGGCGGCTGGGCGCGCTGCTCGCGCTCGCGGCGGCCATGGCCCGGTCCGCGGTGGTGGGGGCGGGGCCCGGAATCGGGAGCGGGCGCGGCGAAGGCCTGGCGCGTCGCCTCGGCGTAGTCGAACCCCTCGGCCTTGGCGGGCTTGGGGATGGGCTTGCCGATGAGGCGCTCGAGGCGGCGCAGCTCCGGCACGTCCTCGGAGGTGATGAAGGTGACGGACTTGCCCGTGGCCTGGGCCCGGCCGGTGCGGCCGATGCGGTGGACATAGTCCTCGAGCTGGTCGGGGAAGTCGAAGTTGACGACGTGGGTGATGCCGTCGACGTCGATCCCGCGCGAGGCGATGTCGGTCGCCACCAGCACCCGCACCCGGCCCGACTTGAAGGCCTCGAGGGCGCGCTGGCGCTGGCTCTGGGACCGGTTGGCGTGGATGGCGACGGCCTCGACGCCGTCCTTCTCGAGCTTGCGGCAGATGCGGTCGGCGCCGTGCTTGGTCCGGCTGAAGACAATCACGCTGTCCCACCCCGGCTGGCGCAGGAGATGGGTGAGCAGGCCCTGCTTGAGGTTGTGGGGGCACTCGAGGAAGGCCTGCTCGACCGTCTCGGCGGGGTTCGAGCGGCGGCCGACCTGGACGAGCTTGGGCTGGCGCTGGAACTCGGAGGTGAGCTGCTCGATCTCCTTGGAGAGCGTGGCCGAGAACATGAGGGTCTGGCGGTCGCGCGGCAGCGCCCGGACAATCCGCCGGATGGACGGGAGGAAGCCCATGTCGAGCATGCGGTCGGCCTCGTCGAGCACGAGCACCTCGAGGTCGCGGAAGTCGCCGTGACCCTGCGAGCCAAGGTCGAGCAGGCGGCCCGGGGTCGCCACCAGGAGGTCGCAGCCCTTGCGCAGCGCGGCGATCTGCGGACGCTCGCCCACGCCGCCGAAGACCACGGCAACGGACAGCGGCAGGTGACGCCCGTAGGCGCGGACATTCTCCTCGATCTGCAGGGCGAGCTCGCGGGTGGGGGCGAGGACGAGCGCGCGCACCGCCCCCGGGGCGGCCTTGCCCTTGGCCAGGCGGGTCAGGATGGGCAGGGTGAAGGCGGCCGTCTTGCCCGTGCCGGTCTGGGCGATGCCGATGACGTCACCGCCCTCGAGGACGGGGGGGATGGCGGCGGCCTGGATGGGGGTCGGCTCGGTGTAGCCTTGCTCGGCCACGGCCTTCTGGACGGCCTCATGCAGGCCGAGTTCGCTGAATTGCATCCCCTAGGCGTGACGGGCGCGGCGGACGGAGGCGAGGATTAACCGAGGGCCTTAGCGCCGCCTCAGGTCCTCGGTCTCGATCGGCTCGACGTGCGCGAGATGATCCGGGCGCTTTTCGGAGCGGAGGACGCGGACCAGGCACCAGGCGAAGAGCACGGTGACGGATCCGACGGAGAGAATCATGAAGGCGAGGCCGGCGAGGGTCATGGCGTCAGGAAGTTCGGCGGGACCAGCGACGGCCGGCCAGGTGGATGAGAAGGGCCGAGAAGGCCAGGAAGGTGAGGAGGAAGAGGAAGGCGAGCCGCGCGACCGGGCTGGCCGGCGTGTCGGCCGAGCCAACGAGGTCAAGCACCGGCCCGGTCGGGGCGAAGGCGGGCGAGGCGAAGCTGAGGTTCCAGCCGGCGAGGTTGGTCAGCAGGAACATCGCGAAGATGGCCGTGAGGTAGGCGGGGGTGACCCAGCGCAGGATGGGACGGAAGATGCCGGGGATGCGCATCTCCGCGCCCAGGTGGGCCTGCTGCCAGCCGCGCTCGGCGCCCAGGCCGAGGTTGAAGACATAGACGAGGAGGGTGCCTTGGAGGAAGATGCCGATGTCCCCGATCCAGAAATCGACCGTCGCCAGCGCCTTCAGGTCCTTGCTGAACCAGAGCACGAGGGTGCAGCCGACCGCGGTGATCAGCCCGAGCAGGGCGACCGAGCGGCGGCGGTCGAGGCCGAGACCCTCCTCGAGGAAGGCGATGCCGGGCTGGAGCATCGAGAGCGAGGAGGTGATGGCCGCGATGAACAGCAGGAGGAAGAAGCAGCCGCCGAAGAAATGCCCCATCGGCATCTGGGCGAAGACCTGGGGCAGGACGTTGAAGCCGAGGGCGAAGGTGCCGCCGGCGACGGCCGAGGCGCCGAGGAAGGCGTAGGCGGCGGGCACGGTGATCATGCCGCCGAGGGCGACCTCGCAGAACTCGTTGGCCGAGCTCGAGGTGAGCCCGCTCAGCACCACGTCGTCCTTCGGCTTCAGGTAGCTGGCGTAGGTGATGATGACCCCGAAGCCGACCGAGAGGGTGAAGAACACCTGGGCGGCCGCCTTCAGCCAGACGGCGGGGTTGGACAGGCCGGCCGCGATGTCCTTGGGATTCCACATGTGGCCCAGCCCGTTCCAGACGCTGAGCTCGGGCCGCGAGGGGTCGGGGGCGCCGAGGGTGAGGACGCGCCCGAGCAGGATGAGGGCGAGGAGGATGAGGAGGGGCATGCCCCACTTGCAGACGAGCTCGATGCCGCCGGAGATGCCGCGGTAGATGATGGCGAAGTTGAGGACGAAGACCGCGGCGAAGAAGGCGAGCGCGCCGCCCCCGAGCAGCAGGTGGCCGTCCTCGCCCTGCCCGGTGAAGTCGGCGAAGAAGCCGGCGAAGGCCTTGGGGTCGGCCAGGTCGAGGTTGCCGGCGAAGCTGTGCCAGGCGTAGCCGAGGCACCAGGACTCGATCACCACGTAGTAGAAGTAGACCCCGACGGGCACGACGAAGCCGAGCAGGCCGAGGTACTTGCCCCAGGGGCGACCCAGGAGGGCGTGGAAGATCCCCGGGGAGGAGTTGAAGCCGCGCGAGCCGCCGAAGCGGCCGAGCGTCCACTCCACCCAGCAGATGGGCAGGCCGACGACCAGGAGCGAGATGAAATAGGCGACAAGGAAGGCGCCCCCGCCGGTCTCGGGGTCGGCCACCAGGCCGGGGAACCGGAGGAAGTTGCCGAGGCCGACCGCGCTCCCGGCCACGGCCATGATGACGCCGAGCTTCGAGCTCCAAGCCTCCGGGGGACGAGAGGTCATGGCGCAACCTAGGCCGACCCCCTCCGCCCTTGCAATCCCCTACTGGCCGGCCGCTCAGGCCTTCGGGCGGGGCTCCTCGTCGGCGGCGCGGATGCGCAGCTCGCGCAGCTGGCGCGCGGAGACGGGGCCGGGGCAGTCGGCCATGAGGTCGCGGCCGTTCTGGTTCTTGGGGAAGGCGAGGATGTCGCGGATGGAGCTCCGGCCGGCGAGCATGGCCACGACGCGGTCGAAGCCGAGGGCGATGCCGCCGTGGGGCGGGGCGCCGTAGGAGAAGGCCTTGAGCATGTAGCCGAAGCGGCTCTCGACGAGGTCCTGGGGGATCTTCAGCACCTCCTCGAAGACGCGCTTCTGCACCGCGGGGTTGTGGATGCGGATTGAACCGCCGCCAAGCTCGACGCCGTTCAGCACGATGTCGTAGTGCTGGCCGCGGACCTTGGCGGGGTCGGAGGCGAGGAGGGGCTCGTCCTCCTCGACCGGAGCGGTGAAGGGATGGTGGGCGGAGACATGGCGCTTCTCCTCCTCGTCCCAGAGCATGAGGGGGAACTCGATCACCCAGAGGAAGTTCCACTGGTCGGCGCGGAGGGTCATGCGGCCCCGGGCGCGCAGCAGCTGGGCGGACTCGAGTCGGATGCGGCCGAGGATGGTCGAGGCCTGCTCCCAGGGGGCGGCGGCGAAGAAGACGATGTCGCCGTCGGCGATGCCGAGTCGGCGGGAGAGCTCGGCCTTCTCGGCCTCGGTGAAGAACTTGACGATGGGGGACTTCCACTCGCCGCCCTCGCACTTGATGAAGGCGAGGCCCTTGGCGCCGGCGGCCTTGGCGATGGTCTCGAGGTTGGTCAGCTCGCCCTGGGTGATGTCGGCGAGGCCCTTGGCGTTGATGGCGCGGACGACCGACCCCGGGGTGTCGGCGGCGGCGGCGAAGACCTTGAAGGCCGAGCCCTTGAAGAGGTCGGTCAGGTCCTGGATCTCGAGGCCGAAGCGGGTGTCGGGCTTGTCGATGCCGAAGCGGTCCATCGCCTCGCGGTAGGTCATGCGGGGGAACGGGGTGGGCAGGTCGACCCCGAGGGTCTCCTTCCAGGTGCGGCGGAGGACGCCCTCGATCAGGCGGTACATGTCCTCGCGGTCGATGAACGACATCTCGAGGTCGACCTGGGTGAACTCCGGCTGGCGGTCGGCGCGCAGGTCCTCGTCGCGGTAGCAGCGCGCCATCTGGTAGTAGCGCTCGACGCCCGCCACCATCAGCATCTGCTTGTACTGCTGGGGCGACTGGGTGAGGGCGTAGAACTGGCCGGGGTTGGCGCGGCTGGGCACGAGGAACTCGCGCGCGCCCTCGGGCGTGCTCTTGAAGAGGGTGGGGGTCTCGATCTCGAGGAAGCCCTGGCCGTCGAGCTCGGCGCGGATGGAGCGGGCGGCCTGGGCGCGGAGCCGGAGGAGGCCGAGGTTGCGCGGGCGGCGGAGGTCGAGGAAGCGGTATTCGAGGCGGAGGTCCTCGTTGACCTTGTCCGCCTTGTCGTCGTCCATCGGGAACGGCAGGTCGGCGCAGGTGTTGAGGACGGCGAGCGCCGTCGCGGCCACCTCGACGGAGCCGGTGGCGATCTTCGGGTTGGCCGTCTCGGCCGTGCGGGCGCGCACCTGGCCGGTCACCTCGATGACGGACTCGGTCTTGAGGCGCTGGGCGAGCTCCTGGATGCCGGAGGCGCCGGGATTGAAGACGACCTGCGTCACGCCCTCGCGGTCGCGGAGGTCGACGAAGGTCACGCCGCCCAGGTCGCGCTTGGTGTCGACCCAGCCGACGAGGGTGACGGTCTTGCCGGCGTCGCCGGGACGCAGGGCGTTGCAGTGATGCGTGCGCTTCATGGGGAGGACGCCCCCGGTGGGGCGAAGGGAGGGGCTTACCCAGCCCCACCCCGGGAAACAAGACGAAAGGTCGTCCGCGGCGCGCCCGCCGGTCACCAAGGCTCGTCGTTGATCTGCTCGGAATCGCACCGCGGGCAGCAGCGCTGGGTGCTGAGGGCCCGGCCCGCGGTGTAAAGGCCGCCGGCCACGGGGCTGATCGCCCAGTAGAACAGCTCGGTCAGGAAACTGCCCGTCTTGACCTCCTTGGGCTCGTTGAACCGGTTGCCGCAGCGGAGGCAGGTGAACCGGATATGGCCCTCGGGCCGGGGCACGGGCTGGGCCGCCGGGGCGGCGGCGGCCGGCGCCGCGGCGGGAGGGTCGAAGGCGCGGCCCACCCGCTCCCACGACCCCATCCCCCGCCGCCACCAGTGGTCGGTGCGGCGGATCTCGCCCAAGGCGATGAGGGCCGGCACGGCGTGCTCGTCGTGCGAGCCGAGGATCTTGCCGTCGCGGGCGATGTGGACCTTGGCCATGCTTTGTGGAATGCTTGCAGAAAACATTCGGCGGGCAAGGGGAATGGGGCGTCCCCCCGGCAGGCGGGCCGGCCCGTCTTTTTACAGATAGCCAGACGGTCCGGCGGCGCTAGACTGGCATATCCCCATGCGCCCCGCCCTGCTCCTCCTGGCCCTCGCCTCCACGCTCGAAGCCGCCGAGATCACCGCCGACGGGCGCATCACCGCGGTGACGGTCTACGCCGACCGGGCCGAGGTCACCCGCCAGGCCCGCCTCCGCCTCGAGCCCGGCTCGCACACCGTGGTCTTCGACCGGCTGCCCGCCAACGTCGACACCGGCTCGCTCCGCGCGACGGGCAAGGGAGGCTTCACCCTGGTGGACATCCGGCCGGACACCGTTCAGACCACCGAGGTCGCCAACGAGAAGGTCGCCGCGCTGACGGAGCGCCTTCGCGGGCTTGAGCGCCAAGCCGAGGAGCTGAAGCGGGCCGAGGGTCGCGTCGAGGCGCGCCGCCAGGCCCTGGCCAAGGTGCTCGACCGCCTGACCACCGCGGGCAAGGACTCGCCCGGGCCCGAGATGGATCCCGCGAAGTGGTCCGGCTTCATCGACTTCCACGCCGGCGCCCTCGCCAAGCTCGACGAGGAATCGCTCGGCCTGAGGGACAAGGCGAAGGAGGTGGCCAAGGACGCCGACCAGGTCCGGCGCGAGCTGGCCGCGCTCCAGGCCGGGTCGCGCAAGGTGCGCCAGGTGGCCCGCCTGACCGTCGAGGCCGCGGCCGCCACCGAGGCCGTCATCGACCTTTCCTACGTGGTCGGCGGGCCCTCCTGGGAGCCAAGCTACGACATCCGGGCCGAAGTCGCCGCCAAGACCGTGGAGGTCGCCTACTTTGCCACCGTCCGCCAGTCGACTGGCGAGGACTGGAAGGGCGTCGCCCTCCGCCTGTCCACCGCCCAGCCCTCCGTCCATGGCCGCGAGCCCGAGCTCGACCCTTGGTTCGTCCGCAAGTCTGAGCCGATCATCTCGAGATCGGCGCCCGCCTCGGTCCGCCTCCCCCTCGGCGAGATGCGGGCAGCGCCAAAGGCCCAGATGTTCAACGAATTCGCCCTGACCGGCGCCACCGCCGACGCCATGGTTCCCGCCGGCGCCGCGGTGGCCCGGGTGATCCCCGGCGGCGTGGCCGCGGTCTTCGCCGTGGAGCGAGCGGCCGACATCGCCTCGGACAACAAGCCGGTGCGCGCCTCGCTCTCGCGCGACACCTTCCCGGCCGCCTTCCGCCACACCTGCGTGCCCAAGCTCTCCCCCCACACCTACCTCAAGGCCAAGGCGATCAACAAGACCGAGCTGCCGTACCTGCCCGGCCCGAGCGCCGTCTTCGTCGACGGTTCCTTCGTGGCCAACGCCGACATGGACCTCGTCCCCGCCGGCCAGGAGTTCTGGACCTACCTCGGGGCCGACGCCTCGGTGAAGGTCGAGCGCCGCATCCTCGCCGACCGCACCGAGGTCTCGGGCCTCATCGGCAAGAAGACCGTCTCCACCGTGCGCGACCACGTCTTCAAGCTGACCAACGGCAAGCCCACCCCCGTCGAGCTCGTCATCTGGGACCAGGTCCCGATGTCCAACCACGAGGCGATCAAGGTCACGCTCGAGCAGCCCGAGTACAGGAAGGACACCGCCGACCTGCGCATGGACGACCAGAAGCGCCTCGAGTGGCGCGTCGACCTCAAGCCCGGCGAGAAGCGCGACCTGCCCTTCCGCTTCACCGTCGAGCGCCCCGAGGACCTCGTGGTCGAGGGTCTCTGACCGGCCGCATGGCCAAGCGCCTGCCGGCCGACATCGAGGGTTACCTGGCGAAACTCAGGCCGGAGCTCGGAGCGACCCTGCGCGAAATCCTCGGCTTTGTCGCCGCCGAGTTCCCCGCCCTCGGCCTTCGCCTCGCCTGGAACGTACCCCACGCGACCCTCGGCGCCGGCTACGTGGCGGGCATGTCGGCCGCCCGGAACCACCTCTCCTTCTCACCCTGGAGCACCGCGGCGCTCGCCGCCCACCGAGGCCGCCTGGGCAAGCTCGAGTCCACCGCCAACCTGATCCGCATCCCGCCGGGGTGGGCCCTGGACCGCCCCCTGCTCCGCTCGCTCATCCGGGCTCGGCTGGCCGAGCTGGAGGCGGTCGGGTCGCCGGCGGCCCCCAAGACGCCCGTTGGCAGATCCAAGGGTTTGCCTCGGCGCCGACCGCGCCCCATCTAGGGGCATGCCCCGATTCACCGCGCTTGCCCTCACGCTGACGCTGGCGGTCGCCTCCCTCGCCGGCGCCGAGCGCGCGCGACCCGACATCATCCTGCTCTTCGCGGACGACCTCGCCCCCGACACGATCGCCGCCCTGGGCAACCGGGAGATCCGCACCCCGAACCTCGACCGGCTCGTCGCCCGCGGCACCAGCTTCGACCGCGCCTACGGCATGGGCGGATGGCACGGCGCCATCTGCGTCGCCAGCCGCGCCATGCTCCTCACCGGACGCACGCTCTGGGATTGCGACAACGGCAAGGCCGTGGAGTCGGACGCCGGAAAGGCCCGGCTCTGGCCGCAGCGCATGGCGGCGGCGGGCTATCGGACCTACTTCACCGGCAAGTGGCACAACCCGGGCAAGCCCGGGGCGATCTTCGACGAGCTCGGCACGGTGCGCGACGGGGGCATGCCGAGCGCGGACAAGGACGCTTACCACAGGGCCGGGGTCCCGGGCGAGACCTGGAGCCCGTCCGACCGATCGAGGGGCGGCCACTGGGCCGGAGGCAGGCACTGGACCGAGGTGACCGCCGACGAGGCCGCCGCGCGCGTCGCGCGCGCCGAGCCGGACGAGAGGCCGCGCTTCCTGTTCGTCTCCTTCAACGCCCCGCACGACCCCCGACAATCCCCCGCGGAATTCGTGGCGCAATACCCCCCCGGCAAGGTCTCGGTGCCGGCCAATTTCCTGCCCTCGTACCCGAACGCCGAGGCCATCGGTTGCGGCAAGACGCTGCGCGACGAGCAGCTGGCCCCCTTCCCCCGGACCGAGGAGGCGGTGCGCCTCCACCGCGGCGAGTATTACGCCATCATCGCGCACCTCGACGCGCAGGTCGGCCGAATCCTGGACGCGCTGGAGAAATCCGGGCGCGCCGACCGCACCCTCGTCATCCTCAGCGCGGACAACGGCCTGGCCGTCGGCCAGCACGGGCTGATGGGAAAGCAGAGCCTCCACGAGCACAGCCTGCGCATGCCCCTCATCCTCGCGGGCCCCGGCGTCCCGGCTGGCAGGCGAATCGGCGTCCCGGTCCACATCTTCGACGTGGTGCCGACCACCCTGGAGCTCGCCGGGGCCAAGCCCGACACGGGGTTCCGCAGCCTTCTCCCGCTGCTGCGCGGCGATGAGTCGGGCGCGCGCGACGCCCTGATCGGCGCATACATGAACCTTCAGCGGGCCGTGATCCTGCGGGATTGGAAGCTCATCGCCTATCCCAAGGCCGGGGTCTTCAGGCTCTACAACCTGGCCGAGGACCCGCTCGAGACCCGCGACCTCGCCGCGGACCCCGCCCACGCCAACCGGAAACGGGAGCTTTTCCGCAGGCTCCAGGAACTGCAGCGGCAGCACGGCGACAAGCTCAGCCTCGCCGAGCTCGGCCGGACGCTCTGACGGATGCGCCTCCTGGTCGCCAGCGACAAGTTCAAGGGCTCGCTCCGGGCCGACGAGGCGTGCCGCGCCATCCGCGACGGGCTGGCCGCGGCGCTGCCCGGCGCCCGCTTCGACCTCTGCCCCATCGCGGACGGCGGCGAGGGGACGACCGCCGCGCTTGTCGAGGCGCTCGGAGGAGAGTGGCGCCAGACCCAGGTGACCGACGCGCGCGGACGCCCGCTCCTCGCCCGCCACGGCGCGGTCCCGGCGCGGCGCCTCGCCATCCTCGAGATGAGCGCGGCCAGCGGCCTCGCCTTGGTCGGCGACCTGCCGCAGGAGCCCGCCGCGGCCTCCACCTTCGGCACGGGCGAGCTTCTCCTCGCGGCCTCGGAGGGGGCGGACGAGATCGTGCTGGGCATCGGCGGAAGCGCGACCAACGACGGCGGGCTCGGCATGGCGCTCGCCCTGGGATGGACCTTCCGGAGCGCCGACGGGGCGCCCTTCCAGCCCACGCTGGCCAACGTGACCGAGGCGGCCCGGCTCGCGCCGCCGGCGCGGCGCCTGCCGGCGATCCGCGTGGCCTGCGACGTCGACAACCCCCTGCTCGGCCCTCGCGGCGCGACCCGGGTGTACGGACCGCAGAAGGGCGTGCGGGACTTCGCTTGGTTCGAGGCGCGCCTGGCGCACCTCGCCGACCTCGCCCGGGACCACCTCGGCAGGGACCTGAGGGATGTTCCCGGAGCCGGCGCGGCGGGCGGCCTCGGCTTCGGCCTGATGGCCTTCGCCCAGGCGACGCTGTGCCCGGGCTTCGGACTCGTGGCCGACGCGCTCGGACTCGAGTCGCGGATGCGCGGGGCCGACCTGGTGATCACGGGCGAGGGGCGGCTCGACCGCCAAAGCCTCAGCGGCAAGGGGCCTGGCGGCGTGGCCGAGATGGCCAGACGCCTTGGCAAGCCGGTGGTCGCGTTCGCCGGCTCCGTCGAGCCCGCGGCCGCGGCCATCTTCGACCTGGCTGCGCCGATCAGCTCCGGCGAGGACGATGTCGGCGAGTCGATGCGACGCGCCGGCGAGAGGCTTCGCGCCTGCGCGGAACGCCACGCGGGGGAAATCCGCCTGCTTGCCCGCGGATGATCCGAGCAAACGCAGAGTTGCCAGCCGGCGGCCGGCAGGGGAAGAAGAGGCGAGTGACACCGACACCCAAAATCCCCCGCCCAGCCTCGCCTCGGGAATGGATGGATGCCTTCGCCAAGGCGGTGCGCGCCCGGGACCTTGACGCCGGCCTGGGCTTGGTCGCCCAGGGGATTGTCGGCTTCGGCACCTCAATTCACCGGGCGAACGACGCCGACACCCTGCGCAGGCGACAATGGTCCCGGGTCTGGCTGCGAACCCGCGGCTTCTCCTTCGCCAAGGACGGCATGCGGGTCATTCTGTCGGGCGACGGCAAGCTGGCCTGCGTCCTCGCCGAATGGACCTCGCAGGCCGCGAGGCCAAAGGGAAAGGCCGCGCGGCGGCGCGGACGCTGCACCGTCATCCTGGCCAAGCGCGCCGCGGGATGGAAATCGCTCCACACGCACTTCTCGCTGACGCCCCAGCACGAATTCCCGCCCCCGGCCGTCCGCGGAAGCAAGCCATCCGCTCGCGCCAGGCGCTGATCCGCTCAGCCGAGGACGCGCTGGGCGAGGAAGGAATAGAAGGGTATCCCGAAGAGGAGGTTGAGCGGGAAGGTGACGCCGAGGGATAGCCCGAAGTAGACCGAGGGGTTGGCCTCGGGCATGGCGTGCCTCAGGACGGCGGGAACGGCGATGTAGGAGGCGCTGGCGGCGAGCACCATGAGCAGGGCGCCGTCGCCGGCCGACAAGCCGAGCGCGGCGGCGAGGCCGAGCGCGAGCGCGGCGTGGACCAGGGGCGCGAGGACGGCGTAGGCCAGGATGCCGGGCGACTTGCCCCTGACCTCGGGTAGGTTGCGCGCCGCCTGCAGGCCCATGTCGAGGAGGAAGAAGGCGAGCAGCCCCTTGAAAAGGTCGCCCGTGAAGGGCTTCATGGCGGCTTGGCCGGCGTCGCCCGAAAGGAGGCCGACGACCATGGCGCCGAGCAGGAGCAGCTGGGCGCCCTCGGTGAAGGACTCGCGCAGGAGAACGCTGAAGCCGGGCGCCGGGGGAGAGCCCGGCACCTCGCGACGCAGGCGGTTCGCCATCGCCACGGCGATGAGGATGGCGGGCGACTCCATCAGCGCCATGGCCGCCGCCATGTGCCCCCCGAAGGCGATGCCATGGGTGTCGAGGTGCTGGGTGGCGGTGATGAAGGTCACGGCGCTGACCGAGCCGTAGGTCGCGGCGAGGGCGGCGGCGTCAAAGCCGCTGGCGAAGCGACGGAGAACGGCATAGCCGATCACGGGCACGACCACGGCGAGCAGGATCGCGGCAAACAGGCCCGAGGCCACCTCCTGGGTAAGCCCGGACTTGGCCAGGGCGAAGCCGCCCTTCAGGCCGAGGGCCATCAGGAGGTAAAGCGAGAGAAACCTCGAGACCTGCTGGGGCATCTCGAGGTTCGACCTCACCAGCCCGGCGAAAAGGCCAACCCCGAAGAAAAGGATGGCCGGGTCGAGGAAGGGTGACACGGGGCGAGCAGAATGGAGTTTCCCGAGGAAAGAAAACACCAAAATCAGCCTTTGGTCGATTGACTCGCCACCTGCCATTGGGAAGCATCGGAAAGCCCCGCCATGGAGACCCTCCACGGTTCCCCTTCCTTCACCCTGCGCAGCCCCGAGGTGTCGCTCGCCGTCACGCGGGTCGGAGGCCACCTGGCCCCGCTGACCTACCACCTACCCGGCCTCGACGCCTCGCCGCTCGCGCTCGCGCCCTGGAAACCCTCCGAGGTCGACCCCTCCCTGCCCCGCCTGCTGAGCGAGCTGCGGGGCGACTTCCTCTGCCTACCCTTCGGCGGCCAGGCGAGCGGTCCTCCCCATGGTGAAACCGCCAACGGGGAATGGACCCTGGCCTCGCAGTCGGACCGACAGCTGGAGCTGGTGATCCAAGCCAAGGACAGCGGGGCGAGGGTGACCAAGCGGCTACGGCTGGCCGACGGCCACCACGCCCTCTACAGCGAGCACATCATCGAGGGGCTCGAGGGCGCCTGGAACTACGGGACCCACGCCATCCTCGACCTCTCGAACATCCCGGAGGGCGCGGCCCGGGTGTCGACCTCGCGCTTCCGCTTCGGCTCGGTCTACCCCGGCGAGTTCTCCCCAGCCGCCGAGGGCGCCACCGGCTGCCTGCTGCCCGGAGGCCGGTTCACCCGCTTGTCCGAGGTGCCGCGCAAGGACGGCGGCAAGGCCGACCTCAGCCGCTATCCGGCCCGCCGGGGCAACGACGACCTGGTCATGATGTCGGGCGACCCCGCCGGACCCGACTACGGATGGACCGCGGCGAGCCTTCCGGGCTACGCCTGGATCCAGCTCAAGCGTCTCGCGGACTTCCCCTCGACCCTCATATGGATGTCGCATGGCGGCCGCACCGCGCATCCTTGGGAGGGCCGACACCTCGGCCGGCTCGGCCTGGAGGAGGTCTGTTCCCATTTCTGCGACGGGGTCGACGCGGCGCGCGAGGACCGGCTGGCCTCCCTGGGCATCCCGACCGCCCGGACCTTCCGGCGGGGCCAGACCACCCGCCTCCCCCTCGTCCAGCTGGCGTTGGCGACCCCCGCCGGGTTCGGCCGGGTCGAGTCGGTCGAGCGCCGCGGCGACGGCGAGGCCGTGATCACCGACGACCAAGGCCGCTCCGCCGTCTCCCGTCTCGACTGGAACTTCCTGCTCCGCTAGGCCTCTCCCTCTGTCCACCCCGCCATGTCCCACCCCAAGACCGTCCATGAACTTTCGACCCGCGCGACCGGCGTCTCCGGCCTCGCCCGGGCCGAGCTCGCCCGCACCGGCGGGTTGCTTCGCCTCGCGCCCTGCTGGGTGCCGCGGTCCTTCCTCCAGCCGGGCAAGCGGCTCAAGCTCCACCCGGACGACCTCTACGCCTACGGTCTGAACCGCGGCGGCATCGATGAGCGCTGGTTCGCCTCCACCACCGAGGCCGCCAATGAGAACCGCACCCCCGACGAGGGCCTCTCGTACGTCGTGGTCGGCCGCAACCGCTTCACCCTGCGCCAGGCGGTCAAGGAGCTGGGCGCCGAGCTGATCGGCAAGCGCATCTGGTCGAAGTACCGCAAGTGGCCCGTCTACTCCAAGTTCTTCGACAACATGGGGCCCATCCCCCACCACATGCACCAGGACGCCCGCCAGGCCCGCCTGGTCGGTCAGGAGGGCAAGCCCGAGTCCTACTACTTCCCGCCCCAGCACAACAACGTCGGCAACAACTTCCCCTACACCTTCATGGGGCTTGAGCCGGGCACGACCAAGGCGCAGGTGCGCGAGTGCATCGCCAACTGGAACAAGGGCGACAACAAGATCCTCGCCCTGTCCAAGGCCTACAAGCTGGAGCCGGGCACGGGCTGGCTGATCGACCCGTGCGTCCTGCACGCCCCGGGCTCGCTCTGCACCTACGAGCCGCAGTGGGGCTCGGATGTCTTCGGCATGTACCAGAACCTGGTCGAGGGCCGCGAGGTGCCCTGGTCGCTGCTGGTGAAGGACATGCCCAAGCGGCGCCACCAGGACATCGACTTCATCGTCGACCAGCTGGACTGGGAGAAGAACGTCGACCCCAACTTCAAGGACAACCACTACCTCGAGCCCGTCGTCGCCTCGCAGGGCAAGGGCTACGCGGACAAGTGGATCGTCTACGGCAAGATCGACAAGTTCCAGTACTTCACCGCCAAGGAGCTGACCGTCGAGCCCGGCGCCGAGTGCGTCATCCGCGACAAGGGCGCCTACGGGCTGATCTGCGTCCAGGGCTCGGGCACGATCAACGGCGAGCCGCTCAACAGCCCCAAGCTCATCCGCTTCCACGAGCTGACCGAGGACGAGTTCTTCTGCACCGAGGCCGGCGCCAAGGCGGGCGTGACCTTCCGCAACACCTCCGCGACCGAGCCCCTCGTGTGCCTCCGCTACTTCGGCCCCGAGGTCAATCCCGACGCCCCCGCCATCGGCGCCCACAAGCGCAAGGGCGGCAAGCGCTGAGGCCCGTCACCCCTCCCCAACCCCAACCACCCATGAAACTGCACAACGCGATGTGGCCCGGCCTCGTCGGCAAGGAGCCCGGCACCGACCACCCTCCCATCTCGCTCGACCGCATGCTCGAGCTGACCGCCAACGCCAAGGTCGACGGGCGGAAGTTCGACGGCGTCGACCTCTTCCTCTTCCATCCCCACACCGACCCGGACATCTCGGAGGACGCGCTGAAGGCGATGGCCGACAAGATCGCCGCCAAGGGCCTGGCCGTCGGCTCGCTCGTCGCGCCGGTCTGGCCGGGCACGGTCGGCGACTCCGCCATGGGCACGGTCGAGCAGCGCCGCAGGTTCGTCGACGCCGTCCGCAAGGCCTGCCGCATCGCCCAGCTGCTCAACGAGCACGGCGTCCGCCGCTACGGCGTCATCCGCATCGACAGCGCCACGGGCACCAAGGCCGCGGCCAAGTCGGAGTCGGCCGCCATCAAGGCCATCGCCGCGACCTTCCGCGAGGCGGGCATGGTCGCCGCCGGGCACGGCGAGCGGCTAGCCGCCGAGGGCGAGGTCTGCTGGGCCGGGATGCACTCCTGGAAGGCGATGGTCAGCCTGCTCGAGGCGGTCGACCTTCCCGGCACCGTCGGCTTCCAGGCCGACCTCGCCCACACCTACCTCTATCTCCTGGGGGTCAACTCGCCCAAGACCGCCCTGCTCAAGCCCGGCCACAGCCAGGCGCAGTTCGACAAGGCCTACGCCAAGCTCATCGCCGCCCTCCGCCCCTGGACCATCGACTTCCATGTGGCGCAGAACGACGGCACCGTGCACGGCACCGGCTCGCACGACAAGACCGGCCGCCACTGCCCGGCCGACGACCCCAAGGGCAAGCTCGACATCACCGCCTGCTCCAAGCTCTGGCTCGAGGGCGCGGCCGGCCGCGGCATCCGCCACATCTGCTGGGACGGCTGCATGTTCCCCAACGCCACCCTCGAGAACCCGAAGACCTGGAACACCATCCTCGGCGCGATGGAGAAGGTCCGGAAGGCCCTCTGAACCCAACTGCAACCAACCCACGCACGCACATGGCAAAACCCCTCCGCATCGGCCTGATCGGCTACGGCTTCATGGGCCGGACCCACTCCAACGCCTACTCCCAGGTCGGCCACTTCTTCCCCAAGGACGCCCCCGCCCCGCGCGAGGTTGTCCGCCAGGCCGTCTGCGGCCGCGACGAGGCCAAGGTCAAGGCCTTCGCCGAGAAATGGGGCTTCGCCTCCCATGAGACCGACTGGCGCAAGCTGGTCGCCCGGCCCGACATCGACGCCGTCGACATCTGCACGCCCAACGACTCCCACGCCGAGATCGCCCTCGAGTGCGTCAGGCACGGCAAGATGATCCTCTGCGAGAAGCCGCTGGCCCTCAACGGCGCCCAGGGCGAGGCCATGGTCGCGGCGGTCGAGAAGGCCGGCCTGCCCAACCTCGTCTGGTACAACTACCGCTTCCTCCCCGCGGTGACGCTGGCGAGGAACATCGTGGCCGCCGGCGAGCTGGGCCGGGTCTTCCATTACCGCGCCAACTTCCTCCAGGACTGGACCATCTCGGCCGAGCTGCCCCAGGGCGGCGCCGGCCTCTGGCGCCTCGACGCCGCCGCGGCCGGCTCGGGCGTGACCGGCGACCTGCTCGCCCACTGCATCGACACCGCCCGCTGGATCAACGGCGACATCACGGAGGTCTGCGCCCTGACCGAGACCTTCATCAAGGAGCGCATCCACACCGCCACGGGCAAGAAGCAGGCCGTCACCATCGACGACGCCTGCCTCTTCCTCTGCCGGTTCGAGAACGGCTCCCTCGCCCAGTTCGAGTCCACCCGCTACGCCCGCGGCCACAAGGCGCTCTACACGTTCGAGATCAACGGCGAGAAGAAGTCGCTCCAGTGGGACCTGCACGACCTCAACCGCCTGAGCTACTTCGACCACGGCGTGCCCGGCGACCGGCGCGGCTGGAGCAGCATCCACGTGACCGACGGCGACCATCCCTATGCCGGCAACTGGTGGGTGCCCGGCCTCTGCCTCGGCTACGAGCACTCGTTCACCCACGGGCTGGCCGAGTTCCTCAGGTCGCTCGACGACCCGAAGGCGACCAAGGCCTACCCCGACTTCCGCCACGCCCTCGGCACGCAGCACGTCTGCGACGCCGTCCTGGAGTCCGCCCGGACCCGGCAGTGGGTGAAGGTCAAGCGGGCCTGAGCCGGCGACACGGCGACAAAGGGGGCGGGCCGCAGGGCCCGCCCCTTTTCCTTGCCAACCCGGGCCGGGCTCAGGCCATGACGCCCTTGACCAGCTTGCCGGCGACGCCCGTCAGGCGGACATCCAACCCCTGGAACTTCACGCTGAGGCGGTGATGGTCGATGCCCATCAGGGCGAGCAGGGTCGCGTGGAGGTCGTGGACATCCACCACGTCCTTGACCGCGCGGTAGCCGAGCTCGTCGGTCTCGCCATGGACATGGCCGGCCCTCGCGCCGCCGCCGGCCAGGAAGACGCTGAAGCCGAGGATGTGGTGGTCGCGGCCCGAGCCCTGCCCCATCGGCGTGCGGCCGAACTCGCCGCCCCAGAGCACGAGGGTATCCTCGAGCATGCCCCGCTCCTTGAGGTCCTTGAGCAGGGCGGCGGTGGCCTGGTCGACATCGCGGGCCGAGCCGCGCATGCCGCCCTCGATTTCACCGTGGTGGTCCCAGGCCCGGTGGTAGAGCTGGATCATGCGCACCCCCCGCTCGGCCAGGCGGCGGGCCATGAGGCAGTTGGAGGCGAAGGAGCCGTCGCCCACCTCCTTGATGCCGTAGCGGGCGAGGGTCGCGGGCGACTCCCCCTTGAAGTCGAGCAGCTCGGGCACCGAGGACTGCATCTTGAAGGCCATCTCGTACTGGGCGACCCGCGTCGCGATCTCCGGGTCGGCCGTCTCCTCGGCGAGGAGGCCGTTGAGGCGCGCCGCCTCCTCGATGACCTGCCGCTGGGTGCTTTGGCAGACCCCCTCGGGGTTGCCGATGTAGTGGACGGCGTCGCCGCGCGACTGGAAGAGGATGCCTTGGTACTTGCTGGGCAGGACGCCGCTCGACCACTGGCGGGCCGAGACCGGCTGCTGGCCGCTCTTGCCGGCCGAGGTGAGCACGATGTACCCGGGAAGGTTCTCCGACTCCGAGCCGAGGCCGTAGAGCAGCCAGGAACCCATGGACGGGCGGCCCTTGATGATCGAGCCGGTGTTCATGAAGGCGTGGGCGGTGTCGTGGTTGATCTGCTCGGTCTTCATGGATCGGATGACGCAGAGGTCGTCCGCCATGCCCGCGATGTGGGGGAAGAGGTCGCTCACCTCGATGCCGGCCTTGCCGTGGCGGCGGAAGTCGACGAACGAGCCGCGCGCCTTGAGCGCGGTGTTCTGGAGCTGGGCGAGCTGCTGGCCCTTGGTGAACTCCGGGGGGAAGGCCTGGCCGTGGAGGCGGCGGAGCTCAGGCTTCCAGTCGAAGGTCTCGAGGTGAGAGGGGCCGCCCGCCATGCACAGGAAAATGACCCGCTTGGCCTTGACCGGGAGGTGGGGTGCCTTGAGGGCGCCGCGCGAGAAGCCGGGAACGACGGCGGTGGCAGGCTCAGCGGCGAGGGTCCGGCTGGCCAGCAAGCCGAGGGCCGCGGCCCCCAGGCCGTAGGCGCTGCGGGAAAGGAAGGTGCGGCGGTTGACGGACAGCGCGTGGGCGACGGGATCGTAGGGCCTCATCTCAGTAGCGGGTGACGACCTCCTGCGTGTTGAGCAGGGCCCGGCAGACCTGGGTCCAGGCGGCGAGCTCCTCGGGGCGGTCGGTGGGGGTCGGGGCGAGCCCGACCTTGAGCAGCTTGGCGGCGTCGGCCGGGGCGGCGCGGTAGCGCTCGAGCTGGCGCCCGAGGAGCGCGCGCAGGCCCTCGAGCTCGGCGGCGCGGGGGGCGCGCCCGACGGCGAGGCGGAAGGCGCGGTCGAGTCGGCCGTCGGTGTCGGCCCGCTCGCGGGCGACGCGATGGGCGAGGACGCGGGCGGCCTCGACGAAGCTCGGGTCGTTGAGGAGGGTCAGGGCCTGCTGCGGGGTGTTGCTGACGGTGCGGGTCGCGGCGCACTCGTCGCGCGAAGGCGCGTCGAAGTTCGCCAGCATCGGGTGAAGGAACGTGCGTTGCCAATGCATGTAGAGGCCGCGCCGCCACTGCTCATCGTCGCGACTGGGAATGTACCGGCGGTCGGGGAACTGGAGGGCCGCGTAATAGCCCTCGGGCTGGTAGGGCCTGGCGCTCGGCCCCCCGATGTCACTCAGGTTGAGCAGGCCGGCGATGGCCAGGGCGTTGTCGCGCACGAACTCGGCCTCGAGCCGGCGGGGGTTCTGGGCGGCGAGCAGGCGGTTGCCGGGATCGACGTCCCTCAGCTCGGGCCGGTGGCTGCTCGATTGGCGGTAGGTGCGGCTGGTCACGATGAGACGGACCATGCGCTTGGTGTCCCAGCCCTTGTCGCGGAACTCGGCTGCCATCCAGTCGAGCAGCTCGGGATGCGAGGGCAGCTCGCCCTGGGAGCCAAGGTCGTCGAGCGTGGCGCTGAGCCCTGTGCCGAGGAACGCGGCCCAGAGCCGGTTCATGACGGTGCGGGCGGTGATGGGGTTGTCCCGGGAGACGATCCAGTTGGCGAGGTCGAGGCGGCTCAGGCGGCGCTGGTCGGTGCTGGCCCTGAACCCAGGCAGGAAGGAGGGCGTCGCGGGAAGGACCAGCTGGCCGGACTCGTCCTGCCAGTTGCCGCGGGTGAGGACGCGGACCGGCAGGGGTTTCATCGCCTGCGTGACCATGGACCAGGCCTTGCCGTCGCGGGCCTCGCGGATCGCGGCGATGGTTGACTTGGCCGGCTCGGAACCCGCCAGCCGGGCGTAGGCGAAGGCGGCGCGGGCGGCCGAGGCGTCGGCGGGCGCGGCGCCGACGCGCAGGGGCTCGGGTCCGGCGAGCGGGGAGAGCCCGACCCGGACGGGGAGGTCGGCCTCGAGGCTGACGACCAGGGTGTCGGTCGGCGCGAGCTCGGTCCGCTCGGCCAGGAGGAAGACCGCGCGGGCGTCCTTCGTCGGCATCGCCAGCGACCAGGTCTCGGGAATGCCCAGCTGCTCATGGCCTCCGGAATAGACGAAAACCTTGGCGTCGGCCTCGGCGTGCGAGACGGCCAGGCGGCGCTCCTTGCCGTCGGCCGAACGGACATGGAAGGCGGGCTTCAGGTTAAGGCGCGCGCCGGGCTTGGCGGCGGCGGCGGGGACGGTGAGGCGGATGGCCCCGAGCGAGAGCATGCCAGGCCGGAGCTCGAGCCGGGCGAAGGCCTTGGGCGCGGGCTTCGCCTTGGGGTCGACCTTGGCGTTCGGATCGGGCTTGGGGACGGGGGGCGCCACGGCGCGCGCGGCGGGCTCGACCCAGCCCGAGGGGTTCGCGGCCAGGAAGCCGCGCAGTCGGGGCTGCCAGCGGAGGAAGGCGGCCTCGAGGGCTGGGTCCTTGGACACCTCGGAGGCCAGGATGGCGGCAAGCTCGCCGCGCTGGCGCTCGGCGCGGCGGGCGAGGTAGGGGCTCTCTACCCTGATCTCGGGCGGAAACGGGTGGTCGTTGCCGAACCCGGCGAGCTCGGGCTCGGGGGAGTAGTTGTAACTGGAATACACGCCCCACTGCTTCACATCGGCGAAGAAGGCCTTGAGGGTGTAGAAGTCCCGCGCGGGGATGGGGTCGAACTTGTGGTCGTGGCACTCGGCGCAGCCGAAGGTGGATCCCAGCCAGGCGGTGGAGACTGAGCGGACGCGCTCGGCGCCGTACTTGGCGAGATACTCGCCGGGCTGGGCGCCGCCCTCGCGGGTCATCATGTTGAGGCGGTTGTAGCCGGAGGCGACCAGCTGATCGGGCGTGGGGTTGGGGAGGAGGTCGCCGGCGAGCTGCTCGCGCGTGAAGGCGTCGAACGGCTTGTTGGCGTTGAAGGCCGCGATGACGTAGTCGCGGTAGGGGAAGATCCGCTGGTTCTGGTCGCCGTGGAAGCCGACGGTGTCGGCGAAGCGGGCGACATCGAGCCACCAGACCGCCATGCGCTCGCCGAAGCGGGGCGAGGCGAGGAGGCGGTCGACCTGCCGCTCGTACGCGCCGGGCTTGGCGTCGGCCAGGAAGGCCGCGGTCTCCTCCGGGGTGGGAGGCAGGCCGGTGAGGTCGAGCGAGAGCCGGCGGAGCAGGCGCTCGCGCGGGGCCTCGGGCGAGGGCGTGATGCCCCTGGCGGCGAGCTTGGCGAGGACATAGCCGTCGATGGGATTGCCGCCCTCGGGAACGGGCGGGACCTTGCCGGGGGACAGGGGCGTGTAGGCCCAGTGGGGCTCGTAGCGCGCGCCCTCGGCGACCCAGCGCCGGAAGAGCTCCTTCTGGGCGGGGGTGAGGGTCTTGTGGGACTTGGCCGCCGGCATCAGGTCGTCGGGGTCGTCGCTGAAGATGCGGGCGATGATCTCGCTCTTCCCGGGATTGCCGGGAACGATGGCGGGCAGCCCGCTGTCGCCGGCCTTGAGCGCCTCCTCGCGGATGTCGAGCCGCAGGCCTCCCTCGCGGGTATTGGCGTCGAACCCATGGCAATGGAAGCAGGTGTCCGACATGATCGGACGGATGTCGCGGTTGAAGCCGACGGGCTCGGCGGCCCCGGCCAGGGAGGCCGTCGCGATGCCCGCAAGGGCGAGAAGGGAAGATCTCGCTTGCATGCGAGGAGGGACAGGCGAGCGGGGGGCGGGGTTCCGCGGGGTTTTGCTCCTGGAAAGGGGCTAGCGTTCCGAGGATTCGGCCGCAGGCGGGGGGATCCGATGGGGAACCGAGACAATCCGCGGCACGGCGCGATCGGGGTCGTCGAGAACGAAGAGCAGCTGGCGGCGACCGGGGTCGCGCATCCAGGTCGCGCGCAGGAGGGGCTGGGGCTCGGCCTCCCCGGCGGCGGGAGCGAGGTCGACAAAGACGGGATAGGTCGAGCCGCCGGAAACCTGGGGAACCAGCACGCGGGACTGCCCGGGAGCGACACGGGCCTGCGACGAGCCTAGCCGGGCCTCGAGCGTGCGGCGGGAGAGGTTCATCCAGAGAACCGAGCCCTCGGGGAGCCGGGCCGGAGAGAAGTCGATGGCCTGCGCCTTGAAGCCGAGCGGACCGAGCCGACCGCCGGGCATCAGGACAAGAAGCACGTCGCGGTCGCCGGCCGGGATATCCACATGCGGGGCGTCAGCCGGAAGGGGCTCGCGGCGGGTGGGCGCGCGCTCCGCGAGGTGGATGCGGGTCGCACCCGAGGGCAACTGCGCCGTGCCCGAGGAAATGGCGAGCCGCGGCAGGTCCAGCCGGGTGACGTCCTTCCCGACGACCAGATGGAGCGCGGCGGGCGCGTCCTCGGGCGCCTCGACATACAGGAGCCGGACCGAGCGGGCGCCGAGGGAGGCGACGGCGACCAGACAAAGGAGGGAGAAGGGGCGCATCAGAGCTCGGAGGGCGACAGCCAACGGAAGGCAACCATGCGGAATCGCCGGCCGAGGGCGACATTGGGGGCGCGCTGCAGGGAGCCGACAGGGGGCGTGACCTCGCCGAGGGGCGGCTCATGGGGAGCCGCCGAGGGATCCATGTAATCGGGCAGGCGCTGGTAGACGGCCTCGCACCAGGCGCGGCCGGCGCCGCCCCGACCGGAGGGGGCGGAGCCGAAGGCGCGCACGACGAAGGTGTCGTCGCGCGCGGCGATCACCGGCCCGAGGGTCGCCAGCACATCGGCTTGGCGGGGCCAGGCGGGCATGCCGAAGTTGGAGTTGCCCTCCGCGGCGCGCGGATGGCTGTAGTCCCCGGTGGACGAGTTCCAATCGCCCAGCGACAGCCTCGGCAGGAGGCCCGCCGGGAAATCGGAGGCCTTGGCCACGGGCTTGCCCAGGGCCGCCGAGCGCGGGGCGGGGTGGCGGCCGGAGGCGCGCTCGAGGGCGCGCAGCGACATGCCGATCGCGCCCGATAGCGATGGGTCGGTTTCGGTGCCGTCGGCCGGGGCCAGCCGGCGGTTGACGAACTCGGCGAGCGACAGGAAGGGACCGCGCAGGCGGACTTGCCGCACAATCTCCGCCGCCATGAGGTCGAGCTGCTCGTCGGTCAGGGCGGCGAATCCGAGCACGGCGCCCGAGTTGCCGCCGCCCGAGCTAGCGCCCTCGTGGGAGACGTCCATGCGGACGAGGGGGTTGCGCGCGACGGTCTCGGTCGCCGAGGTCGCCGCGGGGCGCAGGACGGGGACGCGCGTCTCGCGGAGATTGCCCAGCAGGGCGCGCCAGGCCGGAACGGAGGTGCTGTTGACGTTGAACTGGCCGGGGACGCGCAGGTGGGCGGCCACGCGCTGGTAGGCGGCGGGCAAGGGGGGATTGCCCGCGTAGGCGGTGCCGGTGACGCCGGGATCGAAGGCGGCCGCGCCGGGCCGAGGGAGGTAGCAGGCGTTGGGGAGCGGCTGGCCGTCGACAAACTCCGACCAGCGCGCCCTGAGGCTGGCGAGCACGTCGGGGTTCCAGCTGAACTCCCCGCCGGGAGCCGGGCGGAGCGAGGGCCAATCCTGGGGACGGGGCGTGACCGAGGAGACAAACCAGTCGTCGAAGAGGACATGGTTGAGGCAGTAGCTGTCGTCGTACTGCATCCAGGAGGGCGGGAGCATGTCCCGGGGCTGGACGACGCCGCTGTTCTCGACCCAGCGGCCGACCGCGTCGTCGGGCGGCAGGACGGGCGAGGCGTCGGCGTTGCCGATCAGGTTGTAGTGGAAGGGAGGCACGGGATTGGTCGCGCGGATGTCGCACGACTGCAGGTTGGCCAGGGACTGCACGGGCTTGACCGGGAGCTCGCTGACCACGGCGCGGCCGAGGCCGCTGGCCGCGTCGAGCCCGGTCAGGACGAAGCCGTTGCCGTTCAGCGGGTCGCACTGGGGGGCGTTGCTGCCGGCGAAGTCGGTCAGGGGCAGGAAATACATGTCGAAGGGCGCGTTGACCAGGTTCCACGCTCCGGAGTACTGGACGCCCGAGCCCGGCTCGGTCTGGGGGGCGACGGCCACGCCGGCCGAGTTGGTGACGTCGGCCGAGGCATACCGGTAAGGCGTCATGAGGATGGCGCACTTGCCGCCGAGCTCGGTGTAGGTCGTGAAGGGGTTGGCCTGGAGGAAACCCTTGGAGGCGGTGCGCACCCCGGTGCGGGCGCTGTTCTGCAGGAGGCCGTCGTTGGAGAGCCGGAGGCCGAAGGAGAAGGTGGAGAAGGCGCGGGGGCCGAGCTGGACCTCAGGGAAGGCCTGGTCAAAGGGCGCGGGGGCGTCCTCCCCGTAGAGCAGCCGGAACTGCGCGTCGGACAGCCCGACGAAGCTGTAGCGGACGGGCGAATACTTGTAGTTGGCGGGATAGTAGTCGAGGTAGATGCCGTTGCGCGCGTTGGCGCCGTCGAGATACTTGTAAAGGCGGTAGCGCAGCACGGAGCGGGCGTCGGCCGCGCCGCCCATGCCGAGCAGGAGGCCCGCGCGGGTTCCGGCGACATAGCCGGGCTGGAGGGTCAGGGAGGGAAGGGAGGCCCCGAGGTTGACCGGCACGGGCGCATTGCCGGCGAGCGAGTAGACGCGCGTCTGGCCGGGGCCGAGGTCGATGGTCGAGTTGCCGAAGACAAGATTGAGCCCGCCGCCCCAGTCGCGTGTCAGCCGGCGCGTCGTCGGGTAGATTCCGGCGGTGTCGGTCACCTCGAAGCCGACCGGAATCGAGTACCACATGTACCAAGCGCTGAAGGAGGGGACATTGAGCCGGACATTGTAGGGGTTCCAAAGGGTCACCACGGGCTGGACCAGCACGGCGGGCGTGGAACCGATCGCGCCGGTCGCGAAGACGAACTGGAAGCGGGCGATGAGCGGGTGGCGGTGGACGCGCTCGTAGTAGCTGTGGAGGTCGCCGGCATGGGCGGCGTTGACCGGCTGCGGCGGCGCCATGGCGACCTCGCCGGAGAGCGAGGGGTCGGGCGCGAGGACATAGCGGCGATAATGGAGGAGGTGGTCGGTCAGGTAGGCCCAGCTGCGGACGGGAGGGAAGGACGACAGGCCTCCGCCGGTGTAACCGCCGAAGACGGTCCCTCCATCGCTCGCGATGCCGGCCGAGGTGCCGCCGAGGGACCCATAGTCGGCCCACCAGTAAAGCAGGGTGTTGCGGCGACGGTTGCCGAGGCCGCCGGCAGGGAACATCGCGTCGGGCAGCGGCCGGAGAAACACCAGGTCATGGCCGGGATCCCCGGAATGGCGGCGCTCAGTGGCCGGCCTCACCCGAAACAGCGGCATCTTGCCGGTCCGCCCGGGATCGAGGGTGTTCATCCAGTCCCAGGTCTCGCTGAAGAGGGAGAGGTCCTTGCGCAGGCCGCCGGTGGCGACGTTGGTGAGCAGGCCTTCGGCGTGGAGGCTGACATCGTGGAAGCCGGCCCGGGAAAGCGGGGGGCTTGCGCCGGACAGGGCTAAGCTGAGTCGGGCCGGGCTATCCGGGGCCGGAAGAAGGTCGAGCGTGGCGCGGGTGGCGGGACCCGCGGGCGCGACGGCGGACATCTCCGCAAAGCCAAGGGCCTCGAGGTCGGGCGCCCCGAAGGTCTTGGCTCGCTCGGCCCATTGGCGCGCGCTTCCGGACGGGGAGGCTGCGTCAGCCGGGGTGATGCGCGCCTTTTGGTTCTCGCCGCCGACCCACCAGGCAAAGCCGCCCATGGAGCCCTCGCCTCCGCCCGAAAGGGATTGCCCATCGAGCATCGAGCTGGGCGAAAGGTGGACCTGCTGGGTAGGCTGCGGTGCGGAGGCGGCGCCAACGAGCGGCACCGTGCCCGCCACCCCGGAGACAGCGGACGCGGGAGGCACGGGTGGGCGGGACGGCGAGGGCGGCGCGCCACCCGAGGCAATCGGGGGCGGAACCCCGTAGCCCCAGCTGGCGGAAACCATCCAGCCAAGGAAGCGCCCGGTCTCGGGCGAGGCGGCGGCGTAGGGACGGTGCTTGGAGACATAGTCCGGGGCATGCGGCCTGCCCGCGTATCGGCTGCCGGGACGACGGTCGTGGTTGTGTCCCTCCCAGCTCCTCCAGGAACCCAGGATGGGGTACTCAAAGGGGTCGGCGCCCGGGGTGGTGGCCGAGCTGACCGCCGG
This sequence comes from Opitutia bacterium, assembly GCA_046315175.1. GTDB lineage: Bacteria > Verrucomicrobiota > Verrucomicrobiia > Opitutales > UBA953 > UBA8828. The sequence continues at coordinate 22,347 of JBKDBK010000178.1, read as the reverse complement.
GTCGTCGAAGATCGCGGCGGGGGCGGAGACGCGCGTGTCCGGCCCGAAGCGCTCCTGGAGGGCGCCCTGGGCGAGGCGGAGCGACGCCAGGGCATTGAGCCGCGCGAGCAGGTCGGCCTGGCGGTGGGAGGCGAGGGTGCTCTCGATGCGCAGGAAGCCGGCAAGGCTGAGCACGACGAGGACGATCATCGACATCACAACCAAGGCGAGCACCAGGGCGAAGCCGGGGCGGCGGGCAGCAGGGGACGAGGCTGGGGTCATGCCTTGTCCCGCAATATGGGCCGCCCGGCGACGCCTGCCAACGAAAACGCTCAGGCGAGGACGGGCGCGGGCACGCCCTTGCCGTCGATGGTCGCGTAAAACGGCCTTCCCTCGATGTCGAAGGCCGTCTTGGGGCTGATGCCCATGGCCGTGAACAGGGTGGCGTGGAGGTCCTCGACCGACACCGGGTCGCGCGTGGCAACCAAGGGCCTCTCGTCCGCCGTGGCGCCGTGGACGAGGCCGCGGCGGACGCCGCCGCCGAAGAGCAGGACGCTGCTTCCGCCCGTGAAATGCCGGTGCAGGCCGTAATGGTCGGGATGCTCGACCGTGCTCCCCTTGTGGAAGGACTGGTCCTTGGCCGCGGAGCCGACGCGGCCCTCGATCATGGCGTCGCGGCTGAACTCGCTGGCCACCACCACCAGCGTCCGCTCGAGCAGGCCGCGGGACTCCAGGTCGAGGATGAGCCGGGAGATGGGGCGGTCGACCTCGCGGTGCATGCGGGCGACGGTCTCGTGGCCCTTGCCGTGGGTGTCCCAATGGAGGAAGGGGACGTACTCGGTGGTGACCTCGACGAAGCGGGTGCCGGCCTCGACGAGGCGACGGGCGAGCAGGCAACCCTGGGCGAAGCGCGAGTCGCCGTAGCCGCGGCGCGAGTCGGCGTCCTCGAGCGAGAGGTCGAACGAGGCGCGCTCCTTGGCGCTGAGGAGACGGTGGGCGTTGTCCATCGCGCGCAGCATCGACTGCTGGTGGTGGTCCGAGAGCCGGGCGCGGTCGGGCGAGGCGTCGACGAGCCGACGGAACTCGCGGTCGCGGTTGGCGAAGCGCCCGGGGTCCATGCCCCGGGGAGGACGCACCGCGGCCGCGGCCTGGTCGGGATAGGGGAGGTTCATCGGGCCGAACTCGCCGCCGAAGAAGCCGGCGGTGGTGAAGGCCTTCAGCTCCTCGCTCTCCCCGACCCCCTCCAGCCGCTGGCCGATGTTGACGAACGCCGGCATCACGGGGTTGCGCGGACCGAGCACCTTGGCCATCCAGGCGCCGAGGTGGGGGCAGTGCACGGTCTGGGGAGGCACATAGCCGGTGTGCCAATGGTACTGGTGGCGCGAGTGCAGGATGCTGCCGAGGTCGGGCTGGACGGCCGAGCGGATGATGGCGCACCGGTCCATGACGGCGGCAAGGGATTCGAGGCCCTGGCAGAAACGGAGCCCGTCGACGGCGGTGGGGATGGAGGGGAAGGTGCTGAGCACCCGGTCGTAGGACATCCCCTTCTCGTAGGCGGCGTAGCGCTTGGGATCGAAGGTCTCGGGCGAGGCCATGCCGCCCGCCAGCCAGATCAGGATGCAGGCGTCGGCCCGGGGCCTCGGGTGCGCCGGCTTGGCCGAGGGCTCAGCCCGGAGGCGCGGCGCGGGAAGGGCGAGCGTGGCGAGCCCGGCCGCGCCGAGGAGGCGCAGGAACTCGCGCCGGGCCAGGGGGGCGGGCAGGGAGGGATCGAGCGGGAGGGGCGACATGTCAGCGCACGGTTGCGAATTCGGGAAGCATCAGGACGGACCAGACGAGGTCGGCGACCGACTGCTCGCTGGGTTGCTCGCCGAGCAGCCCGAGGGCGACGCGGCGCTCGGTCTCGGACGGCGGCCGGCAGAGGGCGGAGAGCCAAAGCCAGTCAACCAGCTCGGCCGGCGACTTCCACCCACGGGCGAGCAGGTTGCGGGAACCGCGGGCGAGGAGCGCGGAGAGGGCGGGCCCGTTGGACAGGTCGATGGCCTCGAGGGTGCTCAGCTCGTTCGGGCGCTCGCTGACGATCTGCTCGCGGTTGGGGCGCCCGAGCGAGCGCTGGAGGAGGTCGGCCTTGACCAGGGAGGCGCGGGCAGAGGCACGGGGCGTCCCATGCACCTCGGCCAGCTGCGCGGCCAGGGCGCGCTCGCCGCGCTCCCAGCCCGCGGTGTCGGCGAAGACCCGCACCGGCCTCCAGGCGGCGCCCGCCTCGCCCTTTTGCGACCACTCCCAGCCGGCGTCGGTGACCAGGGTCAGCGTCGCGCCGCCTGGGAGGACAAGGTGGGCCTGGAGCCAGGCGGCGGCGCCGTTGGGGCCGGTTCCGGCGTTGCGGGCGAGGAGGATGATCTCGTTGGCGCCGGCGCGGAGATGGGGGGCGAGGTCGACGACGCGCGGCTCCCACCACTCGCCGCCGGAACCGAGGGAACGGCCGTTGACGACGAGCTCGAAGGCGTTGTCGCAGGTGACCGCGGCGAGGGCGCGCGAGGGGGCTGACGCGAGCTCGAAGCGGCGGCGCAGGACGCGCGACTCGCCGGCGGCCGGAAGCGCGCCCGCCGGGGTGTCGTCGGACCAGATGGCCTTGGCCGCCAGCCGGGGCTCGGCGGCGCCCGGGGCGAGCCTGGCCACGTCCGCGTCCACCTTGTCGGGCCCGGTGCCGGTCAGCCGCCAGAGCGCGTCGACGAACTGCTCGGCGGTGAGCCGCCGCGCGCGGGGGCCGCGGTAGACATAGGCCGCGGAGTCGGCGGACCTCGGGTCGAGGACCTCCGCCCGCGCGCCGTAGGCCTGGGAGGTGGCGATGAAGGCGAGCAGGTCGCGCAGGTCGTGGCCGTTGTCGGCGAGCCGGTTGGCGAGCACGTCGAGCAGCTCCTCGCTCCAGGGCGGGGTCTCCATCGCGTCGACGGGATGGACGAGCCCGCGGCCCATCAGGCGGTGCCAGAGGCGGTTGGCGACCGTGCGGCGAAGGCGGCCGTTGTCCGGGTGGACCATCAGCTCGGCCAGCTGGCGGAGCCGCTCGGGACGGGGGGCGGCGGGGTCCACCTGCCCGAGCTCGGGGAAGGGCCAGGCGGCGACCGCCGTGCGCCCGGTCGGGATGTCGCAGCGGACGAGCTCGAGCGGCTTCTCCCCGAAGATGGCGGCGAGGCCGTACGCGTCGCGCAGCTTCCACCGGTCGGTGAAGCTGTCGTGGCACGAGGCGCACTTCATGTTGATCCCCAGGAGCACCTGGGAGACCGACTGGGAATACTGCAGCTCCCGACCCTGGGCGACGCTCACGCTGCCGCGCCAGAGGATGCCGCTGGCGAAGCCCTCGCTGCCGGGCACGGGGTTGACGAGCTCGCGGACCATCCGGTCGTAGGAGCGGTTCTCGAGGAGCGAGCGATGGAGCCATTGGGTGACCTGGCGGCGGCCGCCGTCGATGTAGCCCGTGCCCGCGTAGTCGTTGCGGAGGAGGTCGTTCCAGAAGCTCATCCAATGGTCGGCATAGTCGACGTCCCTCGCGAGCAGGGACCGCACCAGCCGCTCGCGCTTGTCCGGGCTGGAATCCGCGAGGAAAGCCCTCGCCTCCTCGGCGGTGGGCAGGATGCCGACGAGGTCGAGGTGCGCGCGGCGCAGGAAGGCCGAGTCCTCGGCCGCGGCGGGCAGCGGCAGCTTGCGGGCGCCGAGCCATGCGTCGACCACCCGGTCAACCGGGTGAACCCTGCCCCGGGAGGCCTCGGGCAGGGTGGGTCGGCGGGGGCGGAGCGGGGGCTCGTAGGCGGGGGCCTTGAAGGCGAAACCCGGCGTCCAGGGAGCGCCCTCGGCCACCCAGCGGCGAAGAAGATCGGCCTCCCGCGCGTCCAACCCCTTGCCCTTGGGCGGCATGCGCTCCTCGCTGTCGGGATCAGCCACGACGACCGCGAGGAGCTTGGAATCCGCGGGCTTGCCCGGGACGAGCACCGGTCCGTTCTCCCCGCCCTCGAGGAGCTCGGCCAAGGTGTTCATGGAGAGCCCGCCCTTCTTCTTCTCGCCGGTGTGACACTCGGCGCAGTGCTTGCGGAGGACGGGGATCACCTCGTGCGCGAAGTCGACCGGGGCCGCAACGGCCGCCAACGGCGCCAGCGCGAGGAGGTGGAGGCGCATCGCGACCGACTTATGGGCCGGGCGCGAAGACAACGCAAGCCGCGGCGGCGACGGCCACCTCGTGCCCGGTGTCGGAGAGGCGCCCGTCGGCGGCGACGGCGTAGGTTCGGAGCGTGCCGGCATCCTGACCGGCGCAGATGAGCCACCGGCCGCACGGGCTGATGCCGAAGCCGCGGGGCTTGGCGGGCACCCCGGGCTGGTGCTGGAGGAGGCTCAGCCTACCGTCATCGGCGACGGCGTAGACGGCGAGGGAGTTGTGCCCCCGGTTGCTCACGTACAGCGACTTTCCCGAGGGATGGACGAGGATCTCGGCCGTCGAGGCGCCCTCGGGCGAGGCCCCCGCGGGCAGGGTCGGCAGGCTGTGCAGGGCCCGGAGGGCACCCGTGGCGGCATCGACCCCGTAGGCGGTGACGGTCAGGTCCAGCTCGTTGCAGACATAGGCGAAGCGCCCCGAGGGATGGAAGTCGAGGTGGCGAGGGCCGGCGCCGGGCGCGGCGACCGCGGCCGGCGCCGCATCCTGGGCGAGGCGGGCGGTGGCGGGGTCGAGGCCGTGGACGAAGATCCGGTCCGCGCCGAGATCGGGCACATGGACCCGTCCGGCGCGATCCAGGTGGACGCCGTGGGCATGGGGTCCCTTCTGGCGCCGCTCGCTCGGACCCGATCCCTGGTGCCGGATGACGGAGACGGCGGGGCCGAGCGAGCCGTCGGGTCGCAGGGGCAGGCTGGCCACCGAGCCACCGCCGTAATTGGCCACCAATAACGTCTGGCCGCTGGGGTCGACCGCCAGGTGGCAGGGGCCGGCGCCGCCCGACGACTCGGCGTTGATCAGCTCGGCCTTGCCTTCGCCCACCAGCCGCAGGGCGATGACGCGCCCTTCCCTGCCCTCGCCCGTGGCGTAAAGCACCCTTCCCTTGGGATGGGGCGTCACCCAGGAGGCGCCCTTGGCCTCGGCGAGGAGGCGGGGCTGGCCGAGCTTGCCGGTGGCGCGACCGAGCGTGACGGCGTGCACGCCCAGGGCTCCGGGGCCGGAGGTGCCGACGTAGGCGGTCCAGGTGGCCTCGCCGGCGCCGAGGGAACCCGTCAGCGCGGCGAGGGATAGGACAAGGAGGGGGTGAGCCATGAAGGGAACGACAGTCGGGCACCGAGGGGGTTCCCCGTGCCGAGACCAGGCGCGACACTTGGCAATTTCAACTAGCCAGAGCCAAAAGCGCCCCTCCATCTGCGGAAAAACAGCCAGCCTGGGCTTGGGCAGAGGGAGACGCGGCGGCCATGGGAAAACCCCAGTTGCACATTCCGCGGAGAGCAGGACGATGGCGGCACCATGCGAACCACGGCCAAGGCTGCTTTCCTTTCCACGATGCTCTGGGCAGCGACCTCCTTCGCGGCGCTCGAGGTGTCCCGGCTGCCCGACATGCCGATCGAGCACGGGCGAGCCGCGGCCTTTGTCGGCGTCGCCGAGGGAGGACTGGTCTTCGCCGGCGGCACCAACTTTCCCGACGGCCCGCCGTGGCAGGGGGGCGCCAAGGCCTGGCATGACGAGGTCTACTTCCTCCAGCAACCCGAGGGGGCCTGGGAAAAGATCGGGCGGCTGCCTCGCCCGATCGGACACGGCACCCAGGTCGGGACAGGTCGCGGCGTGCTTTGCATCGGCGGCGCCGACGCGGAGCGGCATTATCCGGACGTCTTCCTGCTCCGCCGTCGAGGGCAGCTCGTGACCAGGGAGCAGCTGGTCGCGTTTGAGGAGATGGCACCGCTGCCCAGCCCCCTCGCCTACGCCGCCGCGGCGCGTCTGGAAGAGAAGGTCTACGTCATCGGCGGCACGGAGCGACCCGACGCCACCCGCGCGTCGGCGGACCTGCTCGTGTTCGACCTGGCCAACCCGGGACGCGGCTGGGAACGCCTCGAGCCGATTCCCGCTCCCGGGCGTATTCTCCCTGTTGTCTCCGTGCGCGACGGCAAGCTGTTCGTCTTCTCCGGCGCCTCGCTCGCCCCCGGTCCCGATGGCAAGCCCGCGCGGACCTACCTCAGGGATGCCTGGAGCTACCAACCGGAAAAGGGCTGGCGACGCCTGGCCGAAATGCCCAGGGCGGCAGTCGCCGCCCCCTCCCCCGCGCCGACGGTTGGCAAGAGTCACCTGCTGCTCATCGGCGGCGATGACGGCAGCAAGGTGGGCTTCCAGCCCCCGGGCGACCATCCCGGCTTCCCGCGGGGCATCCTGCAGTACGACACCGTGACCGACACCTGGGCCGAGGTTGCGAGCCTGCCGGCGGACACCGTCTCGCCGGCGGTGACGACGGCGGTCGACTGGAAGGGGGCTTGGCGGGTCCCCGGCGGCGAGCGCCGCCCCGCCGTCCGCACCACCCAGGTCCTGACGGTCGAGGCCTCGCCCAACAAGGCGTCCATGGCCGCGACCGACTGGGCGGTGGTGGTCCTCTACCTCGGCGGGATGATCGGCGTCGGCTGGTTCTTCATGCGCCGCGAGGCGGCTGGCACGACCGAGGCCTACTTCCGCGGCGGCAAGTCGGTGCCCGTCTGGGTGGCCGGGCTCTCCATCTTCGCGACCATGCTGAGCTCGCTCACGTTCATGGGCGTCCCCGCGAAGGCCTACCACAGCGACATCACCTGGTACGTGGGCCAGCTCGCCCTGCTCGCGGTGGTGCCGATCGTGGGCGCCTTCTACCTGCCCTTCTTCCGGAAGCTCGACCTGACCTCCGCCTACGAGTACCTCGAGCGGCGCTTCAACCTGGAGTGCCGCCTTTTCGCGGCCGCCTCGTTCCTCCTCCTCCATCTCGGCCGGATCGCCATCGTGCTCTATCTCCCGGCGCTGGCCCTGGCCTCGGTCTCGGACATCGGGATCATGAGCTCGATCGTCGTGCTCGGGCTGCTCTGCATCGTCTACACCGTCATGGGCGGCATCCAGGCCGTGGTCTGGACCGACGCCATCCAGGCGGTTGTCCTGATGGGCGGGGCCGTGCTTTGCCTCGTGCTGGCGGTGGCGCAGGTGGACGGCGGCGTGGGGGGCGCCTGGGCGATCGCTCAGGCCGACAACAAGCTGATGGGCAACCTGGAGTGGGGCGGGCTGGACCTGACGGCGGGCACCGCGTCGTTCTGGGTCATCTTCCTGGCCTTCGGCTTCAACTCGCTGATCTCGTACACCTCGAGCCAGGACGTCGTCCAGCGGTACGTCACCACCCCCGACCTGGGCGCCGCGCGCCGCTCGATGCGCATCAACCTCTGGATGTCGCTCGCCGGCTCCCTCGTCTTCTTCCTGCTCGGGACGGCGATGTACGCCTTCTACAAGACCCATCCGGAGAGAATCGACCCCGCCATGGCGGCTCCCGACGCCGTGCTGCCCCACTTCATCCTGCAGCAGCTCCCGGTGGGCGTCGTCGGGCTGGTCATCGCCGCCATCTTCGCGGCCTCGCAGTCGACGATCTCGTCCTCCCTCAACAGCCTCGCCACCTCGTTCATCAAGGATGTCGACGAGCGCCTGCTCCGGCCGGGCCGCCCCGACGCCCACTACCTCAGGTCGGCCATGATCTTCGTGGTTGTGACCGGCTTGGTCTCGGTGGGCGCGGCCCTCGCGATGGCCTGGAGCGGGGTGAGCTCGGCCTTCCAGACCTTCAACACCCTGATCGGCCTGACGGCGGGGTCGATGGGCGGGCTCTTCGCGCTGGGGGTCTTCACCAAGGCGGCCAACGGCCGGGGCGCCATGGTCGGGGCGTTGGCCGGATTCGCCGCAGTCCTCGCCCTGTGGATTCTCGAGGCACCCGTCATCGGCATCCTCTACGGGCTAGTCGGCTTCGCCACGTGCTTCGTGGTCGGGCTTGTCGCCAGCCTGATCCTCACGGACAGCTCGGGCGACCGCACGCTCTCGATTCCCGGGCGCCCCGCCAGCCATTCGTCCGAGGACTGAGCACGACAGGGAACCAAGGGCGGCTTTGGCGGTACTAAAACCCGTCCCATGGAAACCCAACCCCGCCGCCAGTTCCTCGCCACCGCCGCCCTCGCCGGCGCCGCCCTCGCCGCCGCCCCCGCCCTCGGCCTCGAGGCGGGCAAGCGCCCCGCCACCCTCAAGGTCGGGCTGGTCGGCTGCGGCGGCCGTGGCAACGGCGCCATCCGCGACTTCCAGGCCGCGGCGAAGATCCTCGGCATTCCGGTCGAGGTGACCGCGGTCGGCGACGCCTTTGAGGAGGCGGCGAAGCGCACCGCCCAGGGCCTGGGCCTGCCGGCGGACAAGGCCTTCGGCGGCTTCTACAACTATCGCAAGGTGATCGCCAGCGGCTGCGACTTCGTCGTCATGGCGACCCCGCCCTCCTTCCGCCCCATCCAGTTCGCGGCGGCCGTCGAGGCGGGCAAGCACTGCTTCATTGAGAAGCCGGTGTGCGTCGACCCGGTGGGCGCCCGCGCCATGCTGGCGACCGGCGAGAAAGCCAAGGCCAAGGGGCTGGGGGTGGTCGCCGGCACCCAGCGCCGCCACCAGGCCGCCTATCTCCTGAACAAGGCCCGCATCGACGCCGGCGCCATCGGGCCCATCCGCGGCGGCACCGTCCACTGGAACGGCACCGTGCCCTGGATCAAGCGCCGCAAGGAGGGCGAGTCGGACGCCTCCTACCTGGCCCGCAACTGGCTGAACTTCACCGAGATCTCCGGCGACCACATCGTCGAGCAGCACGTCCACAACATCGACGTGGCCCTGTGGTTCATCGGGCGTCCGCCCATCTCGGCCGTCGGCTACGGCGCCCGCGCCCGGCGCGAGACCGGCAACATGTTCGACTTCTTCAGCGTCGACTTCGACTTCGGACAGGGCGTGCACATCCACAGCCAGTGCCGCCAGATCACCGGCACCTGGAGCAGGGTGGGCGAGCAGTTCACCGGCGCCACGGGCGAGGCCTTCGGCGGCGGCCGCGTGTCCGGAGCCAAGGTCGAGGTGCCCGAGGTCAAGCTCGAGTCCGACAACCCCTACGTCCAGGAGCACGTCGCCCTCATCAAGTCGGTCCTCGCGGGCAAGCCGATCAACGAGACGCAGGCCGTGACCGAGTCGACCCTCGCCGCCATCATGGCCCGCATCTCGGCCTACACCGGCGACATCGTCCGCTGGGACGACCTCCTGAAGAACGACAAGTCGCCGTACTACAACCTGGCCTGCAAGCCCAGCGCCGAGGACTTCGAGAAGGGCACGGTCAGCCTGCCCGAGGAGAAGCCCCCGGTCCCCGGCAAGGCCTGACGCCCCGGACGGCTCAGCGGCCCCCGACCTGCCCGCCCTTGGCCTCGGCCACGAGGGCGGGATTGAGGCGGGGGTCGTTGTACATCTTGAACTGGCGGTAGACCTTGAAGTGGGCGCGGCCGGCGCGCGCGTCGGCCAGCAGCTGGTCAAGGCACACCCCGAGGTCCTGGCGCTGGAGCCGGAGCTGGGCGAGCTTGCGGCGGCTGGCCTCGAGCGCGGCGGCGTCGGTGTCGGTCCGCCGAGTCTGGGCCTCCATGGCGTGCACCTTGAGGGCGAGGATCGACATGCGGTCGACCATGCTGCCCGCGGTCTCGCTGTTGAGGCGAGAACCGGGAGCGACCTTGGCGACCGGGGCGTCCGAGCCGGCGGTGGCGGGATCGACCAACCCGAGGGAGGTCAGGAGGATCTCGTCGACCCGCTCCGTGGCGTCGTTGCGCCGCTGGTTGAAGCGGTCGATGGCGCGCTTGTTGGACACAATCTCGGCATCCGCCGCCTTGGTGCGGCGGGCAAGGTCCTCCTCGCGCCAGAGCAGGGTGTTGAACCGGTGATTGGTCCGAACCCAAGGCCAAAGCGGCCCGCCCTGACCCTCCGCCGGCTCCTCGGCGGGCGGCCAGGCCGGATCCGCGAGCAGTCGGTCGTGCTCGGCGATGACGAGGGCGGCGAGGGCGGCGGGGACGTCGGACATGCCCCCAGCGTGGCGGATCAGGCGTCCAGAAGCGAGCGCGACCTCGCGAGAACGGCGGCTGAGGCGGGCCATTCCGGCCAGCCCTGGAGGAACTCGGCGCGCGGCCCCCGCGTGCGCCAGCGGTCCACCGACGTGGGGCCGAAAACCGAGAGGACCTTGGCGCCGGCGGCGGCGGCCAGATGCCCCGGGCCCGTGTCGTTGGAGACAACCAGGGCGGCGCGGCGCATCAGGACGCCGTAGGCCGACATGCCGACGCCGGCGAGGACCTTGGCATCGGGGTACTCGGCGCGGGCGATCTCCTCCTCGCGCGGGCTGCCGGGGCAAATCACCACGGACCTTCCCTCCCGGGCGATCCCGCGGGCGAAATCCGCAAAGTGCGGCCAGCGCTTCAGCTGCTCGTCGACCTTGCCGCCCGCGAAGGGACAAATGACCACATAGCCGGGCTGCAGGCCGTGGCGCCGGACAAGCGCCTCGGCCTCGGCCTCGGCCGAGGGAGCGAAGGCCCAAGGCTGGTCCTCGGCCGGGGGCGGCTCCCGCAGCCCGAGGAAGGCCTGGCCGAGCGACCAATACTCCTCCCGCGTGTGCAAGTCTCGGCGCTGGGGAACGGACAGCCCGAGCAGCCAGCCGCGGGCCTGGCCGCCAAAGCCGACCGCGGAAAAACCGGCCGCTCGGGCCTCGAGAGCCGAGCCGAAGGAATAGGGAAAAATCAGCAGGCGCGCGTCCCCGCCGAGGTCGCGGCGCAGTTCCCTCAGCTGCCTGATCGCCCCGAGCCTTCCAGGGGCCAGGCGATGGACCTTCCATCCATAGCCCCCCAGCAGGTCGGCGGCCCAGCCTTTGCCAACCAGGTGAAGCTCGTATCCAGCCTGCTCCAGCCGACGCAGCGTGGGCACGGAGAGGACGACATCGCCGACCCAGTTGCGGAGCCGAACGACCAGCGGACCTCGGGATGCCCTTGTCACGCGCTCGAGATAACATCCCTGCGCCTCCACCGACCACCCTTTTGTGCGCGGGACCAAAAAAAGGGCCCGGCAAAAGCCGGGCCCGGTGCAGCCTGGGTCGCGATTCAGTCTAGGCCAATCCACTCGAGGGCGGCGGCGGCCTCGGCGGCGTCCTCCTCGGCGCTCCAAGCCTTGCGCAGCCAGACCTGCGAGGTGCGAGGCAGCGCCAGGAGCTCGGCCTTGCGGGCGCGCTCGATGGTGGCGCGGCGAGCCAACTCGGCGCGGTAGTCGGCGGACGAGAGAAGGGAGAGCGCCAGCTTGTCCTGCCACTGCGCGTAGGCTTCGGCGACATCGCCAAGCTCCTCGGCGTACTCGACCGTGGCCTCGATAACCATCATCTGCAGCTCGTCGATGCCAGCGAGCCCGTCCTCGAACTCCTCCTCGTCATCGTCGTCGGAAATCGAGCGGGTGGCCAGGGCGGCGGCGCGCTCGGCAGCGGTCATCGGGATGAGGCTGCGGTAGAAGGCGGCGTCCTCGGTTGCGGCGGCTTGCTGGGAGGTGAGGATTTCCTGCACGGTGGGCAGACCGGTCAGGTCGGTGCCGAGCTCGGTCGCGAGGGCGGTGAGGGAATTGAGCACACCCTGCTCCTCACCCAGCTTGGCCAGCTCGACATTGTACTTGCCCTGGGCCTTGACCGCGTCGCGAACGAGCTTGGGGCTGGTGCGGACGGCTCTCTCGGCGGCGGCGGCCGACACCTTGGCGGCGCGCTCGGCGGCGGCAGCCGACAGCTTGGCGGCGCGCGCGGCGGCCTCGAGCGACTTCTTCTGGGACTCGGTCAGGCGCTGCTCGGCGGTGAGGCTGACATCGTCGTCGAGATCGTCGTAGTCGTCATCATCCCAGCTGGCGCGGACAGGAAGGGCGACCAGGGTGGCGAGACCGAGAATCGCGAGGAGGCGTTGGAGTTTGCTCATGGATGGCGGGGTGAGCCGACATCCTATCCCCATCCGAACGGCTGGCAACGAGAGATTATCTTTTCTGCAAACGCCTGTTTGAAAGTTCGAAAGCAGGGTTGATTACCCCGGTTTCGGGCTATTCGCCCACCATCCGCGTCCAGGCCGCCAAATTGTAGAGATTGGTGACGCGGGCGACCTTGCCATCCCTGATCTCGAGGAAGGCCCCCACCCGGAGATGGTACTCCTGGCCCTTGGCCTCCGGGAGGCCTTCGTCGGTGCGAAGGTACTTACCGCGGATGAAGAACTCGGCGGCGAAGCGGCCCGGCTGGTCGCCGGCGAAGACCACGAGGTCCTCGACCGTCTCCCTGTATGAGCGATCCATGCGCCCGAGGAAGGCCCGGAAGGCGGGGAGGCCGACCTCGACGCCGCCCTCGTTGATCTCGTGGACGATGTCGGGATGGAGCAAGGCCAGCAGGGCCTCGCGGTCGCCGGAGTTGAAGGCTTGGTAGTAGGCGCGGATGAGGTCGGTCATGGGAAAGGGTCAGCCGTCGAGGCGGAGGGCGCCGGGGCGCAGGCGCGCGGGATTGGTCTCGAGGGCGAGGTCGCGCTGGCGACGCAGGGCGGCGATATCGAGCTCGGCGCGGAGGCGGTGGAAGCCGGAGGACACGACCTCGCTGACGCGCTGGCGGGGTGATCCGCCGAAGGCGGACTGGGAGGGGGAGAAGACGCCGAGGCGCCCGACATTGGCGTCGACCAGGCTCGAGTTGATGTCGCCGACCAGGTGCGCGAGGCCCACGTGGCAGCAGAGCTCGACGGCGCGCGCGTCCGCGCAGCGCCCGACGCGCTCGACGCCGAGGATGTTCTCGGTGGCGCTCGGCACGAGGAGCAGGTCGACCGCCTTGCCGCGCAGGGCGACCGAGAGCTCGGGCACCTCGATGTCGAGGCAGATGACGACGGCGCAGCGCACGCCGCCGAAATCCCAGACCCGCAGGACGTCCCCGCCGCGCAGCGAGGACTCCCAGGGGGTCAGGTTGATCTTGTCCTGATGGAGGACCTTGCCGTCGGACACGATGGGCGCGCGGTTGCGCAGCGTGCCGTCGGGCTCGGCCCAGGGAACCGTGCCGAGCACGGCGGCCTTGCCGGGTCGAAGGAGCGTCCGCTGGAGCGCCGGCCATAGGCGCCCCCAGAAGAGGTCGGCCAGGGCGCGGGTGCCGTCGGGGGAATCCGCGAACCTCGACAGGCCCACCCAGAGGAGCTCGGGCAGCACCACGACATCCGCCCCGTCGTCCCAGGCCGCGACCACCCGGCGGGCGACAAGGTCGGCGAACGCGTCGGTGGTCCCGGCCTCGGGGGCGGCGACGTCGAAGGTCTGAAGCTCGAGGGTCAGGCGGTCCATGTCTTGGTCCAGAAGGTCAAAGCCTTGGGGGTCTCGTCCGTCTCGCCAATATCCTTCCACCGATAGGTCGCTTGCAGGGTGGCTTGCTCGGCGTAGCCCCGGGATTCCCAGAAGGGGCGCAGAGGGCGGTAGGAGGCGGGGCGCAGCGGGTGGCTGTCGGGCCGCGCCACCGCGCAGAAGGTTGTCCGTCCCAATCCCAGCCGCGCGGCGTGGGCCTCGCGGCGGTCGAAGAACAGCTTGCCCAACCCCCTGCCCCTCCAAGCCGGAAGGAGGAGGCTCTCGCCGAGGTAGAGCCAGTCCGCGGGATCATGCCCGACTTGGGCAAAGGGCTCGCGGAACGCCGCGTCCTCGTCCGACAGCGGAAGGCAGGTGGTCGCCCCGACCAGGCGGCCCCCGTCATCCTGCACGAGCACAATCCGGGCCCTGGGACATCCGAGGTAGACCGACAGGTAGCGGCGCTCGTACTCGAGATCGCCCTCGTAGAGATAGGGATACTCGCGAAAAACCTCGATGCGCAGGGCCCCGAGCGCGTCGACCCAGGGCCCGAGATCGGGACCGGCGACTTCGGTCAGGCGCGGCTGCTCCATGCGCGCAGGCTGGGGCGGGACCGAGCCTTGGCAATCCCGAGCCGGCTTGACCGCCCCGGCTGCCGGCCAAGCATGTCCGCATGCGCGCCGCCCCCGTCCTCTTGGTCCTACCCTGCCTCGCCCTGGCCCAGGAAGTTCGCTTCGAGAAGCGGACCCTGACCAAGGAGTTCGTCGCGGAAGGCTGCGCCGTGGCGGACTTCAACCGCGACGGCCACCCGGATGTCGCGGCCGGACGCTTCATCTGGCAGGGGCCGGACTTTGCCCAGCGCGTCGCCTACACGCCGGAGCGGGACAACAAATCAGGTCCCGCCAAGACGCCCTACAACCCCGAGACCGGCTACTCGGACTACTTCCTGCAGTTCGCGCACGACCTCACCGGCGACGGCTGGACCGACCTCCTTGTCTTTGGCCTCCCGGGCGAGCCCGCCCTGCTCTTCGTCAACCCCGCCGGCAAGCCAGGCGACTGGGCTCGGCACGCGCTGGTCGACATCGCCGACGGCGAGTCGCCCGCCCTCGCCGACATCAACGGCGACGGCTGGCCCGAGATCCTCGTCCACACCACCCTCCGGGGCGAGAACGGCGGCCGCTTCGGCTACTTCGAGGTCGACCGGAAGAACCCCCTCGCCAAGGCGCGGTTCCGGGCCGTCAGCGAGCCCACCCGGCAAGCCCACAAGTACACGCACGGCTACGGCGCCGGGGACGTCAACGCCGACGGCAGGGCCGACATCCTGGTGAAGGACGGCTGGTACGAGCAGCCGGCCGACCGCGCGGCCGACGTCCCTTGGAGATTCCACCCCGCCAAGTTCGGACCGGGCGGCGCCCAGAGGCACGTCATGGACGTCAACGGCGACAGGCGCCCCGACGTGATCACCGCCCTCCAGGCCCACGGCTACGGCCTCGCCTGGTTCGAGCAACTGCCCGACGGCGCCTTCCGCGAGCACCGCATCCTCGGGGCCTCGGCCCAGGAGGTCCTCAACGGCGTCTCCTTCACCCAGCCCCATGCGGTCGAGCTGGTGGACCTCGACGGCGACGGCCTGCTCGACATCGTGACCGGCAAGCGCAAGTGGGCCCACGGCACCAAGCAGGATCCCGAACCCATGGCCGCGCCCGTGCTCTACGGCTTCCTGCTCTCCAGGGATGGCCAGGGCGGCGCCAGCTACCGGCCGGTGAAGATCGACGGCGACAGCGGCGTGGGCACGCAGTTCTGGACGGGCAGGATCGACGGCGATGCGCGCCCTGACCTCGCCCTCGCCAACAAGCACGGCGTCTTCGTCTTCCTCCGACGCTGAGTCTCAGGCCTTGGTCGCGCTGAAGATGCCGTAGCGCTGGACGCCGAGCTCGTAGGCAGCCCAGATGCGGAAGAGGGTGAGGGCGAAGATGCGGTTGGGGTTGCGCGAGCCGAGGATGAAGCTGCGGTAATGCGGCTTGGTGAGCAGCCCCTTGAGGGTGCGCCAGGCGCAGAGGGGCCAGGTGCGCTTCACCTGGTCGGCTCGGTCCTCGAAGGCGTAGCCGGTGAAACCGGCGGCCTCGATGGCGGCGCGGAACTCGCTCTCGGGCCGGATGCCCGCGATCTGCGCCTCGCGCGTGATGGCGTCGATCAGGTGGCGGCGGGCGAAGGTCCCGGGCTTCTCGCAGGACATCCAGGCGGAGCCGACCAGGCGGCCCCCGGGCTTGAGCACGCGGTGGCATTCGCGGAAAAAGCCGGGCAGGTCGGGCATGTGCTCGAGACTCTCGACGGTCAGGGCGACGTCGAACCGGCCGGCGGGCAGGCGGTTGTCGTACCAGTCGCGGAGCAGGAACTCGGTGCGCCCGGGCACGGTGTTGTTGGCCTTGGCGTAGGCGAGCTGGGTGGCGGAGATCGTGAGGCCGGTCATCTCGGCGCCGAGGCGCTCCGCGAGGATGCGCGAGGTGGCGCCGTAGCCGCAGCCGATGTCGCAGACCCTGTCGCCGGCGCGGATGCCGCCGAGATCGGCGAGGATGCGGACGAGCTTCTCCGCCGCCTGCTTGTCCGACTCGTCGCCTTCCTCCCAGACGCCGTGGTGGACGTGCTCGCCCCAGATCTCGCGGTAAAAGGCGTCGAGGTCGTCGTAATGGGAGGCGGCCCCCTCGAGGGTCGGCACGTAGGCTTGAGGCATGGTCAGGAGACCTCGGCGCGCAGCGCCCGGGCGGGGACGGCGGCGAGGGTGTTGAAGGGAATGGTGAGCATGGCGTAGAAGGAACCCATCCGGCGGCCGATGGGGCCCCGGCACAGGACATGGCGCAGGATGACGTCGCGCAGGACGGAAAGCGGCCGACCGGTCCAGGTGCCGAGGCTCATGCCCCAGCCCGCGCGGAAGATGGCAGCCGAGGCGGCACGGCGCCGATAGCGGGTGTAGGCGGGCAGAAGGGCCCGGGGATCGGGGGAGGCTAGGACCTCGGCGAGGAATTCCGCGTCCGCGAAACCGGTGTTCATGCCCTGCCCTCCCGCCGGGCTCATCCCGTGGGCGGCGTCGCCGCAGAGGGCCACGCGACCGTCGTGGTAGCGCTCGCAGTTGAAGCGCCGGGGGGTGAAGGCGTGGGCGTTCAGCTGGTCGGCGTTGCCGAGCGCGAAGCCCGTCCGACGCCGCACGAGGTCGGCGACCAGGCCGGGCTGGGGCGAATCGATGCGCCGCTCGGTCTGCACGACCCAGCGGCGGAGGCTTCCGGGCAGCGGGAAGGACTCGACCGAGCCCTCGGGCTTGAAGAAGAGGTGGGCCTCGTCGCCGAGGCCGGAGCGGTCGACGAAGTCCGCCATCACGAAATGGAAGCCGTAGCGGCGGCCGGGCGCGCGGATGCCGAGCGCCTCGCGGACACGGCTCCGGGCGCCGTCGCAGCCGACGGCGTAGCGCGCGCGGACCTCGCCGCCCGCGGTTATGAGCACAACACCGGCGTCGTCCTGGGAAAGCCCGGTCACCTCCCAGCCGTCGCGCACGACGCCGTCGCCAAGCCGACGACGAAGGAGGGCGGCGGTCTCGGACTGGGGGAGCGAGAGGATGTAGCGATGGTCGTCGGGAATGTCGCGGAAACTGACCCGCCCCAGGGGACCCCGGCGGCCGTGCAGGTGGCAGTCGCGAACCTTGACCCCGGCGTCGATCACCGCGCGGTCGGCCCCGACGGACCCCAGGATGCGCAGCGAAGGCGGCGTGATCCCGATGGCGGCGGAATAGGTCGATGGCGAAGCCCGGCGCTCGAGCACCGCGACGGACAGGCCGCGGGCGCGCAGCAGGCAGGCGAGAAGCAGCCCGACGGGTCCGGCGCCGGCGATGGCCACGTCGACCTCCAGGGGACTCATCGGGACGAGGGGGCGGGGCCCGAGACCGCGGCGGGCTGGGCGACGCCAACGCGCTCAAGGACGGCCGACTCGACGGTGAGACCGGGGCCGAAGGCCAAGGCGCAGGTGGTTGACCGGCCCGGGCCGCCCTGCTCGAGCATGCGCTGCAGGACGAACAGAACGGTGGGGCTGCTCATGTTGCCGTAGTCCCGAAGCACGCCGCGCGAGACCTCGAGCGCGTCGGCGGGAAGCCCCATCTGACGCTCGACCTGGTCGAGGATGGCGCGCCCCCCCGGATGCACGGCCCAGGCGCCGACCTTCCCGGCGTCGAGGCCGGCGCGGGCGAGCAGGTCGCCCACGATGCCCCGGATGTTGGCGCCGATCAGGCCGGGGACATAGGCCGACAACACCATCTTGAAGCCGCGGTCGCCCACGTCCCACGCCATGTGCTCCTCGCTGCCTGGAACCAGCGCGGAGCGGAAGGTCCCGAGCCGATAGTGGGCGCGCCCCGGGGCGGGGGCGCGCGCGCTCACCACCGCGGCGGCGGCGCCGTCGGCGAAAAGGGAGTTGGCCACGATGTTCTCGGGGGTCGGTTCCGGCTGCATGTGCAGGGTGCAGAGCTCGAGGCAGACCACGAGGACCACGGCGCGCGGGTTGGCGGCGCAGAACTGCGCGGCCATCCGCAGCGCGGGGAAGGCCGCGTAGCACCCCATGAAGCCGACGGTGAAGCGCTCGACGTCCTCGCGCAGCCCGAGGTCGCGGATGATGTGGTAATCCGGGCCCGGGTTGGCGAACCCGGTGCAGGAGGCCAGGACCAGGTGGGTGACCTCGGAGGGGGCGATGCCGGGGCAGCCCGCCAGGGCCCGGCGGGCAACCTCCACCGCCAGCACGCGCGCCGCGCGGGCGTAGACGCGGTTGCGCTCGCCCGTGCCTGGCGAGGAGGCCTCGCCCCCGGGCAGGGTGCGGAACAGCTCGCCGTCGCCCGTGCGGAAATCGTCCAGCGCGCTGTGGCGCGTCGCGATGCCGCTGCGAGCGTGGACGCGGTCGACAAGGTCGCGCAGGCCGGGATCCGGAACCCAGGACCTAAGGCGATCCCGCAGCACCTCGTTGGGGTAGGCATGGGGCGGCGTCGCCGTCGCGATGTGGTGGATAATCGCGGTCATGGGCTCGGCTCAGGGACGGGTGAGGACGACGCGGACACGGACCTTGATCCCGTCGCCGACGCGGATGAAGAAGAGAAACGCGGGAATCTCGATGCCGCTCGCCCTCAGCGAGACATCGAAACCGCAGTCGAATGACACCTCCTTGCCCGATTCCCGCCAATTCTCGATCGTCCCCTCAATCGCCGTCTCCCTGCCCAGCAGGCCGAGAACGATGGGCACCCTGCCCGACGACCCTTGGACAACCTCGGGCGGGATGCGGGCGGCGACCTTGCCCAGGATGAGCGGGTGCTCGTCGACGCGCATCGCCTTGCGCAGGTTCTCATCGCGCCCCTCGTCGTCGGTGTCCATCCCCGCGACCGCCACCTGAAGCACGGCGACGATGTGGGGCGACCTGGGATCGGCCGCGTCGACCGTGGCCGAGAAGGGCTTGGCCGGCGCCTTGCCGCTCCAATCGTGAAGCGTCGAGGTTCCCGCGAAGCTGGCCAGGGCCTCGCCCCTCCAGGTCTCCGGCGCCGCGGAGGCCGCCAAGGGAAGCAGGAACAGGGCCAGGATTGCTCGGATCATTCCGCGATGCTGGGCAAGCCGACGAATCGGACAAGCGTGAAGTCAAACAACTGTTTCATTTCCCCCCAACCTCACCTCGGTTTGCAGGTAAGGCCGCGGCTCAGCGCATCCGCCGCACGAACGCCAGCACGAGGCCCAGGCCGATGAGCTGGGCGAGGACGAAGGCCGGCGCGTCGGCGGGGCGGATGCCCGCGAAGGTGTCGCTCAGCGTCCGGGCCAGCGTGGCCGCCGGGTTCGCGAAGAAGGTGGACGAGGTCGCCCAGTAGCCCGCCCCGACCGTCAGGGCCACGAGCGCCGGGGCTCGGCCGGCAGCTGCGCCCCGGCAGGACCTGACGACGACCAGGAGCGCGACCGTGGCGACCAGCTCGCTCAGCCAGAGGTTGGGCGCGGAGCGGGTCTGGGACGACACCTGGAGCAGCGGCAGGCCGAACAGGAGGTGGGCGACCCCGGCGCCGGCGACCGCGCCCGACACCTGGGCGGCGACATAGGCCGGCAGCAGTCGAGCGGGGAGGTCGCCGTCACGCCAGGCCATGACCGACACCACCGGGTTCAGGTGCGCGCCGGAAACGGGACCGATGGCCGTGATCAGGACATAGAGGACGGCCGCGGTGGCGAGGCTGTTGGCGAGGAGGGCGACCGCCAGGTTGCCGCCCGCGAGCGACTGGCCCATGTGGCCGGAGCCGACGACGGTCGCGAGGAGCGCCGCCGTGCCCAGAAACTCGGCGAGCGCGCGGCGGCCCGGGCTCATCGGGCGTCGCGCAGGCCGGCCGCGTAGGCCTCGAAGACGCGGCGGATCTCGTCGCGCACGCGGCGGAACTCGGCGCGCACCTGCTCGGGCGTGCCGGTGGCGTGGGCCGGGTCGTCGAAGCCCCAGTGGTGGCGGCGGACCTGGCCGGGGAAGGTCGGGCAGACCTGGTCGGCGTTGCCGCAGACGGTGATGACGGTGTCGACCTGCGAACCGAGGAACTCCGAGAGGTGCTTCGAGCGGTGGCCCGCGGCGCCGATGCCGACCTCGGCGAGGACGGCGAGGGCCTCGGGGTGGACGTAGCCCGCGGGCTTGGAGCCGGCGCTGGCGACATCGACCAAGTCGCCGGCGGCCTTCCGCAGGATGGCCTCGGCCAGGTGGCTCCGGCAGGAGTTGCCGGTGCAGAGGATGAGGACGAGCGGCTTGGGCATGGGGAGAGGGCTCAGCAGCAGCCTGAGCCGGGCTGACAGGCCGTCGGAGGCAGGCAGGCCTCGGGCGCGAGGCAATCGGCCTTGGTGGCGCCGAGGAGGAAGACGAGCGCGCCGTCCTCGACCGCCGAGCCGAGCACGGGGAAGACGGTGAGCAGCGGGAAGTCCATCTCGACCTCGAGCGGGAGCTGGTCGGAGCCGAGGAGGGACTCGCCGCGCCCGAGGATCGCGAGCGCCTTGGCACAGCCCACGCGATGCTCCGTGTCGTCGGCCGACCACACCTGGAGGCGGGCGGAGACCTGGGTGCGCACCGTGCCGCCGCAGTCGACGAAGCGCTTCTCGACCCGGGCGACCTCGGTGAGGTGGGCGTGGGCGGGGCTCAGCGAGCCGGTGGGCAGGCGAAAGCGGAGACTCAGGCTGGGGCGGCTGCCCAGGGCCGCGCGGAACTCGGCGACGGTCATCGGGGCGGGCTTTGCGAATTGCATATGCTTAGCCACATGTATATCCGGGTGTCATGCCGCGAGTCAAGCCGCCCCGCGCCCCGTCCGTCGCCGCCGCCTGCCGGGGCCTGTCGGACCCGACGCGCCTGCGCCTGCTGGCGAGGATCGGCCGGGGGGAGGTCTGCGTCTGCGACCTGCAGGCGGAGGTCGGGCGCGACCAGCCAACCGTCTCGCGCCACCTGTCCGTGCTGCGGAAGCTCGGCCTGGTGACGGCGCGAAAGGACGGCCGCTGGTCCCACTACCGGCGGGCCGCCCTGCCCCGCGACCTTGCCCGGCTGGTCGACCTCGCCGCGCCGCCGCGGGGCGGACGCTGCCGGAGCTGCGCCTGAGCGGAGCCCGACCAGCCTCAAATCCGCCCATCGGCGGCTGCGGGAAGTCCAGCGCGCTAGCAGTTAGGCGAGCGGGGGCACGGTTCGGGAAGACTTGGCTTGTCAAAAAACTAAAGCCAGTTATCCACCTATCCTGACTCCAATGCAAACCGCCCATCCCAACTATCCCAGCCGTGCCTAGCGCATCGCGGCAGTCGCCCTGTGCGGCGTCACCGGAGCGACCCAGGCGCAGACCGTGACCTATCTGGGGCCGAACACCGCCGCGAATGGCAGCGGATCAATCAGCACGTCCACTTCGTATACCTCGAACCTCGGCGTGGCCTTCGTGACGGGCTCGTCCGGCCCCTTCTCCATCGACTGGATGAGGCTGAACCTGACCAGCGCGCTCGCGGCCTCGACATCCATCAGCTTCAAGGTTGCGCTTCGCGACACCACCAACACCACCCCCTACTCCGCCGTCGCCGGGCCGACCGAGCTGGCGGTCGACACTGTCACGTTCGCCCTGCCAGTGCCCAGCAACACGCCATTCGACCTGGAACTCATCGCCGCGGTCATCCCCAACATCAGCGCGTACACGATGCAATCCTCCACGGCCTACTCGCTCATCGTCTACAATGCGAGCGCGGCCCTTGCCCTCCGGCGCACCCAAGGCTTCGCGGAAAACACGACCAACGACTCCTACTCCTCGGAGGCTGGGTTCGTCGCCCTCAACACCTTCCGGAACAACGTCTATTGGAACAACGTCCCCGGCAGCTACCCGAACATACACATCACCTTCGGAGGCAGCGCCATTCCCGAGCCCTCGACGCTCGGGTTCACGGGTTTGCTGCTCGCCGCGGCGGCGCTGGCGAGAGCCCGCAATCGATCGGGCTCCAAGGCGCGGGCTGAGCAGGACAAGGCGGCCTGATCAGGCCAGCTTGAGGCACGCGACGCCGCCCAGGATGAGGGCGACCCCGAGCCAATGCAGAAGGAGCGCGGTCTCCCCGAAGAAGGCGACGCCGACGAGGAAGGTGCCCGCCGCGCCGATGCTCGTCCACACGGCGTAGGCGAGGCCGAGCGGCACGCCGCGCAGCGCAAGCCAGAAAAGGCCCATGCTCACGGCCATGCAGGCGATCGACAAGGCGGGCCCGGCGACCCGCCAGGCGGGCTGGGACTGGAGCTTCATGCCGATGGGCCAGCCGATCTCGAAGAGGCCGGCGAGAAGGAGCCAGGTCCAGGCGAGTTCCTTGGTCATCGGGACTAAATGGGCAGCGCGGCGAGGCCTCGCAAGGCCCGAGAGAATGCCGAGGGGGATGGATTCGAGCGGAGGCCGAGGCCGCCTGCCACCCCGGACGCGGATTGTCCCATAGCCTTCGGCCATTGACCCCGCGGCCCGCCGGGTCTTTGTCGGCCGCATG
>JBKDBK010000177.1:0-2704 GCA_046315175.1 Opitutia bacterium | reverse complement strand
TATGACTTGAACAAACTGCGTTTAATCAACACTCACGTAGAGATTTTTATGGTCAACCCTACGAACGCTTGCGTTTACGTAGACATGTACGAAATCAAGCGCAAAGGAGGAAAGAGCCAAGATGATCAAGCGGAAACTCCTCGAACTTGGCTACAACGTTATATCGAATCTTCAGCTATTACGAGCAACGCCGCTCAACCTTTGTTAAACACCGTTGCTCCGCTCGCTAATCAATATGCTATCGGTTTCGATCTTTTCCAAGTCCCGGCATTCTTCCAAAAATGGAAAATTGTAAAGAAAACTAGGTCTCTCCTACAGCCTGGTGAATGTGTCACTAGAACGGTTAAACGCCATCCGGATTGGATCTGGGATCCTAAGCAGCACGGACGCGATCGTGAAGTCCTTGCCGTCAACACAGTTAACGGAATCAATCAGATGCAGATATTGTCCAAGAATAACAAGAAAACGGTACACCTTCTTTTCAAGATTTTCGGACAAGTTACTAATGAAGCTGCAAACAAAGCCAACGTCGGTTTTACGGAAGCAGCTCTTAATGTCGCTTGGACAGAGGATATTACTGTCGCCCAAGTCGCTGATTACGCCCCTACAGGCGTCGCCCGTGGCAACGTCTGGGTCGAAGCTCAGTTCCCTACTATCGCAAATGCGCCTTTCGTACAGGAGTTCAATGCTCCTATCGTTACTTACAACGAAGCTTAGTTTATTGTGGATACATGATCTGTAAAATAGGATCAGCACCAAAATATACTATCTTTTTAAATCTTCTAATAACAGCTTGTAAACGGTCCGGAGTGGCCTCCGGAAACCATTCACTCGGGGGTAAATTTGATGTGAAAATAATAAGAGTAAAGTTTGCAGAAACATGCCCCCCCTTAACTTCTAACGTATGTAATGGATAGATGTCGGTCAGGGTGAGGTGATAACATATCGGGAATACGGATC
This sequence comes from Opitutia bacterium, assembly GCA_046315175.1. Lineage (GTDB taxonomy): Bacteria > Verrucomicrobiota > Verrucomicrobiia > Opitutales > UBA953 > UBA8828. The sequence continues at coordinate 1,744 of JBKDBK010000177.1, read as the reverse complement.
CTCGTCCTCCGTAGTCGTCGACGAGTACGGCCTTGTGTGCGTCGTAGCCGTCCCACCACTTGTTGTCCGCGGCCTTGACGTACGGGTCGGGGTGGTCGGGGTCGTGCAGCGCAGAATCAAGCCACGCCTGCCGGGTTTTTCCCGCGCCTGCCTCGCCAAAATAGCATCGGACGTCGATATCGGTGACGGCCTTACGACGCGGAGCCAGGATGGCTCGGGACTCTCGCAGCTGGCGAGAGAGCTTGACGGCACAACTGGGTCCGCTTCTAATGATTTCGTCGAGAGGTGTGTTGTTGACAATTAGCTCTCGAAGATCGTCCAGGTCGGTACGTTTGCCAGGTCGTTTTTCGCGCCAAACACCAATCTCCCAAGGGCCGTCGATACGGGTGTCCTCCTTCATAGCATAATCACGTGCTTGTTTGGCCGTACCTGCACGTGGCTCCCAGTGAGCTTCGTTGTTGATGTTGCGCTTGAGCCAAACAAGGCTAACAGGCGTGGAAAGTTCCACGTAGCCTTGAAGGTGGTCGGTGCCGTTCTCGCCGCGCTCGTGCTGATAGCAGATGTAGTCGATGTGGGAGTGCGTGCCTAGGATTGGTCGAACACCATCCTTGAAGTTGACGGTAAACACGTAGTTGCGGTGTTTCGACATGGTGGTTGGAGGTTGGAGGTTGGGGTTTGAATTTGAAATTTGAAATTCGCGAGTCGAAATTTATACTCAAATCAAGATCTTGCGAGATCTTCAGAGATCTTTCCGGAACATTCTATTGATAACGTCATCAATGTCGTCATATTTACGTCATGCCCATGTGCCATCATGAATTGGCCTGACGGCCAATTCATGAGTGGCACATTGGCTTGTCACGTGTCGCCGGGCTAGTCACGTGACGGCACAGAGGCACGGCACAGAGGTCTGGGGGTAATACTAGACCCCAGACCTGGATGTCACACGTGACATTTGTGCCTATATCGCCTATAAAAAGGCAAAAAAAAATTTAGGGTTACGCGAATACTCGAAACTGCAACCTATAAGGTATGAAGATAACATACCACTAGGCTAGTCCGATCCTCAGCGGCCCTAACCCTTCTAACCTTCTAACCATTATATATTCCTAACCGTCGCTCCGCTCCGCTCCGCTCCCTAACCCGCTGCGCTGGCTCTAACCAGGGAATGGCTACAAAGTATAGACGCACGAACGTGGGGAGGGCTATTAGCGGCGTTCTTAACGTTGCTAACCGCGCTCTTCCTTATGTTAAACGAGGCATCAAGCTTTATAATCGCTATAAGGCAGGCCAGTCTAAATCAAAGCAGTCTATGAAAATGCGTTCCGTCGTGGGTTCTGTTAACGCCACTGGTCATTTTAAGAAGGTCGTTTGGAAGCCTCGTCGCCAAACTCGTGGTCGGCGTCGCTTTAAGAAGTTCAGGGGCAAGGTCATGAAAGCAATCAATGACATCGCCGACAAAGCACACTATATTCGTCAAGGGACTCTTCGCATTGACTCGGCAGCTAGTCGCACTGCAATCGGAGAATTTTCATTCCTTGACAACATAACTCTTCTGGAAGCCCGTCGCAAAACAATCTTCAATCAGTCTGCGAATCAGAACTATGACTTGAACAAACTGCGTTTAATCAACACTCACGTAGAGATTTTTATGGTCAACCCTACGAACGCTTGCGTTTACGTAGACATGTACGAAATCAAGCGCAAAGGAGGAAAGAGCCAAGATGATCAAGCGGAAACTCCT
>JBKDBK010000176.1:0-6130 GCA_046315175.1 Opitutia bacterium | reverse complement strand
GCTCCGCATCGGGCGCGGTCTCGGGTTCGACCAGCGCGGGCGGCAACGCGACGGGCGGCAACGCGACGGGCGCCGGCGGCGCGGCGACCGCGAGCCCGAACGTCTCGCAGATCGAGAACTCCTCGACCAGCGTGCGCGGCCTCGCCCTGTCCCTGCCCGCCCCGCTCAACGTCCCGCAGATGACCGGCGCGACCGCGGCCTGCACCCTGTCCGAGTCGAGCGGCTGGGCCGTCGGCTGGAACTTCGTGTCGAACACCGGCGCGAAGCAGACGATCGACGGGTTGTGCGTCGCCGAGCGCCAGGCCGCCGCGCTCGAGGCGCAATGCAAGTACCGCAGCGCCGCGGTCCTGCGCGCCGGCATCGCCCGCGAGGCGACGCGCTCGATCCCCGCCCTGGCCGAGCTCATGGCCGAGCAGAACGTGCGCCCCTGGGAGACCGAGCGCGATCTGACGGTCGAGGAATGCTTCCGGCCGAAGGTCGAGAAGGAAGTCGTCTACGTCGACCGCATCGTGCAGGCGCCGCCGGCCCCCGCGCCGGTCGTCGTGACGCTCGCCCAGCCCGCGCCGCCGGCGCCCGTCCGCCCGGTCGCGCCGCGCAAGCCCGCGACGACCGCGTGCGCGCCGATCTGCGGGTCGAACCTCTGCGCCACGCCGAAGGTGTGCCGGTGAGGCGCGCCATCCCGAGCGGGATTCGAAAGGTCGTCCGCGGCCTGACGGGGCTCGGTGCCGCCCTCATGGCGGCGATCGGGGTCGTCGGCGGCGAGCGGCTGATCGACGTCCCGAAGTACAACGGCCCGCGCTGGGCGCGGTCGAAGTACCAGCCGCACCAGGGCGAGCGCGAGAAGGCGCGGCGCCGCGACCAGATGGACCGCGGCATCCTGCGCGGCGATTCGAGGGGGAACTGGTGAAGGTCTATCTATCCGGCCCGATGTCGGGGATCCCCGAATTCAACTTCCCCCTGTTCAACACCGAGGCCGCCGAGCTCCGGCGCCTGGGCTACGCGGTCGTCAACCCGGTCGACATCAACCCCGACCACTCGACGCCCTGGTCCGCGTGCCTGCGCGAAGACCTCCGCGCGCTGCTCGACTGCGACGCGGTCGCAGTCCTGCCCGGATGGGAGAAGTCCCGCGGCGCGACGCTCGAGGTCTTCGTTGCGGCGCAGATCGGGCTCCGGATCGTGGACGTCGGCACTCTCAAGGACATCCCGGCATGAGCATCGGCGACGTTAACTCGACCGCGCGCGGCAGCGGTGCGCGCTACAACGACGGCAAGCCGCCCGTCGAGCTCCTCCCCCTGCGCCTGGTCGCCATTACCATGCGCGAGGCGCAGTGTCGGATGTTCATGGATCGGCTCGCCGATTTCCAGGAACGCAGCCCCGGCGCTACCGAGCGCCTCGTCCATCGGATCCCGAGCGGCTGGTGGCTCGAAGCCGCTCGCGTCTTCGACTACGGGCGCGCGAAATACGCGGCGTGGAACTGGACGAAGGGCATGCCCTGGTCGGTGCCGCTCGCGTGCGCGGCCCGGCATCTCATCGCGATGTCCGAATGCGAGGAGAACGACGCGGAGTCGGGGCTCCCGCATCGGGGGCACTTCGTCTGCAACGTCGTCATGCTCGCCACCTACGAGCTCACCTATCTCGAAGGCGACGACCGTCCGCCAGTGGGATCGTTGGTCCCGTCGCCCTCGAAGTGGGATCGCCTTTGGGAGCCCATGTCGTGAGCCCGCGCACCGACGCCCAGGTCACGCTCCTCGTCCACCGGATCGCCGCTGCGATCGTGCGCGACCGCCAGGTCCGCGTCGTCCGCGGCAAGGAGAGCAAGGCGCTCCGCGTCCTGCCGGTCGACTTCGACGTCAACCCGAAGGTCTACGCCGAGGTCGCCACCTTCAACGACGGCACGCCGATCGGCGACATCATCGAGCGGGTCCGCCATGCGTGAGCGCGACATCGAGCGCTACCTGGTCGAGCGCGTGAAGGAGCTCGGCGGCGAGGTCCGGAAAGTGAAGTGGATCGGCCGCCGCGGCGCGCCGGACCGGGTCGTCATGCTGCCGTGCCGGCACGATGCCCCGATCAATGGCGAGTGGCAGGCCCGAACGATATGGGTCGAGCTCAAGGCGCCGGGCAAGGCGCCCGAGCCGCACCAGGTCCGCGAGCATCGGCGCATGCGCGCGGTCGACCAGCGCGTCGAGGTCGTCGACTCGCTCGCTCGGGTCGAGGCGATCCTGTCGTGAGCTCAGGCCGTCGACATGACCAGCGCGAACGCGGTCAGGCCCAGGCCGCCCGCGATCCAGCGCGAGCGGTCGCCCTGCCCGAGCGCGCGCAGCGCCGGCCACGCGACGACGGTCACCAGCACGGCAAGGATGGCGGCCTGACGAAGTACGTCCATGACCCATTGTCCAACGCCCGCCTGCTGGGCGTCGACCTTCGGCGGACGCGCGGTCGGTGGCTACGCAACAAGCGGCTGCGGTGCGACTGCGGCGGCTATTGGTTCCCGCACCGGCGGGGCGGCGGCGCGTGCGACCACGGTCCGCGCGTCTGGTACTGGCGCGCCCGCTGGCAGGGCGCGAGCGAGACCGACGCACTGCTCGAGCAGGCGATGCACGGCGCCGGCGTGACTTCTTTCGAGCCCCCGTTCTGACGATGGCCGCCTACTACAACGAAATCGAACCGTTCGCGGCCGAGTGGCTGCGGAATCTCATCGCGCGCGGGCTCATCGCCGACGGCACCGTCGACACCCGCAGCATCGTGGACGTCGAACCCTATGACCTTCGAGACTTCGACCAGTGCCATTTCTTCGCCGGCATCGGCGTATGGAGTCATGCTCTGCGCCTTGCAGGGTGGCCGGACGGCCGACAGGTTTGGACCGGGTCATGTCCTTGCCAACCTTTCTCCGTCGCTGGCCGAGCTCACGGGTTTGCTGACGAGCGGCACCTATGGCCGCACTGGTTCCATCTCATCCGAGAGTGCCGCCCTCGCGTCGTCTTTGGCGAGCAGGTTGCGAGCAAGGACGGCCTCGCTTGGCTCGACCTTGTACACGCTGACCTGGAAGGCGAGGGATACGCCGTCGGGGCGCTCGATCAATGCGCTGCGGGCGTCGGCGCGCCGCACATCCGACAGCGGCTCTACTTCGTCGCGGAGCGGCTGGCCGACAACGACGCTCGATCACACGGGGAGCGCGGGCGACCCGGAGAACGACTCCAGGCACGCGCACCGGGATCTGCCCAGGGTGGCGCCGCTCGCCTCATGGGCGACGCCGACTCAGCGGGACCACAAGCACGCGAACGCGGTGCCCTGGTCGGAGCGGGGCGGTGGGAAGAAGGGCGAGCAGTTGTGCAACCAAGTCGTCCACTTGGCAGGCTGGCCGACGACGACGACGATGGATTCGCGCAGCAGCGGCGCAGCGGGTTACTCGACAGCCAGCGGACGGCACAGCGGCACGACCCTGACGGACGCGGCGAGGTACACCGAGAACTGCCCGGCCCGACTAACGGCCAATGGCGTGATGCTGACTGGCTCGGATGCCGCGATGGAAAGTGGCGGCCAGTTGAACCCGGCACATTCCCGCTGGCTCATGGGGCTCCCGCCAGAGTGGGACGCCTGCGCGCCTACGGAAACGCGATCGTCGCGCCGCTCGCGGCCGAAGTGATCCGCGCGTTCATGGACGCCCGGCCGTGAAGACCCTCGAGCTCCGCGCGTACCAGCGCCTCATCGTCGACCATCTGTGCGACCGGCCGCGCGTCGCAGTGTGGGCGGGGATGGGGCTCGGCAAGACATCCTCGACCCTGGCAGCGCTCGACATCCTCGAGCTTGTCGAGCCAGGGCCGACGCTGGTACTCGCGCCGAAGCGGGTCGCGACGTCGACCTGGCCGGGCGAGGTCCGCAAGTGGGCGAACCTCGCGCATCTCGAGGTCGTCCCGATCGTCGGCGATCCGGACCAGCGGCGGGCCGCGCTGCGACGCGACGCCCCGATCTTCGCCATCAACTACGACAACATCCCTTGGCTGGTCGAGACCCTCGGCGAGCGCTGGCCGTTTCGCAAGGTCGTCGCCGACGAGTCGACCCGCCTCAAGGGATTCCGCATGCGGCAGGGTGGCGTGCGCGCCCAGGCGCTCGCGCGCGTCGCGCACAAGAAGGTCGGCCGATTCATCGAGCTCACCGGCACGCCCAGCCCGAACGGCCTCATCGACCTATGGGGACAAGCCTGGTTCCTCGACGCCGGCGAGCGGCTCGGTCGATCGTTCCGCGCATTCACCGACCGATGGTTCGCGCAGGAGCGCTACGGCCCGGACCCGCACGACGTCAAGCTGGTCCCGCGCCCGTTCGCCCAGGAGCAGATCGAGGGTCGCCTGCGGGATCTGTGCCTGTCGCTGGACGCGCGCGATTGGTTCGACCTCCGCGAGCCGATCGTCACGACGATCCGCGTCGAGCTCCCGAAGAAAGCCCGCGCGATCTATGACGACATGGAGCGCGAAATGTTCGCACAGATCGCGGGCTCCGACGTCGAAGCGTTCAACGCGGCGAGCCGGACGATCAAGTGCCTACAGATCGCGAACGGCGCCATCTATACCGACGAGGCCGGCACCCGATTCTCCGAAGTCCACGACCTCAAACTCCAGGCGCTCGAGTCGATCGTCGAGGAGTGCGCCGGCGCCCCGCTGCTAGTCGCCTACCACTTCAAGCACGACCTCGCGCGACTGCTCAAGGCGTTCCCGCGCGGCCGGCATCTGGACGACGACCCGTCGACGATCGACGAGTGGAATGCAGGCCGCATCCCGATCCTGTTCGCGCATCCGGCCAGCGCCGGGCACGGCCTATCCCTGCAAGACGGCGGGCACCGGATGGCCTTCTTCGGGTTCTGGTGGAGTCTCGAGGAGCGGCTACAGATCGTCGAGCGAATCGGACCCACTCGCCAGGCGCAATCGGGCTACGACCGCCCGGTCTACGTCTACAACATCGTCGCCACCGACACGGTCGACGACCTAGTCATGGCTCGCGTGGCGTCGAAGCGCGAAGTGCAAGACCTCCTCCTTGAAGCGATGAAGCGAAAGACCAATGGACGATGCTGACCTGACCCAGCAACGCGAGGAAGCGCTGCACCTTGCCCGCATCGCGCGCCAGCGCGAGAAGGCCGCGACCATCCCGCCCGGCGAGCCCGGCGACTGCGAACTGTGCGGCGAGTGGTCCGGTCGCCTGGTGCGCGGCGTCTGCGCCCCGTGCCGCGATCGGAGGAAACTGCCGTGAGCGATCCGAACAAGGTCGAGTGCCGCCGGCCCGACGGGTGCGATGACGCCTGGCGGTGCTCGGCGGGATTACCGGAGTGCGGATACGAAGCGTGCGATTGCCGAAGCTATTGCCACAAGGCAGCCAGCGCGCCGACTCCGACGGACTATCTCCGCGACGCGTTCGACGCCCTGGATGAGCGATGGCGGCAAGTGGCCGGCGGCGATCAAGTGCGACCGCGATGGTCGCTATCTTCTCGCCCAGGCACAAGCCGCGTGGACGGCCTGGTGCGCGGCGCTCGACGCCCGGAGGAAACTGCCGTGACGTTCGCGATCGGATTCATCCTCGGCTTCGTGGCAGGCGTCGTCGTCCTCGTCGCGGTCGGGACCAAGCTGCCGCCGCGATGATCCTCACCGACCAGGAGCTCCGAGACCTCACCCGGAGGAAGCGCCGCTCGGCGCAGATCCGGGTACTCATCGCCCTCGGTGTACCCTATCGCCAGCGACCCGACGGGTCGCTGGTCGTCTTCAAGAGCCAGCCCCATGCCACGACCCCGGAAGCACAACCGCGAGCTCCCGCCCTGCGTCTACCTCCGGCACGGAGCTTATTGGTACGTCCAGCGGGGAAAGTGGCTGCGCCTCGGCGCTGAGCTCGGGCCGTCGCTGGCCGAGTACGCTCGGCTCCAATCCCAGCCGGTCGGCGGGATGGAGGCGCTCATCGAGAACGCGATGCCGGTGCTGACCGCCCGCGTCTCGCCAGAGACCGCGAAGCAGTACCGCGTCGCGGCCCGCAAGCTGCAAGGCATCTTCGCGGAATTCGCGCCGCACGACGTCCAGTCCCGGCACGTTGCTCAGATGCGCCGCGGTCTCGCCGGCACGCCCAACATGGCGAATCGCTGCCTGACCGTCCTGCG
>JBKDBK010000175.1:0-44667 GCA_046315175.1 Opitutia bacterium | reverse complement strand
CCATCAGCGTGTTGGACGCAATGTTCGAAGCGTAGGTCGCGGGGTTTGTGAGCAGCCCCGCTTTGTACAGCGTGGTCAAAACCCGCTGCGCCCTCCCGGGCTTGAGTCCCGCGACATAGCTGGCAAGGCCCATGCGGTCCTTTGCCTGAATGAAGCGGTTGATTTCAACCATGTGATCGGCGCGAAGCATATCGGGGTTGCCGAGATTCTTTCCTGCCTGCGCCAACCAGAACGACGGGTCCATGGTGCGCCGTGCGGCGATGCGCTGAAACGCGAGATTGCGCCCCGCTTCCGTGCGAGCTGTCAGCCCTGCCCACAACAGCTCGTTGGTCTGCGATTCCAGTGCGGCAAGATTGCGCTGCGTGACCGCCTTAATCTCCGGGGACGTAGCGGGATCGTCGATCACCCGCTGGTATTCGACGATGTTGTCCATGTTCTGCGCAACGACATCGCCAGCGGCAAGCTGCTCTCTTGCATCAAGCCCCCGCTTCTGCGCGATAGCGACAAGCTCGTTGGCGTCGAGTCCAAGGATGTCAGCTTGCGCCCGCACTTCGTCAAACGTGACCGGCTTTCGGAAGTCTGCACCACGCTCTTGCACCAACGCTTGTGTGCGCTGTTGCACCGCCAGCTTGCCGTCAGGATCGTTGCGCAGTTCCTGCCAGCGCCCGTTTTCGAAGTTCAGATAATCGTCCGAGTTCATCGGACCATACGGGTAAGCGTTGCCCGGTCCTGCGGCTCCACCCCTTGCAGGCGAGCGGTACGGCGTGGGCGTGACATCGGGCAGCGCGTCGATTACCCGCTGAGGGAGCGGCTGTCCCGCTGGGGCTCTCTTGGCTGCCCCGCCAATGGCTGCACCAACACGGCCAAGCACACGGCGCACCGTCTTGCCGCCTGCGGTTGCCGCCGCAGCGGCAGCGCCAACCGCGCCAGCGACAGCACTCCCCATGCCCGCTTCGGTTGTCCCGCTTTCTCCCTCACTGGTTGCATCCACCAGCGCCTGTGCGCCTGCTCCAGCAACAAGCCCGGTTGCGACGGAGTTGCGCATGGTCTTGCTGTCGGCGTTGGCCTTGACCATTGGCGGCGCGTTCTCAGCGGGGCCCCACGGCGAGCGGATTTGATCGGTCTCGTCGCCAAAGAACACCCACGTTCGCGCTCCAGCTCCGTCTTTGCCGCCGCGCTTGGTCGAGTGCTTGAGGCCGTCGACCATGTATCCGGGGTCTTCCAGTGTCAGAGCATCATACCCCGCCTTCTTCAGCACATCGTTGGCGTCGATGTCTGTGCCGTTGAGCACCGCCTTCAAAGCGGTGTGCACTTCGTCGCCACTCACAGCGGCCCGCTCGCCGATTTTATCGGCGAGGTCAGACATAAAGTCGTCGAGCTTAGCGGGGCCTGCGGTGTCGAGCAGCGCCTGTCGGACCCGCGACAAGTCTTTGTTTGCGGCGAACGCTTCGTCGAGATACTCCGGCATATTCACCTGATCCATGCCCTTTAGCTCAGGGAGCGGTAGCGTCTCGTCGATATCGAACACCCGCTCGGCCAACGCGCGTCCGACGCGCACGTTCGGCTGCAAGCCTTCAGGCCACAACTCGTTCATGCGAGCCGCTGCCGCATCTCGCTGGCGGCGCGTTTCGCCGATGACCACATCAAGGGTTTGGCGGTCAGCGGGAGTTGCCGTGGTAGCCTGCGCCTCAAGATTCTTGAGTCGCTCGTCCAGCGCGATCATCTCGCTGCGGGCGACAAAATGTTCCTGTGGTGGCTTGGGGCGGTTCGGGGAATGGTAGCCGCCACCGGCGTATCCCCCTTCGTTCGCGGCGTTGCGCCCGTTGTTCTTTTCAAAGTCTTCGATCATGCCGCGCACAGAGCCGCCTGCGACCTTGCTGTCTTCGGTCCAGTAATAGCCCTTGCCGCGTGCCCCGCTGACATAACGGGATGGGTCGGTCAGATCAAAGCCGTCGCCGGTTCCATGAAACAGCACCTTGGCTTGACCCAGCTCGTCGGCGACCTTGGTCAGCCGCCCACCTAGCTTTGCGCCCTGCCGCATATTGATGGCGCTCAGGCCCGTCATGGCCATGGCGAGCGGGGCTGCACCCGACTGCTCTTCGTTGTCGCCCATCTCTCGTGCAGCCTCAGCCCCAGCAAGACCCACGACGCCGTATCCAATCCCACGGCGAGCGTTCTCGCGCAGGATTTCGCGGATGTCTTGCAGTGGCTTCTTCTCTCCAGCGGGGGTCACTTCCGGGACAACGTCAACGCCAGCGTTGACCGAAGTCGCCGACGGCGTTGACCCGTTCTGCGCATCGCGCACGCTCTGCCAAAAGTCACGCACCGCGCGACGAGTCGGATCAACGGGCTGCCCTGTGGTCGGGTCTACCCCGCTGATCTTTTCGTAGGTGTCCAGCGCCTGTCGTCCACGGTCCAGCGACACCTCCGCAGCTCGCTGCTCCTTGACCTCGCTGGTCAGCAGGCGGCTGGTTCCGTCGGTGGCCTTTCGCGTGATGCCTGCAAGCCGCTTGATGCCACCCATCCCGAGATCGCCTGCGACATTCAGCGCAAAGTCTTCAGCGACCGCCGCCCCCGCCCCCTTGTCCATGCCGATGCGACGAGCGAACTCTGGGGCAACCATGCTCGTCAGCGTCGAGTCATCCTTGCCGGTGGTCAATCCCGTCACGGCTGCCGACGCCGCGTAAGCCGCCGTCAGCGGCGAGCGAGAGACAAGCGCTCCGGTTCCGCGAATCGCGTTGGCAACAGCAGACGTCCCGCGTATTGCTTGTGCCGCCTGTGCCGTGCGGGCGATACCCGTCCCTAGCGCGGCAATCGCACCCCCGCTGGCAACCACCGTCGGCAGCGCCCCGCCGGTAATGACCCCGCCCATGAACCGCCCGCTGGATGGGTCACCGCCACCGATAGCCACCTGCTTGGCGCGTTCGGTGATGCGGGTGGTCATGTACTCTTCAAGGTTGCGCCGCACGCTCTTCAGCGGGCCGACGTTCGGGATAACCGACAGCCCCGCCATAGCGGGGGCCGTATCCATGCCCGCCGAAAACCCGCCCTCAAACTCTCCCGGAGCGCGGTTGCGGTTGAAGCTGGCCATGGACTGCTGTTCGGCTTCGCCGAAGTCCATGCCCGTTTCACGGGAAACACGCGCCACGCGGCGCGGCTGGTCCAGCCGGTACGCAATCGCGCTTGCCAGTCCTCGCCCAGAAGGATCGGCCGCGCGGGTCTCCATAGCCGGAAGCATCTGCGCTGTCGGGTCAGCGGGACGCGCTCCAAATTCCCGCTGCGGCGACCATGTGTCTGTCGACGACCCAAGGTCAATGGTATCGAAGGACCCCCCAAACCCCCGCCCTCGCGGGCGCTCGCCCATGGGAGAAGCCACGGGGGACGACGGGGAAGATGTCGAGCCGAGCCGCTGGCTGGTCGTCTCTAGGCGCTTGAGGAAGCGGGAGATGGGATCGTCGCGCATCGTCGTGGGTTACGGGGACTGAAGGCTCTTGGCGAGGGGCGATCTGGCGCGGTTCAACCCCGCCCGATTGCGGCGAGTGATCTCGTCGCTCACCGTCTGGAACTCCCGAAGAATCTGCTCGCGCTCCTGCGGCGACAAGCGCGGGTCGTTCGTGACAGCGGCCACCCGCTGACTCAGCGCTCCGATCTCTTGGCCGAGCGCTTCGTCTGCGCGGGCGCGAGCGAAGCCGTCAACGCCACCCTCCCGGAGTCGCTGCAAGCGGATGGTCGCGGCCCGCAGTTCTTGAATCGCTCCTTCTTGGCGAGCGGCGTTCTCTTTCCCGCCTTTCATGTTTGCCGACTGAAAAGCGTTGTTGGACATACTGCCGTACATCTGGGCGCTCTGACGCAGGTCATCGACCTGTGTCTTGGCGATGCCCACTTCGTCGTCGTATGCCGCCGCGACGTTCTTTGCCGGGTCACTCGCTGCGCCACCATTCCCGCTGGCCGAAGCACGGGCCCGCGCGATCTTGATGTCGTTCTGCGTGCGAATGTTGTCCTTCTTTTCAAAGATATGCAGCTCGTTTGCCTGATCGGTGCGGGCCTTCTCTTCTTCGCGGAGGCGAGCCCGCAGCTTCTCGCGCTCAGACTGGAGGTAGCGCTCCTTCACCGGCAGGTACATCGTGCGCCCGCTGACCGGGTCCCGCTGCTGCATGACCCCGCTTCCCGGATACATCCGGTCAGCGTCGGCCTTAATGCGATCTTCTTCTTCTTTGTACCACGCCGGATACGGACGCGGGTCTAACTCTTGGCGAGCCCCCACTCCCTGTTGCTGCGAGGGGTCGGTCTCTGTCCACCCACGCTCCAGTTTCCCCGCTGTCCACTCAGCGGCCTGCCGCTCGTCGTCCATCTTCCAGCGGTTCTGCTGCATCTCGCGCCACGACCGCTCTTCGTCGATGCGCTGCTGTTGCATCGCCAGTTCACGGTCTTTGGCGCGACGATCCTGAAGCCCGTCGTAGGCGTTCAGCCCTGACTGTAAGGCTGTCGCCAAAAACCCCGGACCACGGTTAGGCGCTTCAGCAACTACGGTCGGTGACCAACGTCCCATGTTAGTACGCCTCTGGAATACGGGGGTCCATCGTCGGGGCGGTAGCGGGACCACGCATCGCCCGCTGCCCGCTCATCATCGCCTGTCGGCGCTGCTGCGCCATCATCACTTCTTGCCGCGCTCGCTGCATGACCCCAAGGTCAGCCGCGCTTCCAGTGGACTGCCCGGGCATGGCCCCGCCGCCCATCGCCTTGGCCAGCGGGGACTGCGAGACCGCCCGCATCGCACGCTCCATCGGATCGCTTAGCATGGGCGTGCGCGTTTCTTGAACCTGCGTAACGCGCGGGTCTGTGTTGGTAAACGGGGATGCCGTGCGCTGCCGCGAGGCCATCATCTGCGCAAACTTGTTCATGGGCGAGTACATCAGGTCGGAATCCCCACTGAGCCGTTGTTGATTTGAATGGGGCCGGGGGCCGTGGCGGGGCGGCGTCCAACTGGGATTGTCGTCGTCGTTCCACGCCCGCGACGGTTGCGCAGGTAGTCCAGCCCGAACGCCATCGCCTGCCCACCAAGCTGTCCGAACATCTGGTTGCGAGACGCAGTGCGCTGAGCCGAAGCCGCCAAGCGAGCGTTCTCCGCGCCCTGTGCCCGGTCACTGGTCCCGCTGAGGAAGTCGAGATATCGCTCCGTTGAATCGTTGCGGTATCCCGTCTCCCAGTCGCGGTCCTGCCGAGCCAGATCGCCGCCCTTGAATCGCATATCGGCTTCGCTCTGCCACCGCTTCATCCCGAAGTCGCGGTCGTTCTCGTAGTTGCCTTGCCGCATTTTGTCTGCATCCAGCAGCCAGTTGCGGTCAGTGTCGAAGTTCTTGTTGGCAAAGTCGCGGTCATCCCGCTGTGTGTTGCCAATCGTCTGGAGCCGGTCGTTGTAGTCGTTGAACGTGTCGCGCCCGAAGTTGCGGTCGTTCTCGTAGTTCTTGTTGGTGAAGTCGCGGTCGTCCATCATGTACCCACGCGCATCGTTCATCGCCTTCAGGCGCAGGTCGTCGGCCCCGCTAAGCTCGCGCAGTGCGCTGGCGCGGAAGTCCATGTCGGCCAGTGAAGCTTTCTGGTTGGCAAGCGCCGCTTCCAATGACGCGGACTGATTGGCCTTGGCCGCATCCAGCGACGAGCGCTGGTTGCTCATCTCACCCTGCAAATACTGATCTCGCAGGCTGTTGAGGTCTGACGCGCGAATTTGGCTCCCGCTGGTGATTGCGTTCAGCTTTTGCTGGTTCGTGTCGAGAGCCCGGGCTGACAGATCGTTGGAGAAATCCTGTCGAACCTGTCGCCCCAGCTCTCCAGCGTCGAGATCGAAGAACCCCGTGTTGAGCCGCCCGCCGCCCGCTGCGCTGTTAGTCAGCCTCTCGTTGCTCTGCTTGAGCGTGTCCATCATCCGCGAGTTCGCGCCGGTCATGTAGCGCTCAAAGGACGCAGTCGGATCGAACGCCATCAGCTCGTCGACTCGCGCCCGCTCCTCCATCGCCTTGACGTCCCGCGACGAGATGCGCTCAGCGCCTACCGTCGGCAGGGAACCGCCGTTGACGCCCGCGTACCCGCCCATGGCGAAGCGCTCAGCAATGTCGCCAGCGCGGCCACGGAAGTTTCTGATTTCCTGCAACGGGTCCCCGTTCATCTGCGCCATCGGGCGGTCCCTGTACGAGAACTGCCCGCGTCCGCGCATCTCGGTCATCGCATCGTTTTGGATGGCTCCGCTTGGGCGGGACATGGCCGTGGCGCGGTCAAACAGGTCCGTGTTGCGCGGCCCCGCTGTGGGCGGGGTGTACTGAATCCCCGCTGCCGGATCGTTTGCCAGCGCCGGAGGCCCCTGATTGCTCTGTTGCTCCAGTCGGTCGAGTGCCGCCTGCCGCCGCCGCGCGAGGTCTCCCATCTCGCCGCCGCCCGCGCTCCCGCTGCTACCACCGCCACCGGGCGTGTACCCGCCTCCGGGCATGACCCCCATGCGCGAAGCCACTTTGCTGCCCTTCACGAGCGCCGACCCGACCTTGCCAATCGTGCCGCCCTTTGCGGCCATCGCGCCGCCGACGCCACCTGTCGCGGCGGCAAGCGCCAAGCCCCCGCCAACGTCCAACGCGGTCGACGCCCACGGATTGCGCTGCATCCAATTGTCATACTTCTGCACCCCTTGACTGCCCTGCACGCGGCCCGCTGCCCACCGCCCAATCTTGCTGAACATGAATCACTCCGTGAAGGTGATGAACGCGACCACGTTGGTGCTGACAACGAGATAGTCGATCTGTACAAAAGACCGCTGGTTGGCGTTGGCGCTGATCCATGTCTGGATGTCTGTCGCCAACTGGGTGGCTGACGCCGCCGAGATCGCGTGGACGCGCAGCGCGTTGAGGGCCCGAAGGCTACGCCCGCCGCTCATGACGCCACCGCCGCAATCGACTCGCCCAGCAACTCCAGTTCGGTTTCGATGCCGTCGATAGTGATGCGCCCGTCGGGGATCGTGCCGACGCTCTCCACTTCGACCTGCGCCATAAAGCCACGCGGAGCCACGGTCGCCCGCTGAACCCCGCTGCGGGTGACGGGCTCACTCCATGCGATTTCGCGGCGATATACCCGCTCGCCCGCTGTAGCAGGGAACGTCACTGTGCGTTCGATCAGCGGGGATTCGTAGTCGACGCGCAGGCGCACGCGCAGGGTCAGCGTGGTATCGGTGTCTGTCAGCTCCACCACAAGGTAGCTCGCGTAGACAACGACCTCCATCGTCGGCTCTGCCGCGACCAAAGGGTTGGTGCGGCAGAACAACGAGAAGGTGGTCCCGGCGTCCTGCTTGGTGCTGTCCACGAGCATGACTGTCCCCGCTGATGGATTGGCTCCACCGAAGAACAGCACGCGCGGGCGCTTGGAGATCGCCATGATCAGAACATCGGGATAGAGGTTCGACTCGCAGGGGGCCAGTCCAGCGGGACACCGGACTCGTATAGCGTGCGCGGCGAGCCGTTGTATCGAAGCCGCGCGGCAGCTAGGACGCGGTTCTGTGGGAAGTTATAGGTCCACGGCACTGTAAACGTCGCCGAACCAGTGCCGGGGCCAACACTCCCGCTGACGGTCAGCGTATCCAGCAACTGCCATGACGCTCCCGGCAGGGTCGACGGGTCAATGTCTGACGCATAGATCAGCGCGTACACTTCCAACTGCCATGTCCCCGACGGCGTGTCTGCTGCCAGCGGGACGTTCGCGGAAATTGTCCCCGGCGAGCTGGGCGTCTGGGTTGTTCCACCCCACGCAAATGACACGACCGGACGGCTGACTTGCAGCGACTGCGAGGCGCGAGAGGCCGCAGGCCACTCCAGCGGGTTGGCTGACTGCGAGTGCGTGTAGTACTTGCCGCCAATCCGATAGCGCAGGGCAACGTGTTTCCAAAAGCGCCCAATCGTCAGGCCGGTTTCCGTTTGCGAGGCGGTGCCAAGGGCAACCTCCCGCTGCTTCGTCCACGCATCCTGCGGAGTCCCCCCGTTGGAGTCAGCGCCCATTGTCCAGATTTCGACAATGGTCCCCGGCTCAACCTGCGTGTGGTTGCTGTTGCCCCATTGAACCGTACAGGTCCCCGTTGACTGGCTGGTAATCGTCAGTGCCGCTGCCGTAATCTCGTTGCGCCCAGACACTTGCAAGGTCGCGCGGGTGGCAGCGGGCCAGTCCATCGGGTTTGTCGACGAGCTGTGCCCGTAGTACGTCCCGTCTGGGAGCCGGTACCGGAGGGCGACATTCCGCCAGTCCTGACAGGTGTCAGCAGCCGCAATGGCCACACTGTTGTTGGACTGCGAGGTCCCGCTGGCCGAGATGGTCGTGACCAGCGCCCATGGCGCGTTGGCGCACACGGAGAACGCGGCATCGCCCGCTGATCCCCACACTTCGACCACGCTGCCCCCGGGCAGGTTGGCCACGTTGTTGTTCGACCACGAGATCGTGTGGGTGTACCACCGCCCGCTGGTGCGAGCCAGCGTTGTCCCGGTGATGAACGGAGCCGTTGCGGGGTCCGACGGGTTAAACGCAATATTGCCCGCCAGCAGCCCGTTGCAACGAACAAGATGTTCGTAGCGACGGTGGTGCCAGCGGGGCTCGCCGATGCCTCGGCGAATATCCAGAACGTAAGACCACGACTGGTTGCGTCCCGGCGCGGGGAAAATCCATTCGATCTCGTCGCGGTCAGGACGGAACGCCGCATGAACCGCTCGCAGGTCTGACGACTCAATGACCTCGTCAGGGACTTCGCCGCGAAGGTCAAGGGCTGTTCCCAGTGACTCACTGGCCCCGCCCGTGGTGTAGCGGGGGCCCTCGGCTGACCAAAAGAACACGCCTCCGCCGACTTCGATCATCGCGTTTCCGCTGATGGTCCCGAAGTTAGGGTCGACTAGTTCGATATCGAAGTCGATTCGGCTTGTGCCGGTGATGAGGTGCAGCTCGTTTTCTTTGGCAACGACAAGCCCGCCGCGCGTCGGCGCGGCCCCGATGATCGGCTCGCCCCGCTGGCCCGCGATAAAGTAGAACTCCGGACGCATGAACTCCGGGTCGCCGGGGAGCGACAAGCGCACGATCTCCGGGCGCGAGCGGTCGTCAGGCGGGCCGACGTTCGTGGTCCCAAACCCCCACCCGACGAGATAGCTCAGCCAGCGGCGCACGCCACGGAACCGCATCTCCGTCCCTGCCTGCGCGTTGTAGAGCAGGTTGGTGAACGTGTCGCTGCTTGGATCGTACACCTTGGTTGGCTGACGCAGCGAATAGTTCGATTCTTCGTGCGCAATGAACGCCTTGCCGAATGAGTCGGTGACCGACACCACCGGGAAAGACGCCGTCTGCGGCAGCGTCCACAGGACTCCCGACACCAGCGTGATCGTCAGGTTCAAGCTGACGGGGTCAATCGCCACACGGCGCAGCGTGACTTCACGGGTGTTCGCGTTGTAGCACACGAGCAGGCTTTGCTGTGCGCCACGCAGCGGGTGCACCGCGATGATGTCGGTGACCCCGCTGGCGATGGAGGCTTTGAGTTCAAGGCCGTTGCGCAAGACCACGCGCCCTTCACGAAGGTGGATGTTGCGCAGGTCGTTGAACGACCCCGGACGCAACACCATCGACCCGACCGCTCGCTCGACGCCTTCACCAAACGGAAGACGCACCGTGGTCCGCGCCATCAGCTCGGCTCCTTGCTCAGCACCTGTACAGCGGGGGTCGTGCTCTTGCGCGGAGCCCAGCGGTACCGCACCGCCGTCGTGCTCTGCTCCAAGTACCGCTGCCACAGCGCCCGCCACTCACCGTACTGCGCGGTTAGTACGGCGATTTCTTCGGCGCGGTTGTCTTTCTGCGCGAGATACAGGGCCACCCCGTAAACAATCAGCGGGACCATCTCGTCCGGGAAGGACGAGTCAATTTCCGTAGACGAAGGTGTACTGTTCGCCGCCAGCAGCAACGGGCGACGGGCGTAGTAAAAACGCAGGGAGCCGCCCACGGGGGAGGGCGTGGTGCGCCCCGAGTAGAACACGCCGCCCCGCTCAAACACACAGGGACGCCAGCGGTCGGCGCTCAGGTCGTGTTCGGGGACCACGGCGATCTCGGTGTAATTGGCCATAGCGGGAGACGTGCTCCCGCTGATGCCTTCGATGCGATACACACTGAGCGCTCGCGCGGGACGCGGCCACCCCCCAACGGGCGAAGCGAGAAACGCGACATCGTCCACTAGACCGAATCGCTCCGGGTTGATCGCTGCCGCCTCCAGAAACGCATCGGTCATCAAGCGGTTGACCACCATGACCAGCTCGCTGGCTTCGTCGGCAATCGCCTCGCGGCGGTTGCGCAGGGACAAGCCAGTGGCCTGCTCAAAGATGGTGCTCAAGGTTGTCGCCATCAGGCACGCTCGCGGATACGGAAGACTTCAGCGCCCCGCTGAGCAGCGAGCGACTGCTCGGCCAGCGCGGTCGCGTCTTGGGCCTGCGCCATGAGATACTGGTACTGCTCGCTGCCAACGACCTCGCGCCCGCCGCGCATGGCCATGAAGACGGCTAGCTCAGAAAGGCAGACATCCAGCCACGGCGACGGCAGGCCGACATCGTCGTCGGGCGTCGACAAAGCAGCGGGGAGTGCCACATAAGTGACGACCAGCGAAGCGTACTGCTCCCAATCGTCAGCGGTGCCCTTCAAATACAGACGCTGGTATTCCCCGCCAACCCACACGGCAGCGGGCCACATCCCCGTGTCGTACAGGTGGTCAATGGGGAGCAGCGCGACAACATCGCTGTGGGTCTCACTGGACAGCGCCGTCACGCTGTGAACGTACTCGGCGTCAGAGACCAGCACGCCCTGCTCAAAGGGGGAGGGGGGCCAGTTCGCCCCGCTGAACGTGGCTTGGCTCAGCAGGATTTCTGGGTACTTCGCAATCAAACGACGGCGCGTTCGACGCACGAACCCGGTCAGCCAGTCAAAGCATACCGGGTCCGGGAACGTGCGGTCGTCGAACGCGGCGTGCATGGCCCGCGCCCCGTCGATGACTTCGCGGGCCGTGAACATCAGCCGACCGCCGCGAGCGTATCAGCCGCCAGCTTCGCCGTGTCGGTATCCCCGCTGGCCGTCGCCACATCGCGGATTACGACCAGCGCTCCTTTGCGCACGCCTGCGGCGCGAGCCAGTTCTGCGTCGAGATACGCCTTGGCCAGCAGCGGGGCCGCCCCGAGGGCGTCTGTAAGCTCTGCCACGGTCAGGTCGCCGTTCACCGTAGCCACAGCCGCAGGCGCGACAGGCTCCGCACCAGCAGGCGCAGGAGCCGCAACCACCGCTTCGCCCACCACCAACTTACCGTAGACTGAGCCAGCCGACACCTCCGCCGCAATCCGTTCGTTCTTGTACGCTTCCTCGCCAACCACCAGCGGGCCATAGACGTTCATACCGCCTCCTTCGCGGGCTTGAGGGTGCGCGGCATCAGTACGCTGTGCCGCTTTCGGAATACATGGGCAAAGATGCTACGCCCTTCGCCGTTGGCTTTTTCTTTCAGCAACTCCCGCTTTTTTTCTTCGACGTCGACTCCGCTGGCCCGCGCGTGCACCCGCGCGATGTCTTCGGCCAGCTCTTCGTCGGTGCGCCCGAACATGAACTCCAACTCTTTGCGCAGGTACCCTGCGGTCAGAAACGGGTCCGTGTATTCCCCCAGCCACCGGAAGCCTTGTCGAGCCAGCTCGCCCTGTACACGCCCGCTGCCCGGAGGCAGATAGCCGACATCAGCGGCGGCGGTGCGCTTGACGTAGCCAAGCCACCAGCGATTCTCGCCAACGTGCACCAGCTCGCACGTTGGCAAGACTTCGCGGCAGACGGCGAGGACATCTAGCGGGGTGTCACGCTCCTGCGTGACGGACACTAGACGCTCGACCACCATTACTCGGCTTCGCCGTTCAGCGGGAACGGGCGCACGACGATCTCGACGCACGGCTCGACCGGCGCCGTACCACCCGTCGTGAGGTGCAAGAGAATCTCCTGTGTCGCCGTGAACCGACGGCTGGCGCGAGCCGCCACCAGCGTTCCCTCAGCGGGGCTGGCCGACGCAATTGCCGTCGGCGTAAGCGCCGACTGCAACACGTTGGTGCCCGTGTCTGCCGCCGACGCGACGATGCGGACTTCCGGGACGGAGAAGCCGTTGACGGTACGAGCGTTGGCTCGCACAGCCACGATCTCCCCACGGAAGCCGGGTTCAAACCGGGCAAACGCCGCGTTGGTCTGCGAGATTGCCGGAGAACCACGATACACGAATCGCTGCAAGGCGACCGGGTTGTCCTGCGTGATCTTTGAAGCGTTGATAGCCATGAGAGTCTCCCCCACAGCGGGAGGCAGCGGACGCTGCCCCCCGCTAGATCAGGATTAGAAGGTGAACGACAAGCCTTCGATGCGGACGTTCTTGCGCGGAGCCACGCAGAACATCTGCTCGTAGCCGCTGCCGACGGCAAAGTACGCATCGCGGCGACCCGTGGCGTCGGAGACGCGGTTCCAGATGGAGCCAGTCTGCGAATCCCACTCCCACGTTCCCAGCGTCAGACGACGCCAAGTGTCCGTCTGGAGCATAAACGTGTCGTTGAACGGGAGCTTGCGAGCCACAACCAGCGGGAGCGTGCGGTCGGACAGCACGATCTGAAGCTCGCTCTTGCCGCCCGCATAGCTGCGCGGATCAACGAAGAAGCGGTCGCTCTTGAGCGACTTCCAGTACCCACGCGCCGCACTGCGGCTGGTGACGATGAGGTCGGGGCGACCCGCACCACGCACCGAGACTTCGTCGTCGGCGTAGGTAAGCAGTTCTTCGTTGAGAACGCCCGCCCACGGAGCCGCCGAACCATCGACTACGATGGAGTTCCACAAGCGGTTACCCGCTGCGGTACGGTCGATGTTGTTGTAGTTCGTGAGGATCGACCCGTTGTCGCAGCCCGCGTACAGGCCCGTGAGTTCCTTGAACCCGCTAGCCTGCCCGAGAAGCTGCGTGCCGGGGAACGAGTTGCCAGCGGGGTCGCCAAGCGCAATGAAGTCGTTGGCGGCAATGACCGAGCGCAGCGCGTCAGCGCCAGACAGGATCAGCACACCCGTATCTTCGTCAATCGACGCAACCTGCGCCGACTGCGTCGAACCGGGGTTACGCACCGTCGTCGGCGTGGCCAGCGTGCCCGTGAACACGACACGCTCGCCTTCCAAGAACTGGAGGAACGCCTGCCCGCGATTGGTGAGGCCGTAGGAACGGTCGACGGCGACACAGAAGAAGCCCGTCGACGGCGTGTTGTTGGCCGACACGCCGTTGGTGAACGTGACGCTGGTGCCATTCACCGTGAGGCTGCCCGTAATCGCACGCACACGCGCCTTCACGCCGTTGCCCACGCCGAGCGCCATGCGGTCGATTTCGTGGGTAAGGCGGCGGGTGAAATCGGGCAGTGCCTGCTGCGCGTAGTCAAGGAACGCCCCCTCGCTCGACGCCACACGGCGCATCACATCACCCGTCATCTCGACCGTGCCCTGAATCTTGGACAGCCAGATGCGCGAGTTGCGGATGACCGGCGCGTCCGCGACCGGGATGTATTCGTTTTCCTGACGAGCGCCGACGCCAGCGGGAAGCTGGAAGTAGTGCGCCATTTCGATGTAGCGACCGCCCGTCGTGTCGTCCGTGCGGATGTTGCTGTCGGAACGGAAGCGGTTCAGCAGCTCCGACTCCACCACCATGTTGTTTACGATGGGGTCGGAGAAGATGATCTTCATGGCCTCGGAGATATTCGAGGTCTGAGTCATCGTACCAGCGGGGAGGAGATGCGCGCCCGTCCAGCGGGAGAGCATCGCCAGCACGGCGATAAACGCCTGCGCGATGAAAGAGAAGAAGCGGTTCACGAAACCCTCGGCTCAGCCGAATTTGAGATTTTGCTTGGCCCACTCCAACCGCTGCTCGATGGTCTGCCCCTTCGGTGGGGCAGGGACCGCAGCGGCAGACGGCAGGCCGTTGCCAGCGGGAAGCACAGCGGACGCTTGCTTAGCCGCTTTTGCGGCGGCAGCGAACTGTTGTGCGGTCGGCTTCGCCGGGGCAGCGGGGCGCATAGCGGGCGCAGCTCCGGGACGACCACTCGGTTGCGGCGGGCGGCTAGTCCGGTCAGTCAGACGGGCGGCGGCGGAAACCGGGTCCAGTCCGTACTGCCGGAGTCGGCTAGCGACGACTAGCGGCACATCACGCGGGTCCATCAACGGCAGGTTGAGGCGCTCGGCGTGCGCTGAGACCTCTTCCTGCAATGCCTTATACAAGGCTAGCTGCTGGTCTTCCGGCAAGGACTCCGGGACAAGCATGGCGCACACCTGACGAATTTCGTTGGCGTTGCGAGCGGCCTGCTGCCGCAGTTCGATCTGCTGCTGGGCCGTGTCCTTGTTCTTGAGGCGCTGGTTCTCCAGCGACACGCGCACGAGGTCCCGCTTTTCGTCCGACGCCAGCAGCTCTTCCAGTACGTCCTTGGCTTCTGACCAAACGTCGGGTTCCAGTAGGACCTGCAAGGCGACCGACGCCGCCCGCTCCTTGGGGATGTTGTCGAACATGAACCCTTCCGGGTCCACTTCCAGCCGCGATTCAATCATGGCAATCGCCTCGCGGTCCCGCTGGATCATAGCTTCGGCTCGCTGCAACTCCGCGCCCCGCTGATAGCCATTCACCAACTGCCGCAGCCGCTCAGCTTCTTCGGGTGTCTTGGCTTCGACGGCAAACGGCGGGTCTTCCGGACGACGGCCCGGGAGTTCCACCAGCAGCGGGTTCTCTTCGGCCTCGCCCGCCTCTGTCGTTTCCGGAGCCGCTTCCGGCTGGGCGTCTTCCGGCGCGGCCTCTGGCTGGGCCTCTGGGACTGCGGCCACTGCGTCTGGAGCCGCAGGCGGGGCGAACTGGCCGTTGGCCGCGCGAGGCTGCTCCGGAGCCGCAGGCGGGGTCAGTGTCCCGCTGGTCTGGAGTTGCTCGCGGGCTGCCGCAATCGCCGCCTGAATGGGCGACGGCGGGACAGCGTCTATGGTCGGAGCGGGGGCAGCGGGACCGCCGCCACCCGTCGCGTCACTGTTCAACCAGCGGGTAATGAATCGCATCACGGGATCAGGTAGTGTCGGGGCCTAGCCGACGGGAGGCGCGGGCTGGCCGGTGCCAGCGGGCGCACCGCCCCCAGCGGGGGCGGTAGGCATTGCCATCATCAGGCGCTGAAGGTGCATCATGCGGTGCTGCGAGAACGCCATCTGCACATCCGGCGACAGCTTCAGAAACTCCGGGGACTTCATCAGCAGCTCGTGCACTTCCAAGTGGATGAGGTCGTCATACCACTCAAACGGGAGGCCGGTGTTCATGTCGATGCCGACCATCTGGAACGGCTCGCCCATCATCAGACGGGCGTTCTCCTGCTCTGCCGTCGTGCGGTCGATGCCTCCCGGCTTTGCCGTGCGCGAGAGATGCGGGAAGCGCATGAGATCGTAAAAGTGGCGCAGCGCCTGCGGCGAGTCGGGAGCACCGAACGCGCCGTCTCGCCACATCGCATAGACCCGCTGCTGCCGCTCGCCGCGTCCTTCCGGCAGCATCGACTCCGCGTCGGCCACGACATTGACCTTGCCCTGCGTGAACAGGTCCGGGCGCACCAGTAGGGTCCGCGCCGTATTGTCCTCGCCCGCATACGACACCAGTCGCTCAAACGGGTAGACGTAAGGCAGCATCGACCGCCAGTCTTCGAACATCCGGGCAAACTCGTCGGGGGCACGGCGCAGCGGCGGCCCCAAGAAGCGGTCGCTGTTAAAGCGCAGCTCTTTGATAAGCTCCCCGCTAGCCTCAGACGACGGCGCAACGCCTTCGGTGCCGCGCAGGTTGCCGAGGTCGTTCATCTCCTGCCGCAGTTCCCCCAACAGCCGCCAGACGTCTTGGCTGATCGGCGGGGGAGCCACCCACTCAACAGCGGGGACGCCGGGACGGCGCGTGACGACGATGCCCACGCCGGGTTCGTTCGTGAACTGATTAGCCCGAAGCCCGCTGGAGGCGTCGATGACCGGCTTGGGGTTCGACACCAGCGCCGCGTGTTCGAACAACTGCGCCCAGCGCTTGTTGTACATCCGCTGCGGGATGTTCAAGATGTCCTGCGGCGAGTAGCCCGTCGCCCGCCCGGGCATCCGCGCAAAGTCCCAACGGCGAATCGGCGAAGTGTACTGGTACTGGATCGGACGCGGCCCGTCGTACAAGACCTTCCCGCTGCGCGTCGAAACAAGATAGCGGCCTTGATCTTCCGGGCTCGTCGGGCGCACCCACAGACAGAAAACATCCACCGTCGGCTCGTTGGACATCGCCTGCATCGTGTCGCCCACCGAGACCTGCGCCGAGTTGCCGTAGTATCCCGTGCCGTACAGGATGCGCTCTAGCTCGCCCCCGCTGGTCATGTCTGACTGCCCACGCGGGTCCGGATCGACCGTCACACTGAAGCGAGCTGTCACCTCATCGGGGTGCAGGCGGTGCCGGGACAGGTGCCAACGCTTATGATGCCATGGCGCAGGGCCCCACTCGCCGCGCACTTCCAGCGGGGACATCGTATCCACGACGATACGCGGCAGGGTCATCTCGTGCGGCTTGCCCCGCTCGACCATCTGCCCGTTCTGAAGAACGGCCAGCGCGTTGCCTTCTTGGTCAAACGGCACGCCCTCAGCGGGCTGCATGATCGGGTTGCCGATCTCGTCGAAGATCGGCTGCATCTGATCGTCTACGACAACCAGTTCTGCTTCTCCGCGAAACTCGACCTTCTCGCCGCCAGCGGGGTCGATACGCGACTGCATAAACGCCGTACCTGCGACCAGCAGCCATGACGCCGCCCGATCCCACGCATCAAAGACATCGGCTTCGCGGTACACGATCTTCGTGATCGTGTCGAGTGTTTCCGCCAACTCGGAGTCGGCCCGATCCGGCCCGGGTAGGAACGTCACGATGGGCGGGTTCTCGGTCATTCGCGCGTGCGTCAACAAGAACCACGGCAAGATGCGGTTGAACACCGGGCGCTGTCGCCAGCGGCGCTCATCGTCCGACATGAACTGCGTGACGTCGATCCAGCGGCCCAACAGCGGGTTGAACACGGACCACTGCTGCCCTGCCAGCATCCGGATGTTCTCTTCGACCTGTCGGTCGCGGGCGCGATACGCATTGTCCTGCGCTGACCACAGCGCCACCGGAATCCGCGCCCGCTGCCCGTCCATATTGTCCGGGGTGAGCGGGTCTTCTCGGAAGGGAATCTTGGCGAGCGCCATCACCCCGCCGCGATCTTCAAACGCCCCGCTATTCGTTGTGCTCATGCGTCATCTCCGAACGTCCAGTAGCGCCGCTGTCGAGGTGGCGCAAAGCGCAGCACTCGCACACCGGCAGAAAACATAGCGGACAACACCGCTGCAAGCGACAGGGTAGCCACAAGCAGCACCACACGAAGCGTCGAGGTAAGGGTCACCCCAGTTGCAGATACCGCCCCGCTGACCACGCGGAACAGCGTGCGCGTGGGCGCGAGCGCTCCGACAAACGACAGACTGGCTCCCAGCACACGACTGGCCCGCGCCACCACAGAGGCTGCTGGCGAAAAGCTTCCACTCAACACCTTGCGGGCGGCTCGGATCATAGTCCCGCTCGACGACAGGCTCCCCGCGACGGCGCTCAAGCGAAACCGCGCTGCCACGAGCGCTCCGGCAAACGACAACACACCAGCCACCCCACGCAGCGCTCCGCGCCCGACCGCGCCCGCAAAGGTCAGGGCCCCTGTCGCCGCGAGCGCGGGGCGCTTGAGTGCCGCGCCCACAGGCGCAAGTACGCCAGCCAGCGCAGCCAGCCGAAAGCGGGTGCGCGTGTTGTCCCCGGCAAGCGACAACACCCCGGCTAGCCCACGAGGGGTCAATCGCAGCAGCGCCCCCGCTGAGGTCAGCACGCCAGCGACCGTTCTCGCCAGCACGGCGGATCGCGCCGCAGTTCCCGCTGACGGCAGTGCTCCGGCCACCGCCCGCAACGAGACTACGCCTCGCGCAAGCGCCGCAGCGGGAGCTAGGACTCCGGCAGCCGCACGGGCAAACGCGAGTCCGCGTGCGAGCGTAGCCGCAGGCGTCAACGCCCCGACAACGGCGCGGGTAAACGCCAGTGCTCGCACGATAGTCGCAGCGGGAGTTGTGGCTCCCGCGAGCGACCGGCTGCCAAGGCGCAGCGCTGCTCCGGAAAATGCCATCGCGGCGGTCAGCGACTGCGAAAACGTGGTACCCCCACCCGAGGGCTGGAACACCGGCATCGACCGATGCCAGCCATCCGTCGCATTGTTGTTGAACGCGCGCGTAAACCGCCCGACCGGAGCGCTGCCCTTGCTGGCCCGCCAGCGCCCACGCACTCCGTAGGCGTTGGCTTCCTGCCAGCCAAACGCAGTGTTCCAGCTCGTTGAGAACGCGCCGTTCCAATACGTCCATGTGCCAACATCGCTTAATGCGATCTGGAACGTCTGACCGCGATGAGCAAACGCTCTCGCCCCCGGATCAGGGTTGCTGAAACCAGTGACCAGATCGCAGTACGCGAGCATCAGCCCATCACGGTGCGGAGGAACATCGTGTTATTGCCTGACGCCGTGGCGTTTGGCAGCACAAAGTATCCCAAGGCCCCGACTTCGTTGTCGCTGCCCTTCACGATTTCGCTCAACCCGTCGATCTGCACCGTGCTGTCGCGTTCGATGTAGATGTTCGCCGCCACGCCGGGGAGAAACGCCATCGGGTAGTACAGGTACAGGTTCAACACCCCAGCGCCCATTGCCGCTGAGAACGTAATCGACTGCACCGAGCGCACCCCGTAGTCACCAGCGGCCAACTGCATGAACGGGCCGGTGACGGCAGGCTGCAAGCGACCGACAATCGCACTCGTCACCATCGCCGTCGATGGCGTGGTCAACCCCGACGTATTGTCCTGATCGGTGTATCCCATCGTGACGTTGGACGCCGTCGCGCCAAGCGCCGTCGTCACTTCCATCGTCGCCATGACGCCAGCGCCGGTTGTGTAGCGCGTCAGTGCCGTCGTGTTGACCGTCTGCGCGGTGTTCACGTTGGCGTTGATGTTCGACGCGGCAATCAACAGGTCGTAGAACAACACCATGTTCAGCGTCGAGCCTGAAGCATACCCCACCGTCACCAGATACTTCTTGTCCGTGCCGGTGGGATTGCTCAGATGCGGGAACAACACGCCGGTTGTCGCACGGCTCGTTGCGGTGCCACCGGGGATCGCCGCAGGCGCAAACGTGCCAGCCGGTTGCTTCGTGCCAGAGCGCAAGCCGGAGTGCCACTGGGTCGCCACACTCGTCTGCGACGATGCGTACTGCACCACATCCTGAAACTTGCCGTTGGCTCTGGCATTGATGATACCATCGTAATTCGTAATCGCGCCTGCAATCACCGGCAGCGACAGCAGCGCATCGGCCATGCCGAGCGCCCCGAGCTTCGCGCCAAGCAGGATCGACGCGGCGCCGACGGCCAGCCGTTCGCGGCCCCCGAACGCTTCGATGGCCTTCATCGCCAGCGTCTTCTCGTAAACGTAGGGGATCGGCTTGGTGATGCCCAGTGACTTGAGATCCGACGCCAGCGCCACGCCACGCCCCGGCAGGACGCGACCCAAGTTCTCACCCTGCGTGCCCGTAAACGGGTGCGCAATTTTTGCCCCATCCCACGATGGCGGCATGGACTTCGCCAGTGACGCGGCCCGCGCAATCTCAGCGGCGACGACATCCACATCATACGGCGTCTTGGCTACAAGCGGTGCGGTCATGGGAAAACTAGTTGGTCAGGGGGCACCACCCACTGCACTTCGTCGGCCTGCTGGGTGATGAGGTACAGCGGGTGCGTGTAGTTCGTCACATCGCCGGTGGGCGTCTGGGTGCACCAGTATTCCCCAGCGGGGACCTGAATAGCCCACACGGCGACCGTGCCGTTCCATGTCGCGTCGACAGTTCCAGCGGGTTGATAAGGCATAGGCGAGAAGGGGTTAACCGCGACGGATGAAACCTTTGTTGCCAAAGAACGACAGCAGCAGGCGCACTTTGGCGCGGAGAAAGCGCCCGAGGAACGACAGGCTGCCGGTCGCCACAACAAACAGCAGGCGCGGAATAAAGACCAGCCCCGTCGGCGAGAGTGTCGACGCCGGGGCAAGTGCGACTCGCTTGAAGATCGCCCCCGCGAACGACCCGATGCCGACGAGGGCTTTGCGCGGCGCTCGCGCAATCACCCCCGCGAACGACAGCGCACCCGCTACTGCACGCGCAACGCCCCGCTGGAGGACCCCGGCAAACGACAGCACGCCAACGACGAACCGCGTGGCTCGCCGGGTCACCCCGCCGTTGCCTGTCCACGCGCTAGCAAGCAACCGCCCGGGGCGGCGAACGATAGCGCCCCCCTCTGACAATACGCCGATGAGCGCCGCGACACGAAACCGTGCGGTTGCTGTTGCCCCGCTAGACGTCAGCACTCCCGCTACAGCAAAGGGGATGCGCCGGAACAGGGCCCCAGCAAACGACAGCACGCCAGCAATCGCTCGCGCCGTGCGACGGGTTTGCGTCCCAGCGAAGGACACCGCGCCGGTCAGCACGCGGCCAATCGTGCGGGTTGTTGTTACACTGGCTGCGAACGACAGCACTCCAGCCACAGCTCGCAAGAACGCCTTGAGCGGGACAACGGCAGCAGCGGGAGTCAGCGCTCCGGCAAGAACGGGGCGCGTGGTGCGCCGGGTAATGGCTCCAGTAAAGCTGAGTGCCCCGCTGAGCAGCTTGCCGGTTCGCCGTGCCACGCCTCCGGCAAACGACAGCGCCCCTGCGGCCACGCGCGGGGCGACCTTGAGCAGCGCCCCTGCTGACGTCAGGGTCCCAGCAAGCGTGCGACTGGGACGCTTGAGTGTGCTCCCCGCAAACGACAGTGCCCCCGCAGCCAACCTTGTGGTGCGCCGCACGAGCCCCCCGCTGGCCGACCACACGCCAGCGACAAAGCGCGTGGGTCGCCGTGTGATAGCTCCCGCGAACGACAACACCCCCGCCAGCAGCCGCGTGGACAGCCGGAGGTTGCTCCCACTAAACCCCACCGCGCCCGCAACATCCAGCGGTGTGTTGACGGGCGGGGCGGTCCCGAGGTCCGCATACGGGGCGCTGCCGAAAGGGAAAAGGGCGCTCACCCGCTAGCCTCGGCTAACGATGCCAGCCTTCCCAAGGAAGCGAAGTGCCTGCCGGATACGCCGACGGAGAATGGCCGCGACAGGCACCAGCGCCCCGCCCATGACCTTCCGCGCCGCCGTGTTGACGGTCGCAGTGAACCCCGTGGCTCCAACAAAAAACAGAATTGCCCGCAGCTTTTGATTGGTCAGCGCTCCCGCTGACGTCAGGGCTCCAACGACCAAGCGCGTAGAGCGGCGCGTCAGCACGCCCACCAGATTTACGGCAGCCACGGCGACGACCTGTGGTACCGTCCCGCGATTCAGTGTGCCGTTTAGCGAAGACGACGGGATCGCGCCGTCCACGCTGATCGTCGTGAACAAGCCCCCGCCGACGTCGGCATACGGCGTACTGCCCAGCGGGGACATCGCGCTCATGGGTTACGGCGACCAGTGAGGGTCAAGAATCTCGTCGGCCCGGGCCTGCGTCAGCAGCCCCAGCGCCACATGGGTGCCCACGCCCGCTGTTGTGCGGGGGTCCGTCAAGTCGACTTCCGTGGCGTTCTGGAGCGCCCGATCCAGCACCCGCAGGGTGGCCCGCTGTTCCGGGGTAAAGCCCGTCGTCGTCCCATCGGCAACCAGCTCAATCCCGACCTGCTCCGTTACAGTGTAGCGGGACTGGAACGCCAGCCGCGACATGACCGTGGGGGGCGGCGGCACCACCGGCGGGGGGGGCGGCGGGGGGGTCCACCCGTCTTCGGTGTAGGTGCCGTTCTCGTAGCGGGCATAGACTGCCGGATCCGCACCGGAGACCTCGACAAACTGCACCGTGTCAGGGTCGCCACTCGGCGGCGTGTCGCTGTCAAACGCCAGCCACACCCGCCATGCGCCGTCGGTCTTGCGAAGCTCTGCGTAGCGCATGGCTTACCACTCCACGATGACGAGGCCTGCAACGCCCGCGCGAGGGGCTACAAAGCTTCCAGCCTGCGTGTGAACACCCCCAGAGCCACTGCTCCCGTTGGCCGTTGGCTGTGCGGCTGAGTCCACCCAATCGTTGTTGGTGGTCAGTGTGGTAAAGCGTATCTCAAAAAACGACGCCACGGCAAACGTCCAGCCGCCCGTCAGCGGGGGGGACTGATTAACCGTCAAATTGCCCGGTCCAGCGACCCCAGACCCCCCGCGATAGCGGGTGCCCCAGCGCGGCTCAAGGTTGACTGTCGCATGATCGGCGTACAGTCGCGTAATGGTTTGGATCGCGGTGGCAGAGGTTCCGCCGCTGCCAGCCGTTCCGCCGGTTGCACTCGACTGCACGTTAGTGCGCCCGCCGCCGGTCCCTCCGGCAACGCTCACGGCTCCAAACGACGAGGTTCCGCCGTTGCCTCCAGCCACCGCCGTGTTGGTGAGAAAGTTGCCAGACCCGTCAGAGGCATTGGTGGTCTGGTTAGAGCCCGCCGTCCCCGCTGCCCCAACCACCACCGTCACCCCAGTCCCCGGCGTAACAGACACCGGCACGCGATAAATCGCTTCGCCTGCCCCGCCGCTGCCGCCGCCTGCGGCGTACTGCGCCGGGAGAACGGGGTCGTTTACCCACTGCCCGCCTCCGCCCCCACCACCCCCGCCGATCATCGTCACCCAGACGGTGCTAATGCCCGTCGGCGGGATGAACGTGCCGTTGGCCGTGAACGCCTGACGACTGCCGAATGGACGACCCCCGCTCAGCGGGGAAAGAGAAATTCCAGAGAGACTACGCGGCATCAGGTCTGCTCCTCAATTCCGTAAACCACACAGCTTACGTCAGCGGCGTCGGCGCGGGCCATCAAAACTTGCCCGCTCGTCAACATGACCCCGCTGCGCTCCAGTACACCGCCAGCGGGAAGAATCGCGTCATACTCGATGTAGTCGCTGTTGGACAACGCGCCGTTTTGCAACGCGACACGCACGAGGCGCTGCGCAGTGGCGTTGCGGTTGCACAGCGAGATCGTGAACACCGCACGGCGATTCGTGGGGACGGTGTACACGGTCGTGTTCGTCGCGGCTACCAGATCGGCAGCGGCAAGGCGGGCCATGGCAGTCTTGGGTTAGAGGTTCGCCGCGAGGAACGCCGCAACCACGCCCGTTGGGCGGTTGGCGTGCGGGGCGATAAAGACGTCCTTGGTCCCGCTGGAAAAGCTGACCAGCGACCCCGCGTTACTGCTGCTTTTGATGCGGTTCCGTGTCAGCGTGTTCGGGCTCCCGCTGGTGATTGTGCCAACGCCCACTTCCCACTCGTTCAGTGAGCGATGGACAATGACGTATTCGACGAGCCGCCCGGTCCCAAGGGCTGCGATAAAGCCCCGGAAACGGGACACGGCTCCGTCGAGGGAGAGCGTGCCCGTGCCGGTGGTGGCGCTGGTTTCCTGTACGCGATCCGCGATAGCGGGCGTCAGCATAAATCAGCCGCCTGCGTTGACAGTCAACGTGTAGGTAAACTGGATGGAGTCGCCGTTGTTCACGCCAACCGCCGTGAAGACCGTGCGGTCGAACAGCACGCCAGCGGTGCTGGCCGAGAACAAGCCGTGTTCGACGATGCTGGCCGTGCCCGTGTACGAGATCGTGGCGACCGTGCGGTACTGATTGGTCGCCGGTTCGCTCTGGGTGCCCGACACACGCGCGGGGCCCGCTGCGGTGCCAAGGACCGAGTCACCCACGGCTTCCGCCGTTGAGCTGGTACCGGAGTCGTGCCAGTTGAAGTTTTCCAGTTCGAACGTGTTCTGGAACGCATCCACAATCGCGGCGACCCCGTTGTTGGTCACCACACGCCGCCCGACGCGGCCCAGCTCCACCCGCTGCCCGTTGGCGCGGATGACCGCCATGTGCAGTTCAGCGTGCGGGGCGAGGTTAGTGGCCGCGATCAGTTCCTGCTTCCAGCCGCGCAGGCGGTTGCGCAGGTTGCGGACCTTCCACCAGAAGATCGCCGTCGGCGAGGCCGACGCGAGGTCCAGCGACAGCGTGTGCTTCACGGCGTCCCCCAGACCTTGTCGGCGCGGGCGACCGCTGCCGTCAAGGCGGTTGCAGTGTCAGGACCCACGCCTGCGAGCGTCTCGCCAATCGCGTTGGTCAGGGTGATCGTCACCTGACCCGTCTCCGGGTCCCGGCGACGGGTGTACGTTGCGCCGTGCTGCACGCACACGGCGTCCAGCGCTTCGGCCAGCGGGGCGGTGTCGGTCATCAGATGCCTACGTCGAGATAGGTGAACGTCCCGTTGCCGCCCGGGGTGAACCGGACGACAAACTCTTTAGCGCCCTTGCACGACACCGCGACTTCAGCTGGGGTCGCCGCTGTCACCGCTGTGTCCGCAGGGCCAAACCCGACGGGGTACTCGGTGCCGTTCGTGCGGCGCAGGCGGATCGCCAGCGTTCCGCCGTTGGTCGCCGTGTTGATGCGCACCCATGCGTTCACGGCTCCAGCACACGGCACCACATACTCCACCGGCACGGCGTTTACGAACGCCGTGTTGTCGGCCACCAGCGGGCGCGTGATGAGCCGCGCTGCATTGGGGACCGCGAGGCTATGGGGAATGGTCATGGTTCAAGCCTATGGGGGCGGGTCGCCCGGGACTAGGGCTCTAGGACAATGCGAGTGATGACCCCGTTGCGATCCAAGATGCTTTGCTCGGCCAGTTGCAGCGGGGGCGGGAGATACAGGAGTTCGACGGGGGTGCCCCGGGCCCAGAGCGTAATACGCAGGAACGCCGGGAGATCGCCCGGAATCTTGGTCGCGATGCGGTTGACATGGTTCTTGACTGTGGACCGCGAGCAGTTGAGGTGGCGGGCGAGCGCCGCCAGCGTCAGGCTTTTCTCGGCCACCAGCCACACGAGCCGCTGTTCTGTGCGGGTCAGGCGCACCGTGTAGCGGGGCGTCGGCACTGGCACCGGCTGGATCACCAGATCACCTGATCCATCATGATCTGCGCTTGCGCCTCGGCTTCGGCCCGCGACACCGGACGCCCTTGGCGGGCAAACTCGTCAGCGAGGTAGGCCGTCAGGCGTTCCTGTGCCTGCGTGCGGCTGGTCGGCGTAGGCGGCAGCGGCTCGGGCACGAGATCGCCCGGGCGGGGCGCATCGACGGGCAGCGGGGCAGCGGGCGGCTGCGTGGTCCGCAGGAGGATGTCCTGCGTGCGAATGACCTTGGCGGTCGTAAACCAGAGGCGGGCCAAGATCACAACGAGACAGAGCAGGCAGGCGATGACGAGGTACAGCTCAATCTGGTCCATAGCGGGGGCTAAGTAAGGGGTTAAGACGCAAACCAACCACCGTCGAGCCCCGGATGGGTCCCCAACGGACGGGACCGATGCCGGTACTTGGCCTCGTGTTCGGCGGCGAGAATCTCCGGCGAGAACGACGACAGCGCCGGAAGCTCTCCGGCGACCGCCGCTGAGAGGTTGGGCAGCGGGCGGCTGGTGATGGCATAGCGGAACGCATCGTAGAAGTCGTCGTGCCCCTGCCCGGTGTCGTCGTCGGCGTCGATCTTGAGGACGTCTTCGGGGTTGGCGGGGTTCGTGACCAGTGTGCGCAGCGCTTCGAACAGGCGGCGACAGCGGGGGGTGTCGAAAAACCGCAGGCGGGGCTGCCCCGGCTCGCCTTTCTCGACGGTGCGCCACGCGAGCATGGACCGGCAGTGGTTTAGCCCCAGCACGCGGTGCACGTTGGCCTTCTGGAGGATCAGCCGGTAGTCGAGAAAGGTCTCAGCGATGGTCGGCGTGTTCTCGTCCATGGCCCGACGGGCATGGAAACAGTCATGGCCAGCGGCGATGACCCCGATGCGCTCCAGCGGGACGGTCGATCCGATGGTATCGACCACGGACATGGCGATTTCGTGGGGTAATTGCCGCCGTCCCCATGCGACATCGACGATGTAGAGGTCTCCGTCGGGGTCCACGACCCCTGCGACGAAGACCCATGGGTGCCGGAAGCCCCAGTCGAAGCCCGCAAACGCCTCCCAGTGCGGCGGAATCCCGAACGGACGGACGATGTGCTGCGTTTCGTCCAGTTCGTCGAGGGCCATGCCCCCTTCTAGGTCCCAGTCACCCTCCAGTAGCTGTCGCCGGAGTCGCTCGGGCAGGGCCAACAGCCGCTGCCGGTACGATTCAGGGAGCGACGGGTTGTCGGCAAGGCGTCCCGGGACAAACGCGCGGGTGATCGTGGTCCCCGGGACCCGATAAATGACCTTCCCGCCCTGCGTCGGCTGGATATAGCGGGACTTCAGGATGGCGTGACCGGGGCCGCCGGGGTTCCCGCTGCCCGCAAAGCGGGGGCGGATTGCCGGATCGGTCGAGCGGAGGCGGGAGGTGAGAAAGTCCACGATCCGCTCGTCGGGGACCTGCCCCAGCTCGTCGAAGTGGATGTGCGTGAACTCTTGGCCTTGATAGCGCAGGACGTCTCGGTAGTGCTCGCAGAAGCCAAACTCGTAGGTGGCCCCGCTGGGGAACAGCCACCGCTTTTCGGCTTCCCGCCATGTGCCGCCCAGCGCCGGAAACGTCCGCAGGGTGCGGTCCATCGCTTCCCGGAGTTCCGGGAACGTGCGGCGCAGGAACAGAATCCGGACAGCGGGATGGTGAATGTCCCGCAGGGGGCCATATAGCAGGACATCGGTCTTGCCCGGGCCCGCTGCGCCCCCGATAAAGACCTCGTCGGCGACGATGGTCAGCGCCTTGGTCTGGAACCCTGCATGGGGCTTCCAGATGACCGGAGGCGCCTTCGGCAGCGCTTCGTCTTCCGCGAGGTTTCCTGCTCGGCGTGGCTGTGGCATCGGCTACACGAACCAGTGCAGGACGTTCGCCATCAGCCGATAGGCCCCCCGCTGGTACGTCGGTGTCAGCGGACACCATGCTTTGAGTAGACACCGACGATAAAACGTGCGCACACCCCTCTCCAGTAAAGATGAGCTACTGTACTTGTCCATGAGCCCCTTGACAAGAGGTACTATAATCAAAGAGGGGGTGGTCATGAGAGAGGGTGGAAGAGCCATAGCTCCCCCACCCTTTGTCTCTTAGGTGATCCGCTCTTCATGTAAATATCAGAGCAGATATTGGAGAGAGGGAGGTACCGTTACGGATTCCTACCCTGATCTCCCCCCACCCCCTGTAAGGGGGTGCTCTCTCCACTGATCCCCACTCCTACAGCCCAGAGCAATGGACCAAGGAACTTGGTCCATAAGTGCTTCTCGCAGTAGAGTCTACAGACTCTACGCTCTGTATCGGTACGATACAGAGTTACACGATAGCTACGGTCTCTTACAGAGACCGTAGCTCTATAGCGGGAACCATCAGGACTGGTCATCATCTTCGATGATGGTGTAAGTGGAGTCGACAGCCGGTAATAGCGGGAGACTAGTGTCTCCCGCTATGGGGAGAGCTTGAGGGTTTTCCGGTGGGAGGAGTATGACTCCTCCCCGCTCTGCCAGAGCTTCAGCGATCTTGTCAGATCGCTGCTCCCCTACGCCGTATTGCAGCAATAGCTGCAAGGCTTTCAACTTCGTTGACCACGACACTTTGTCGTTGTCGAGCATAGCTCGGAGCTTCGGCATGAACCGGAGTATCTCCAGAGCAGCAGCAGACCGAATGGTCTGCACCATCTGCTTCCTCCGGAACTTGGCCAGTGCTGGAAGCACTGTCTCCTCGCTCTCCTGCTCTCTCTCAGAGAGCAGACCCCCTACGACCGGATCAGCACTTAGCTCAGCTAAGTACTGATCCAACCGAGCATCATAGGGACTCTGTCCCTTGTCCTCTCTAGTCACAGCGGACTCTCTGGTTTAGTCGAGCCTAAACATTCTGTTTAGGGAAGCAGAAACCGCATCATGATGACGCTTGAGTAGTGTTGGGCTTCCAACAGAAGCCCAACAATGCCCGTGAAACGCCGTGAAACGGCGTTCTGAGCCATCGAAATGGCGAAGTGGTATCAGACCATAGGTCTGAGGGAATTAATGGCTGAGAAAGCCATTAAGCGGGAGAGTCGGAGAAGGCCGTTCCCCCTTCAGGGGAAGCCGGGGCAATTGTGCCCATGGCTCTTCCAAGAGCCATGCCGACGGTGCTCAGTCCTTTCAGGACTGGGTCGGTGGCAATTTGGGTCGCCGTCGTTGCTTCGTCAGAGCCTTTTGGCTCTGGGATCATCGCCTCAAAGACCGTCATTAAGACGGTCCATGCGTTGAGCAGTTCAGCCAGATCACTGGCTGAAACCCGAAGCGAATCGTTGCGCGTAGCAGCGACTTTTTGAAGTCGCTGTTTCAGGTGGCTGGCCGCGTACAAGCCCCGCTGGATTCCATCCAGCGAAGTCTGAAGGCCCAGCATTGGGGCATCTGAAGCAACAGCTTCAGCGGGGTCCATCGGCTCTGGAATCACCGGCTTTGGGCTAGGGTCATGGGATAGTTTCACTATCCCTTGACCCTAAAATCTGACGGCAACCCCCAATCGGCAAGGCCAAACCCCGCTATTTACTCCCCCTTTGGGGAGTAGCAGCCCTCTCCAAGGGAGAGGGAAATGCCCCGCTAGAACATCGCTGTCTCAAGAGACAGCGGGGCCTCTCCCCAAAGGGGGAGAGAAAAGCCCCCAGAAAACATCACTGTCTCAAGAGACAGTGTCGCCTCTTCCCAAGGGGAAGAGAAAGCCGAGGCCGGTCTCTTCCCGTTCATCACTGTCTCAAGAGACAGTGCCTTCTCTCCCCAAAGGGGGAGAGTTAAACCCCCCGAAAACGCCATGCCGTCTCCCGCGCGGCAACAACGCGCGAGGGACTTTGAAAGTCCCTGCACATTGCCATGCGCCAGACATAGGTCGACCCCATCCCAACCCTTTTCCAACCACGCGGGGCCTTTTAAAGGCCCTGCGCGTGTTGGCTGGTCCCAAAGGGGACTGTGACGCGCACGCGTGCACACGCAAGGCTTCTAAAGAAGCCCCCCGCGCGTGCTACAGGGTGAAACCCTGTAGTGTACGCACGCTCCCCCTTAGCTAAAGCTAAGGGGGAGTACGCTCATGTCCTGTCAATACGGTGAAACTGTATTGACAGGACATGGTGTCCGGAGCCAATGTTCAATCGTCGAACGGCACGGCGACTGGCTCAACGGTCTCCGACACAAACGCCGAACGATGACAGCGAAACGGTCCCGTCGGGATGACGACACCGGAGTAGCAACGAAGGGCGGCAACTCCCGACAGCTAGGACCGGAGAGAGCAAGCAATGGACCCGTTGTGAGCAACGGGCCGGACAGACGGTCTCGATGGGGTGATGTGGAGGCATCACCTGAGATCGCCGGATAGGCTCCCGGATTCCCTGAGGGAATCGTTCCCCGCTATTTGACAATCGAAGCGCAATTAGGACCTACGGTCCTACGGCCTATGCCAGCCCCGCTCGGAACGGGGTCAAGTGTGAATGTCCGGTACCGTCCCCGGCACACCATGGCGATAGCCATGCCACAACGTCGGCCACGAGGCCATTGTGGCGAAGTCCCCCGCTAGACCTACCCTTTAGGGTAGCGTCACCCTCACAGCAGTGCCCCGCTAGCTACGAAGTAGCTACGCCATCCAACCACAAGTGTTACCGGAGGTAACAGCAATGTCCAAGACCGTCTCCCCCGCTACGATGGCCCGAAA
This sequence comes from Opitutia bacterium, assembly GCA_046315175.1. Lineage (GTDB taxonomy): Bacteria > Verrucomicrobiota > Verrucomicrobiia > Opitutales > UBA953 > UBA8828. The sequence goes on along the minus strand of JBKDBK010000175.1, from coordinate 14,863 downwards.
GGCTCGCCTCTTCAGCAAGGCTGAAGCCCTGTATGCCAGCCACGGTTTCACCGTGAAAGCCACCGAATTGCAGGATGGCCCGTGGCAGCACTATGACGACAACGTCGTCACCTTCCAGACCGAGGAGACGGGGTCGATCCGGCTGTTCCTTGTCGTAGACAAGAAGCACGATCTGGCGGATGAATCGACGTTCCGTCGGTTCATGGTTCCGACGGACGCCATCGCCGAGACCTTCTGGAAGAAGGTCTGGATGGAAGCCGTGGTCGAACTTGGCTGGTCCCGCTGACCTCCCGCTGGCCCCCCAAAGGGGGCCAGTTTCTTTCCCCGCCGTTCCGGAGGCTTTATGCAGCCATTCCCGAAGGGAATCCTGCCGCAGTCCCTCGCCCTTTCTGATGAAGAGCTGACAGCTCTTCAGGCCCTTTTCGACGAAGCCGACATGATGACCAACGCCACGCCGACTTCGTCGGCCCTTCAGCAGCCCACCCCGCTGGACCTTTCCAAGGTCCAGACGGGAACCCGACTCCGGCTCCACACTGGCTACACCTTCGGTGGCTTTGCCATCCCCGCTGGGGCCGTTGCTGAGGTACTCAGCAACGTCATCACCATGGTCGGCGATGCCAACGGGGTGCAGTCCAACGGACTGCAATGCCGCCTTGGATGGCGAGACTGGCAGGGCCAGCCCCAACAGCTTGCTGTTGCCGTTGTGCCGATCACCCACCTCGCCTTCGGCAGAGGTCGCACCATGTTCCCCGGCGAGGCCCCACCGAAAAAGGGTGACACCTTCGGTGTCACGGGGAAGAACAACGATTACACCAAGCTGGCCAAGCAGGGCAAGCGAAGCTTGGTAGTCCCCGCTGTCGCCGAGACGTACCCCGATCCCACTGCTGTTCCAGCAGTGATGCCGTCCCCCGCTGCACCGACTCCGTCGGTGATGGGCAGCCACTTGGTCGGCACTTCGTGCCCCAAGTGCAGCAGCCCCATGGTACTCCGTTCCGGAGTCCGGAAGACCGACGGCAAGCCGTTTGCCTTTGTGGGATGCAGCAGCTTTCCAAGCTGCCGCATCATCATCAAGTCCGACGGTGCCGTCTTCGACGGCAAGGTGCCGTTTGCTGGCATGATGGTCTCTCCGGCACCGACTTCGTCGGTGGTAATGCCCTCCACTGCACCGACTCCGTCGGTGGTGTCGACTCCCGCTAGCCCCGCTACACCGACTCCGTCGGTGGCTGGACCTACCCTGAAGCCAAAGGCTTCGAAGGCGGCGTTTGTCTTCCCCGTCGACAAGGCCATGAAAATGGCCAAGGACGTCAGGAAGATGCAGAAGCAGGGAACGTCAGAAATGACGTTTTCCCTCCGGAAGCTGCTGGCATGGGGTACCGTGGCTTCGGCATTGTATGCCGATGGCATGGCCAACGACGATGCCGTCGCCGCTGGCTTCCGACTGACGTCTCTCGACAGAGAGACAGACGAGAGCCGTGACACCCTCCGGACCCTCTTCCAGAGCCACTTCGGTTACGAAGTGACGAAGGGCGACAAGCACAAGGCAATGCAGACGACCCGTCTCGTAGAGACGGCCATCGAAGCAGGGCTCAACCTCTGGTTGTCTGGTCCGACGGGGTGCGGCAAGACACACAGTGTCTTGGAAGTACTCAAGGCCAACGGGACGGATTACATCCGTTTTCAGGGTGGCCGCGATGTGACCAGAGAGACTCTGGTCGGCTACCCCGGCCTGACCAACGGAAGCTCTAGCTTCTTCTACGGCCCCCTCAGCACCGCCATCCGCAAGGGGATTCCGTTCATCCTCGACGAAGTCGACAAGCTCCGCGACGAAGTTCTTTCAGAACTCGCTGCGGTGCTGGAAGGGAATGACCTTGTCCTTTCGGACAACGGCGGCGAACGATTGACCCTCCCGAAGGGATTCTGTGTCATCGCCACAGCCAACACCGTTGGCCGTGGCGAAGGGACGATGTACAGCGGGACCGGAACGGTCAACGAAGCGATCCGTGATCGCTTCATCTTCTTGCAGGTCGACTACGACGACGCGAAGGACGCGGCGATCCTCACCCAGCACCTCGCTACCCTCTAAGGGTAGCGGGGCCACCCCACTTTCCGGAGACTTCAATGCTGGACATGACCTCCCCCGCTGAAGCTATCGCTTCACTGTTCGCTGACCGTCACGGCGTGAAGCCGACGGTCAAGATCGACCCCAAGGCTTCGCCTTGCTGGAACAGCGCCACGAACACGATCTACCTACCCGGCTGGCCTGCCGAGGGGCTAACTCCTACGGAGTTGCAGCAGCTTCGGGCTTACCTTTGGCACGAAGCAGCCGGAGAGCAAGCTCTCAATACTTGGCACACCGATCCCCGCCTGACGACGACTCGTCGTCGTCGACTGGCCAACGGCATCGGCGATGCCTACCTCGACACTTCGATCCTTCAGGATCGACCCGGTGCTGGCACCGACATTCGTCGGGAAGTGCGAGCTGACTTTGACCGGATGGTCAAAGAGACGCAGAAGAATCCGGCGACACCTTCGGTGGGACTGGCATCCTGCCTTTGCCGATACGTCGGAGAGGGTGTCACTTCGTGGAACGAAGTGCGGCAGTCGGTTCGCTGCACCGATCCCGCCCTGTTCGATTACATCGAACCCGTCTTTCCGACGGGAACGGTGCTCCGCAACGGTGACGACGTCCTTGATAGGACGATGGCTGTCGACGCGGCCCTCGACCGCTACCTACAGGACCAGCCCGAGCCGCCGCAGCCCGACGCTCCCTCTGAAGAGGAAGCGTCCAGCGAAAGCACCGACGGCGAAGCCGACGGCAACAGCGACAGCCCCGACAGCGGGGAGACCGACGGCAAAGCCGACGGCAACAGCGACAGCAATAGCGACAGCAACAGCGACGGCAACGGTGACGGCGAAGCCGACACCCCGCCACAGCAGGGCGACGAGTCGCTGGACAAGTCCAGCGGGAAGGGCAAGCCGAACGACAGCGGCAACGGCGAAGCCGAGACTGGCGACGGCGAAGCCGACACCGACGGCACTGAAGCGGGGAGCCCCAATGGTAGCGGAGCTACCAACGGTGGCCGAGCCAAGCGTCCCGACCCGACGCAGTTCGACGCCGACGGTGTCGACAGCGGGGACCGCATGGCCAAGCAGCTTGCTGATACACTGACTACCAACACCGACGGCAACGGTGCAGCGAAGCTGCAAATCCCCGACACCACCCTTCGGGAAGTCGACGCTCGGAACGCGACCTACCCTGTCAGCGCCGACTTAAAGTCGGCCGCAACGGCACTGGCCAATATGCTGCGGTCGGCGCTTTCAGCGCCGAGCATGGCGACGGATCGCTTTCAGGAGGTCGGTCGACTGGATAGTCGACGGATGGCAGCGGGGATGGCCGGAGTTCGCACGATTTACCAGCGCCGCCGAGAAATCCCCGGGCAGTCGGTCGCTGTCGATGTCGTCATCGACAACAGCGGGAGCATGAGCGACCATGGCCGGATGAACCAAGCCAAGCGACTGGCGGCGACCATGATGCTTGCCTTCGGCAAGATGACCGACGTCAAGCTTAACGTCTCAGGCTTCACCACTGGCGAAACCAACGACGACTACACGCTGACCGGAGGTCAGCCCCGCTACCAAGCCCTGCTGACCATGGTCCAGCGGTTCGATGACCCCGCTGAAAGCGGACTCAAGAAGCTCAACGCCTTGGTCCCTGACTGCGGAACGCCGACGATGCAAGCGATCTACGCTGGCATGAAGCGACTAGTCAAGCGTCCCGAACGGCGACGGATTCTGTTCGTCCTCACCGACGGTGAGGCCTCCTACGAAGAGACGTCGACGTCGAATCGGTGGCGCTTGAATCCCATCAAGCTGCTCAAAGAGCAGGCTGACCGTGCCGGTGTCGAGGTTGTCGTGTTCGCCATCGACAACCCCGGTGCGGGGCTCGCCAAGTGCGGACTGGACGTTGTCCCGACGACGGCTGGCAGCATTAGCTCCATCGCAGTAAAGCAGCTTATCAAGCTGCTGACCATCGGCTCCCGCAAGGTAGCCTGACCTTCTCACAGCGGGGCCGAAAGGCCCCGCTCTTCTCTTCTCCCGCTAGAGGAACCTATGACGATCGACCTTGGCAGCAAGCTGCAATACGTCATGATGATGGACCGTGCCTATGAACACACGATGAAGCTGGCAGCTTACGCTGCTTTGTCTCCCGATGAATTGCGGCACGTTGCCGAAGCCTTTGCTCTCCGAGCAAAGGCACACCGTCGGGATATTCGTAGCGGGGCGGTGCCGTATCGTCGTCCCGACGAAGAACAGTTCACCCGCAAATCACTGATCCCACTGGAAGTGGACCTCGCTGCACGGTCATGGGCGTTTCGACTGCACCTCTTGGCTAACGCCAAGGTCGGACACTGGATGTACCGCACCGCCAGAGAACACGCCAAGGGGACCGACCCCATTGCCTCTGCTTTGCAGCAGGTTCTGAGTGCTGTTCGCAGCAAGGCCATCGAAGATGAGACCCGACCCGAATTGGGGTCCGTGTCCGATGCGTACCAGTGGATCGACGGACTGTACGACACGTCTCCATTTGAGATGGAGACGCTGACCACCTGCAACGAAGAGGCTGACAACGATGCGTGACCTCCCGCTAGGCCCCGAACGTGACCCGCTGCGCGATGCCGTCAAACGAATGGGCACCACCGCCAACGACCAGCGAAAGCTGGTCGACGACGATGAGCCCGACTCGTTCCGTCGCAGCACAGTGGTTCCACCACCGCAACCCAGCAGGGCGAAGCTGCCTTCGGCAGAAGAGGTCCGCTACCTCCAGTTGGGCGGGGTATGGCTGAGCAAACGGCAAGTGCACGCTGCGATTGCGACAGACCTACCCGCGTTGCTAGCGGAGCTAGCACAAGGCAAGACACTGCGAGCCAAGTTCATGAACATCGTACTGGCCCCGCTAGTCAAAGACTACGTCAGCGCCATTCTCAATGGCCAGTTCGACGGCAAAGACTACAGCGACACGCTGCCGTAAGCACCACAGCGGGGCACCGACTCTCGGTGCCCCATTCTTTTTCCGGAGGAATCATGGCTGGACCTACACTGGCGATGGTCATGCACAACGCTGACAGTACAACCTTCACGAACAAGTCGGTGATGGCGGTGGTGCACTTGAAAGCAATGTGCGATGCCTTTCTGCGGTCAGCCCGCTACGAGCAGACCGCTCACGATATCCGGTCTAGCGGGACCAAGACCCATTGGGATATCGCTGCGGCCTACGAAGAGCGAGCAACCTACGCCGCTGCCGAAGTCACGGTAAACCGCGAGGCGTTCGTCGACTTCTTCATGGACAGCGACGACGACGATGCCGACGCGATCACCAAAGCCCTTGGCTTTGTCCCGCTGTTCGTCGACGGAGAGTAATCCATGGCGATGCGTACCGGACACCCGTTCGTTCCCTCCCTGAAGATTTCAGGGAGGGACTACGTCCCCGCTGCGGACCTCGACCGAGCCCGCGCTGAGGCCCAGCAATGGGAAGCCATTGCAAAGGAAGCCGTGCGGACCCTCGACCGCATCCAAGTCACTATCGCCACGCTCAAGGAGCGCGTGAAACGCGCGAGCAGTGGCGACCCATACAGCATGGATATGTTCGACGAAACCCCCGCTGCACCGACCACCCTAATCGCAGAGTGATGATGCCGAAACCCAATCTCAACTGGCCAACCCCTGTCCCCCCGTCACTGGCCGATCTCCCTGCTCCCGTGGTGAAGGGCGCATGGAAAGACGAGACCATCTTGAACGAGTTCAAGAGTGACCCGCTGGCTATGGCTCGCATGATTGGATCGCTGCGGAGATACGCTAAAGAACAAGAAACGGAAGTCAGCAAGCTGCGCTTGCTGAACCAGCGGCTGCTCGACGACAGCGGGAACAAGGCCACAGCGGGAGACCTACCCCAACGACTTCAGTCGGCACTGCACGAAGCCTACGCCATGGTCGCTGACGACATTGTCGTTGAGCCTCGGGTGCTGGTGTCCATGCTAGAACGCATCGCCAGTGGCGACGATGACTCGCTACCCTAACAATCCCACCGCTCTCGACTGTCAGCGCTGCGACACCGACGATTGGCGGCGCGTTCGCAGTTACCGTTTTCCAAACAGCTCCATCACGCACTGGCTTTGCGGCCCGTGCGCGATGGCAGCGGGGTACCATCCTCACCACGCTCTTCCTCACCTACGCCCATGCGCAAGCCACGCAATAATGCCAGACCGTCAAACGGAGGAGAACTCCGAGGTCACTACGCCAACAAAGCGGGGAAGCTCTATGCTTCCCCGCTGATGTCCCCCAACGATTTGTTTCGGTGGCGACTGGCTCAAGCCAGTGCGACGGGAAAAGTCTGGACACAGCAGGATGCTGCGGATTGGGCAGGAGTCAGTCACCGTCACTGGCGACGATACGAACAAGGCGACACGGCAATCCCACACTGGCTGTTGAATCGCATCAGCGAACGCGATGCGTACCGGCAGATCATCAGCAAGCTGACCATAGAAAAGCAAACGACCCCGCCATGACAGCGGGGCCGTTCGCTTGACACACCCCTCCCCCGAGAGGCGTCCCTTGTTACCATCAGCTTAGCGGGGCTTATAGCCTCGCGCAAGACGGCGGGTTCCTGCGCTACGCAGGGACCCGCCTTTTTTCTTTTCGCGCCTGCGCATGGCCTCCTGTGCAGCCGTCAGCGCCAGCGGGACAAACGCCTCCAGCGCAGACACGACAGCGTTCGGGCCAGCTCCTGAACCTACATGGACTTGTCCTGTTTCACTGAGGCGGATGAGTCCCTTATGGGACAGCCAGCACTGCACATCCTCCAAAGTGCCGACGATATGCTCGGCTCCAGCCAGCTTGCAGAGCAACCGAAAAACAATCTGCTCCGGTCGCTCTGCCGCCTTGCGGTGGTTCCGCTTGGCTTCGATCCATAGCGGGACAATCTCCCCGCCGACCTTCACAAAAGCAAACAGATCAGGGACCCCGGGGGTTTGCTGCGTGTGTCGCGCTTGCGAAAGCCAGTAGACTTTCGCGCCGATCAGCCGCAGCAGCTTGGTGATTTCCGTCTGTTCGTTTTTTTCCAGCGGAGGAGGGATGACCAGCCCCGCTGTTCGCTTTACTCTGGTTGCCATCGCTCTTCGACCCTGCCCATAAAGGCCAGTAGCGGGTTGTCGTTGACGACACGGTTCGCCTGCCGCTGTGACTCAGCCATGCGACTCGCCAGCGACTGCTCTTTCATATCAACGAACTCCTTCTGCAAACACGCCCCCGCGCAGCCCAGTATGATGCGCCCCTGCGGAGAACGGAACGGCTTCTTCCCGCACCCGTTGCAGGTCAACTCCTTCATGGACTGCGCGTCGATGGGCAGCGTGGTCCAGTCGTTCTTCCAGATCGCCGCATGGCTGGCTTCAGCAGGGAGGCCCTGCGTCAAGAACGCATCCAGCAGCGCCAGCTTACCGACCTCTGGCAAAGGGCCAAGCGTATAAAAATCAGAGGACTGTGGCATCACGGAACTCGTTGGCGGAAGGATTGTCAGAGGGCCAGCGGGGACCAAACGAGAACACCCCTTGGTGCATGGCCCCCGCCTTAATGCGGCTGGTTCCGTCGGCTCGCATCGTCCGATAGAACCGATTGTGCACATCATCCCACGGCAGCGCCTTCATGACACACTGAAAGTCGTGAAGGACTGCGCCGCGCCGGTACGGGCCTCCAAAGGGATGGCCAAACAGCCACCACAACCCCCGAGGAATGGACGCTCCATCGGAGATGAACCCCTCCGGGACGATATGCTCCACCTCATTGCAGTCGACAAAGATCAACGGCGACAGCAACGTGATCGTGCGCGAACGGCGGTCTGTCGTAAGCCGTGCATCCAGCGGGGACACAAACACCCCGAAGTCGGTGATCTGCTTGGCTTGCTCTTTGACAGAGCGATGAAAGTAGACGTCTTCAACTTGCATCGGCGCGAGGGATTCCGTGGCAAAGGTAAGCGCGAAGGGTCGCGTCTCGGTTGGCAAACGACTCGGCTTCTAGCCGCAGCGAAGCAAAGTGCATCCGCTGCCAGTCGTCTGCCGTCTGCACAGCGGGGCGGATTCCCCGCTGGGCCTCATCGAGTTTCAGGCCACGGTTCATGTGGCCCCGTACTTTTGCCACCACGCGATCTGCTGTTGCAAATCCTGCGCGTTTGCTTCCAACCCAAAGATGGATTCTTCTAGCTCTTTGATCCGCGCTTCGTAGTAGTCGACGATCAGCAACCCCTCTCCTGCGGCCAGTGTCCCGCCCTTTCGAGCAATGCGAAGGGCCCACTCCGTTTGATCGGAGTATCCTGCCCGACGATTGGCGACCTGCTGAAACTGATCCTGCCCCGCTGCCTCTGATGACTGGCTCATCGGATATCCACCCGCACACCTTGCGTGAGTTCGCACCCCGGCACGACCTCGCCCAGCTTCAGCGCTTCGGCGATCTTCTTCTTGTCGATGGTGCGGTGCTCTTCGATGACAACAAAGCCACGCGCCAGCGCCGAGTCGTCATACAAGAACTCATCCGGAGCAGCGACCTGCACAGCGGGGGGGTTCTTGCGTACTTCAATCGTATGCCGTGCGCCGACCAGCTTCGGGCGATCCATGCGCTGCATACAGATTAGCGCGTATCCCTTCAGGCGCGAGACCTCCGCTTCGAACCGACGCCGCCGCTCAGCCAGCCGCTTCTCTTCCTTGCGGAGCAAGTCGGCCATTGTCTCACGGTGCGCCACATAGTCCCCGAAGCGGTCGCTCTTTGCCAGAAGCTTTTCGGTAAGCTCCAGCGCCAGCGCCTCATGCTCGTCCGTCCACTCCCCTTCGTCCATCGCCACAAGGGCGTCCAGCGCCGACGATTCGTCGGCCAGTTCCTGCATCGTCAGTGTCTGTGTCATCGGTCCTCCTACCAGTTGTGGCGAGTGGGAGCCACCGCAGACTCCCGCTGCAAATTGGCAAGCTGCTTGTCGCACTCGTCAACCAAGGCCAGCTTGCGGGTCAGTTCTTCGTGCGCCGCACGGACTAGCTCCAGCTTCTGCTCTTCCGTCATCACCCCGCTGGCGGGGTGAAGCGCCGTCAGCATTGCCGCCGTATCGTCGACCAACGTGCGGCGGTACGACTGGTATGCGGCCACGACGGTCGAAGGGGTGCTGCCCGGATCACTCGGCACGACGACCTCCAGCTTCGGCTTGCCGCCGCTGAATCTCGTGAAGAGGATGCGGCTCGCTGCGCTGATGGCCCCGCTGTGTTTCAGCCAGCCGCTCAACCTGCGCACGGTCCCTAAGGATGGTCTCCACTCCATCGTACTTTCTCCCGTTGGTCTTAGGGTCCTTGCCACTCAGCCACGGGTCCTTCATTGCCCCGTCGATGGCATAGAGCAACTCGTCGGCATCGCCGCCGTTTTCCTTCAGGCGCGAGACGATACGCGAGCGACGGCGCTCGTCAAACACGGCGCGAGGGCGGTTGGTCACCGCTGCCCAATACGAAAAAACCAGCTTGGCCTTCTCGTCCAACTCCCGCTGTTGGTCGCGGTCCTGCTGATACGCCTGCGCTGCGACTGTGATACTGTCACGCATGGCCATGTTCATGTTCCGCTGCGTAGCCGCAAGCGTATTCCGCTGCTGCACCGCCAATGCAAGCGAAGTACTCGGCTGATAGCCCGGATGCTGCCACGCATCACGCGCAATCTGCTGAAACATCAGCTCCTTGGAGTGCGCATCAAGCGAAAGCGACGTCTGCTCCAGTGCCGCCACCAACAGCGTGACCTGCGTCACCGCTCGGGTAACAACCTGCTGGCTGTGGACGTCATTCGCACAACCCATGGCATCCAGTAAATCCATGGTCATGTCGGCCAGCGCCTTTACGCTGCGCACAGTCTCGTCCTGCAAGACCACGCGCATGGATTGAAACCTTGGGGGTACAACCTGCACGGCTGTGGGCAACGCCGCGACAGCCGCACTCTCAACCGGAGTGTGCATGGGACAGGGGGAGGGGTGTGTCGGTTGTAACTACTGACGCTGTAACTTACTCGCTTTCGTCGACCTTTACCCACTTGTTGTTCAGGAAGCGATGCCCCGCTGGCGGGGGCCCATAGTTGTGAGCCGGAAGCCAGTTGCGGTCTCGCCCCTGCAAGCGAATCAGTGAAGTCTTGCCGTCAGTGGAGGTCCATACATCCACCACCTTGTATGGGCGGTTCTGTGATTTGTGGTGCACACTAATGACAGTGTCCCCGATCTGCGGCACAAACTCTTCGCTCATGCGTCCCCCGCTTTGTCCGCAGGGACCGTGGCGTTCGCCAGCGGGATGCCGTTCTGAAGAAAGTCCATCACATCTGCCGACGACCACACCGCCGTGCCACCCAACTTACGGCGGTTCGGCAGGTTCTTGCGCAGCCACTTCAGTGACACCTTCCGGCGCACTTCAGCGGGGATCAAATCGTACACGTCGAGCAGTGTCATCAGGGGCGGCAGCGATACGGTTGGCATCAACGCATCGTCCCGCTGGACCCGCTGCACTCCGCTCCATGTGGTGCTGGGTTTGCTGTTCATAGGTTGGTCTCAGTGAGAGAGTGGGGTTGCCCTTCGACAGGTCTGGCTCAAATCGGAAAGCCGCCTTGGCCGCATGGAGGCGCGTGTTTGGGCGAACGCTATTGCCGCCGTCCCGAAGGGCAACAAGGGGCAGGGGTGGGGTCAACAAACAGAACCTTGGTGATGAACACGGTCGTTATGCACCCAAACTTCCCCGACGTACCCCCGACTCCCGCTCACTTAGAAAGGCAGATCGTCGTCTTCGCCTTCTTCGATAGCCTGCATGGCTGACTTCTTCGGCTTGCTCGGAGCGGCGGCGGCAGGTGCAGGGCTATCCCCACGGAACCGCGCCAGATATTCCTCGCGCTCATGCGGAGCGCGGTCGGCCACTCGCACATAGTCGCCCTCAGCCAGTACGGGCAACTCGGAGTACATCCCCTTCGGCAACCTCGACGCGCTCGCTACGTTCGCGTAGGTCTTCGATCCGTCTGCCGACTGACGGTGCATGATGTTCAGCAGCGTCGGAGCCCCCACCAATGATTCGATATCGAACCCGTCCCGCAGTTCGTCGTTGGTGAACGGCTTGCCGCGCCAGCCTTCCAGCAGCTTCCGAAGGTTGCTGTCCTTCCCCAAGGTCTTGGTCATCGTGACGGACACCATCGCGGGGCGCTCGTCCCCATCGACTTCGACCGTCTCGCTCGTCAGCCACACGATGCGCACATGGTCCTTGACCCCAAACTTCGTGGTCTTCAGGCCCATGTCGACAACGTCCACGCACAGTCCCGCGCAGGGACCAGCCGGATGCGGCTTGTAGTCGCCGCCGCCCTTGATTGTCAGACCCACTCGTTTCTCCTGTCGCCGTCTCGCGGAATGACCAGTCAACCCGAAGCGGTCGATGGCTCAGATGCTGGCGACAGACCCAGCATAAGGGGTGTGTTAGGTCCCGTCAAGCCCCCAGTTTCAGCCCACAAGATAGGTCAAGGTTAGGGCGGCGGCTGCGCGCCCGACGCGCACGCGGTATCAGCACGCTTTGATTTTTGGTTGACGGTTGTTTGACGATAAAAACAAAGAACCCTCTTATTTAAAACTCTTAAATAGGAGGGTTCTCTAGCGGGGATACTGGGGTTGCCAGCGGGAGTGTCTTGTTAAAGTTCGTCTGTAGCGGGGATGTCGACGCCCCGGTCTTTGAAGAACGAGCGCACACTGGCTAGCGGGACTTGTCGGTACCGGAACGCCGGAGGTTTGTGGTAGCACACCGTCAGGGTGGGGTACTTCTTGGACGGCAGCGCCATGTGCACGAACTGCTGCTCTGGGTAATAGATGACCTGCCCCAAGGCGGGCATCTCCACCGACAAGATCGCTGCCAGTGCCAGCGGAAAGTCGGCACAGGTAAAGTCGACGGCTTCGGCCACGGCGTGCTGGCTGGTGCGTGACCCACCCACAGCTTTGTTGAGGGCAGCGGGGCGATAGCAGCTCAGGATTTTGACCGGGCCGACTTTGTCCCGGACAAACTGCAAGCGTTCTGCAAGCGCCTGCACAGCGGGGATGTATTTGTCGGGGACCGGCTCCACCAGATCAGGGAAGCTGGTGCTAACCGCAAACTCTCCAAGCGTAAAGTTCGGGGCGAGGCGCACTATTCGATCCCGTTGCGGGGGTTCAGCAGGCTGAGCTTGAGCGTATCGCGGAGGGTGTCCCTGACGTCTTGTCGGATCTCGGTGCGCAGGGATCGAATCTCTTCCCGCAATTCACTGCGGGTAGCTTCGATGGCTTCAGCGAGTTCCTTGCGCCGCTCAGTCGTCAACTGTTGGGTGGCAAACACCATGCGCTCCAGTTCTTCGATCTTCCCCTGCATCTTGCCGTACTTTGCGCCCCCGCTGAGAGCCGCGCCAACAACGGCTCCAAGCGAGCCAAGCAGCACATCAGAGATGACGCTTGGAATGTCGGCCAGCATAAAGGGGGTCGGGTGAGAGAACATCCCCAGCGGGGGCTGGAGGAAGACCAACGTACCGTCGCGCCCACTGCGGGTCCTGCTGCGCCTTGGCTTCAACCTGCCGTGCCTCCCGTTCCCACGGGTGGTGTTTGTACCCATACAAACACAGCAGCCAAATCCACCACAGCAGCCCCCGCCACAGCCCACCGCGTTCAGCGAACTGCACGCAGTGGGTTGCCTCATGTGCGAGAACAGGCAGCGGAGCGCTGTCTGTTCTGAGGTGGATAGTATGCCCCACTGCACACGCGACCCAGTGCTCCGGGACAACCTGCATCAGCGGGGAGTTTGCTTTGATGAAGATGTTCACTGGTTGTTGAAGACGTTGCTTAGATCATCAAACAGCGCCGCTTGTCGCTGCCCCTTGGAAAAGCGGGTTGCCTGCTGCCGCGCCCGACTAATCTGCCCGCGCAGGTAGTCTTCGCGCATTTCCTTGGGCATCTGCTGAAGATCAGACTGTGAGATGCCAGAAAGCCGCTGGCGGATAAAGTCGCCAGTCGTGCGCTGGCGATCTCGCGCCTGCCGCAGTGTCTCGCCGCCCTTCTTGTCCTGAGAAATACGAGACACCGTGATATTCTCGCCTTGAATCAGGCGGCGCACCATGGCCGACTCGCTGTTCCCCGCTGTCCGGTCTGAGCTAAGGCGAGCCGGAGAGACCAGATTGGCGAGCCGCACCGACAGGGGTTCGATGATCGGCTCCCCGAGCGCGTCCAGTTTTTCCGGCACAGACTTGGACAGGAACGGCAGGCGGGCTTTCATGGTCTCCCCGAAAGTCTCCGTGTCGCGGCGGCGGTCGTCGACCGTGCGGGCGATAGCGGCCACCCCAGCGGGGATCAGGCTGCCGACCTGCGCGTACCCGACCTGCTTGGCCGCACGCAGCGGGTCGTTCAGCGCGTCCTGCACACGGCTTACCCCGCTGAAGACGGGCTGCTCGACGATCACCGACCCAATGGAGCCGAGTGCTGTGGCAATCGCTTGCCCGTAGCTCGACTCAAAGAGGCGAGCCCCGTCTTCTTCTTGCTGGTTTTGCAGTGCCTGCAACCGCATCTCGTCTTCTGCGGTGCGCTCACTCTTTGCCTGCAACGCTTCCAGCTCCTGCTGGGGGTTCTCGGCCTCGTACCCCTTCACGAGGTAAGCCCCCAGCAAGAGCAGGTTGGCGATAGGGGCCATGCGGTCGATCTGGCCGTTCAGCGGGCCGAAGTCGATGCTGTTGCCGGGGTCGCCCATGGCCTCGCCCGTGTCGCGCTGCACGCGATCTGTGCGCCCGGGCTTGACTGTCAACATCCCATTGGACGCCATCATCATGCCCAGTCCCATGATGGTGGTGCCGACCATCCCGCGCCCAGCGCGGTCAACCATGTTGTTCTTCAGCTCCTGCAACAGCTTGATCTGCTCGCGCAGTTGCTCCTGCTCGACAGCAAGCTGCCCTGTGTTTGCCCCGCTGCTCTTAAGCGCTCCGATTGAGGACGCTTTGGTGCGAGCCTTGAGGGTCTTGGCAACAAGCGACACAGCGTCGGTCCCTGCGTGGGCGAGTCCTAGCGGGGAATACCGCACGACTGATCCGGCAACAGCTCCGGGGGTTTGCGTAAACGGCAGCAGCACTTCCGACGCCGCTTTGCCAGCGGGGCCCAGACTCGACAGCCCCTTCTTGAGTCCCTGTGCCGCTGTGCCCAGTGCGGACTTGTTTTGGAACGTGGCGATCTCGGCATCCGCTGCGGCTCGCGCCGCCATGTCTGGCGTGATCCCCTTCATCATCTCTTGCAGAGTGTCGACCTTCGGAAGCCCTGCAATGCGCCGCTGCTGGTCAAGCGACCGCATATACGCCGACATCTTGAACGGCGCATCGGATGCTCGCAAGATACGGAACGGCCCGTTGAGGTACACTTCGGCAAGCTTGGCAGCGGGACTATCTCCCAGTCGAACCTCTTCGATCTGGTCGTACTTCATCATGGCAGCAGTACGCCCCGGGTCCTTGCCCTTCATGATGGGCGTGATGTCTTTGGCCCCTTCCCTCGCGCCAAGCATGGACGCCTTGGCAAGCCGCGCGTCAAAGTCGCGGCTTCGCTTGATTGCATCCCCGCTGCCAATCGCCGCGTTCATTGCGCCGACGACGATGCGGTCTACCAGTGATGCCGGAGCATCCTTGGCGGCTTCCGCGCCAGCCATCAGCGTGTTGGACGCAATGTTCGAAGCGTAGGTCGCGGGGTTTGTGAGCAGCCCCGCTTTGTACAGCGTGGTCAAAACCCGCTGCGCCCTCCCGGGCTTGAGTCCCGCGACATAGCTGGCAAGGCCCATGCGGTCCT
>JBKDBK010000174.1:0-31829 GCA_046315175.1 Opitutia bacterium | reverse complement strand
GTTCACCCAAAGGCTGATCCACGTCGGCCAGATATGGTCGCTTAGGGCGGTCACCTACGTTGATGTCGCGAAGTTGTGGACGGGGGTAGCCCGCGGCGCTTCCTTCCGCGTTAACTTGGATGTGAGGCCGGCAAACCCGCTCAACCTGCTCAGGCCTTCGGTGAATGGGATCAGTTACCTGCATGTGATCTCGGCGGGCGAGCAACCCGGCCCCTCGATCCAGCTGTTGAGCGTGGCGGCCGAGGCTCGCTGAGTCCTGCCAATAGGGGGTCGACTTTGCCCGAGCCAAGGCGAGGATCAGGCGATGGAATTGCCCACGATACGCATTGCGGATCTTGTCATCGGCCTGCTCGCGGTGGTCAACGGCGCGGTCCTTCTCCATCATTTCCGCAAGCACGGGGAGCGCTTCGCGAAGTGGCGGGTTGCCTGCTTCTTCATGATGCTCTGCGGGTTCCTTGTCGCCTTCGGGGAATTCTTCTACGACCTCGCCTTCCTAAGGTAGGCTGGGCCCAGGGGGATGCCATCCCTCCCCTGGCGAGCGATGGGTTTGGTTAAGGCTGGCGGAGAGGGAGGGATTGGCTGCGCCGCTGACGCGGCTACGGGCCTGCGGCCCAATCCTTCGGATTGCCTGTTCGGCCTGCGGCCTCACCGAACCGAGGTTGCTTCGCTTCGCTCGGGACTCCCGCCCCGATGCCTGCGGCATCGCACCTCGCCATGAATGGCTCGGCTCATCCCTCCCTTGGCGAGCGATGGGCTTGGTTAAGGCTGGCGGAGAGGGAGGGATTCGAACCCTCGGAACCCTCGCGGGCTCGCCTGATTTCAAGTCAGGTGCAATCGACCACTCTGCCACCTCTCCGTGACGCGCATCTTGGCAAGGGCGGCAGGGGAGTCCAAGCAGAATGGCAGGGCGGGCGGCGCGGGGCTTTCCGAGGAGGAACCGGGCATCCCCCATGCTCCCGGGGACAACCACCCAGCGGCGACTGGGGCATCTCCGGTTTCGCGGGGGGACGCATCGCCGGACAGCAAGGGGCATGGTCAAGCGCGGCGAGACTCCCCTGCCCTTCTTCCCCGCGGCGGAGCGGGCGATCCAGAGGCTTTGGGCGGAGGGACGCATCGCGTCGCCGGCGCGAGCCGCCTCGGGCGCCGTGGTGGAGATTGTCGAGCCCGGCAGGTGGAACCGCCTGGGCGGGCCGGACTTCCTCGGGGCGGAGCTGCGGGTGGACGGGGCGAGGACGCGGGGCGACGTGGAGATCGACCTACGCTCGTCGGGCTGGCGCGACCATGGCCACGGGCGCGACCCGGCTTTCCGGGGCGTCATCCTGCACGCCGTGCTGCTGGGGCCGGCGGAGCCGGTGCGCACGTGTCAGGGCGCGAGCCCGGAGGTGATCGAGTTGCTGCCGCTGCTGCCGGAGGACCTGGAGGGAGCGGCGGAGCACGACGCGCTGCTCGAGCTGAGGGGCAGGGACGCGGAGATCGAGCGGCTGGTCCGCGAGGGCAACCCGGACTTGGAGCGCGACCTTCGGCGCCGGGCGCGGGAGCGGTTTGACGGCAAGGCGGGCGCCTTGGCGCTGCGGGTGGGCGCGGACGGCTGGACGGCGACCTGCCACCGCGCGGCGCTGGAGGCGATGGGGCACGGGGGAAACCGGGCGCCGATGGCGGCGCTGGGCCTGATCCACGACGCGGCGGCGTTCGCGACGGCGGATCCGGCGCGGCTCTACCTGGAGCAGACCGGGCGGTGGCGCCTGCACGGCGTGAGGCCGGCCGGGCACCCGCACCGGCGGCTGGAGACGTACGCGGCGCTGTGCCGGGCGCGCCCGGACTGGCCGGATCGGCTGGCGCGGTGGCTGGAGGATGCCGCCCGAGGCCGGGGGACGCGCGCGGGGTTGGCGGACGGCGTCCTGGGCGGCGCCCTGCCCGTCTCGCTCGCGGACACGCTGGCGACGGACGCGCTCCTGCCCCTTGGCGGGGCGGGGATGAGGGACCCTTGGCTTGAATGGCCGGCGGGGCTGCGGCCGGACGACCTGGAGGCGGCGCGCGGACGGCTGGGAATGGCCGGCAGGGCGCGCAACTGGCAGGTGCAGGGAATGCTGCACACGCTGGGTCGGGGAGGAAAGGGTTGAAGGGAGGCGGCGGCTTGGCCAAGGGTCGGGCATGCGCCGCCGCCGGTCCAGGTTCGCCCGCCACGCCTTGGTTGTCCTGCTCGCCCTCATCGCGGGGGCGCTGGCGATGCGCTGGCACGCCCGCGAGGCGGCGCTGAGCTACGGGCGGATCGTGCAGCAGGCGCTCTTCGAGCAGGAGGAGGCGGCGGCAAGGGAGGGCAAGCCGCGCAAGCGCGACCTGTTCGAGGAGCCGGAGGCGCGGGCGGCGATGGCGACGATGGGGGCTTGGTGGAACCCCCTGGCGCTGGATTATCACGCGCGGGCGGAGGATCTCCGGACCGGGCTCGTCTACCTGCACATCCAGCTGAATCTCCCGACGGCGGAGCGTTTCCGGAGCCCGCCGAAGCTGCGGCACTTCGCGATGGAGCAGGGTGAACGGACGGACGACGCGGTGCGGCGAGCCCTTCGGACCCTGCTCGACGACTACATGGAGTACGCCGGGACCCGCTGAGGGTCAGGCGGTCATGGCGCGGACGCGGCGCAGCGAGGACTCGAGGCGCAGGACCTCCTCCTCGGTGTTGTAGAAGGCGAAGGAGGCGCGGACGGTGCCCGGGATGCCAAGGAAGGACATCAGGGGCATGCAGCAGTGGTGGCCGACGCGGACGGCCACGGCGTCGGCGTCGAGCAGCGTGCCGACATCGTGCGGATGGGCCCCGTCGAGGAGGAAGGAGACGACGGCGACCTTCTCGGGCGCCTCGCCGACGATGCGGAGGCCGGGAATGGCGCGGAGGCGCTCGGTGGCCAGGGCGAGGAGCCGCTGCTCGTGGGCGTGGGCGGCGGGTCGGAGGGCGGCGACATAGCGGAGGGCGGCGGCGAGGCCGACCGCGCCGGCGATGTGCGGGGTGCCGGCCTCGAAGCGCTCGGGCGCGGCGCGATAGGTGGTGCCGGCGAAGTCGACGCGCTGGATCATGTCGCCGCCGCCCTGGTAGGGCGGCATGGCGTCGAGGAGCTCGGGTCGGCCCCAGAGGACGCCGATGCCGGTGGGACCGCAGACCTTGTGGCCCGAGAAGCAGAGGAAGTCGCAGCCGAGGGCGGCGACGTCGACCTCGAAGTGGCTGGCCGACTGGCAGGCGTCGACGAGCACGGCGGCGCCGGCGGCCTTGGCGAGGCGGGTCATCTCCGCGACCGGGTTGACGGTGCCGAGGGCGTTGGAGACGTGGGTGAACGCCGCCATGCGGGTGCGAGGGCCGAGGAGGCGGGCGAAGGCCTCGAGGTCGACCTCGCCGCGCGGCGTGACCGGGCATGGGACAACGCGGGCCCCGGCGCGCTCGGCGGCGATTTGCCAGGGCACGATGTTGGCGTGGTGCTCCATCGCGGTGAGGAGGATCTCGTCGCCGGGCCGGAGATGGGCGCGCCCCCAGCTGTCGGCCACGAGGTTGATCGCCTCGGTGGCGCCGCGGACGAACACGACGCCCCGGGGGTCGGGCGCGCGGAGGAAGCGGGCGACCTCGGCGCGGGACGCCTCGAAGAGCGCGGTGGCCTCCTCGCTCAGGCGGTAGACGCCGCGGTGGATGTTGGCGTGTTGCTCGGCGTAGTAGCGGGAGACGGCGTCGATGACGGCGCGGGGCTTCTGGGCGCTGGCGGCGCTGTCAAGGTAGGCGAGCAGCTTGCCCCGCTCGCGCCGGGCGAGGAGGGGAAAGTCGGCTCGGACCAGGTTGACATCGAAGGGGGCCATGGCGGCAACCTAGGCGCGACGCGACGGCGCGCAACCGGGGAAGTCAGTCCGCGGAGGGCAGGCGGATGCCCTTGCGGAGGTAGGTGGGCACATCGACATCCTCCCCGTTGAAGAGATTGGGGGCGCTGGTGCCGAAGAGGCCGCGGCGGAGGTTCTCCTCCTGGGCGAAGCTGAAGAGCTGCTGGGGCGAGGGCGCGGCGGGGCGCGCTCCCTTCCGGCCGCGGGACGGCGACGGGGGCGCGGCAACCGGGGCGGGGGCGACGGGCGCCGGGCTGGCGGCGAGGAAGGAGACCCGGGCGGAGGCGGGATCGGCCGCGTCGATGCGGGCCCCGAGCAGCGTGATGCGGTCGCCCCCGAGCTCGGAGCGGAGGGCGGCGACCGCGGCCTGGCAGTCTCCCGTGGTCAGGCCGGGACCGCCCACCACCTGAACAAGGAGATGCTCGTGCCGCCCGGCCTCGGGACCGTGCGGGAGGAGGGGCGAGGCGAGGGCGGCCCGGGCGGCGGCGAGCACGGCGCCCTCGCCCTCGGCGCGGCCGGTGGAGAAGGCCGCGCGCGAGCCAGGGGAGGGCAGCAGGGATCGGAGCGCGCCCGGGTCGAGGGGCAGGAGGGCGCCTTGGGCGAAGAAACCGGAGATGGCCTCGATCGCGGCGGAGATCCAGCGCCCGGTCTCGGCGAAGAGCTCGGAGACGGGGGCGGTGGCGGGCGCGAGCTGCAGGAGGGCGTCGTTGCGCAGGACGACGGTGCCGTGGGCGGCCCGGTGGAGGGCGACGAGCGCGTCGCGGGCCGAGGCGAGCCGGCGCTCGCCCTCGTGCGCGAAGGGAAGCGTGGCGAGGGCGAGGACGGTGGCGCCGGTCTCGGCAGCGAGGGCCGCGAGGACGGGGGCGGCGCCGCCGCCGATGCCGCCGCCGAGGCCGGCGACGACCACGACGACAGGCGCGCCGGCGAGGCGCCGGCGGAGCTCGGAGGTCTCGGCCTCCGCGGCGTCGGCCCCGAGCCGGGTCTCGCCGCCGGCGCCCAGGCCGCGGAGGGAGGAGCGGCCGAGCTGGACCTGCTCGGCGACGCCGCAGGCGGCAAGGGCGGCGGCGTCGGCGTCGACGGCGAGGCAGCGCGCGGTGTCGGGCACGGAGCCCGCAAGGCGGCCGACGAGCGAGGAGCCGGCGCCGCCGACGCCGACAAGGAGGATGGGGGCGGCGGTCGACATGCTCAGCTGCGGAAGAGGTTGCGGAGGGATTCCCAGAAGCCGGCGGGGCGACGGCGGGGCGGGGCCTCGTTGACGAGGGCGGCGGCGACAAGGCCGAGGACGCAGGCGTACTCGGGCCGGCGGAGCTGGGCGGCCTCGGTGGCGGGGATGGCGCAGCGGGCGGGGAGCCCGAAGACCTCGCCGGCGGCGACGGGGAGGTCGGCGAGCTGGGAGGCGCCGCCGGTGAGGATGAGCCCGGAGGGAAGGAAGGCGGGGGTGAGGTCGATGTCGCGCGCGAAGATCTGCCGGAGACGGCCGGCGACATCCTGGCGGACCTGCTCGAGGAGCTCGCGCACGCGGACGGAGGCGACGAGGTTGATGGTGGCCCGGTTGAACTGGAGCTCGCCGCCGGGAAGCCCCTCCTTGACGATGGTCTTGTTGGCGTCGTCGGGGTGGTGCACGGCGGAGGCGAACTTGAGCTTGATGTCCTCGGCCACGTCGCGCCGCACCCGCAGGGCCGAGCAGAGGTCGTTGGTGATGTGCTCGCCGCCGACCGGCACGCAGCCGGCGCAGAGGATGTGGCCGCGGTAGTGGAGAATCCAGCTGGTGGTGCCGGCCCCGAGGTCGAGGACGAGGCAGCCGGTGCGCTTGTCGCCCTCTCCGGCCACGGCACAGGCGGAGGCGTGGCTGCCGAGGAGGAACTCGCTGATCTCGAGGCTCATGCCGTTGAGCATGCCGATGCGCTGGCGGAGGGAGCCCTCCTCGTGGGTGACGCGCCAGAAGCTGGTCTCGAGGCGCTCGCCGGTCATGCCGACGGGGTTGGCGACCTGGCGGCCGTCGAGCAGCGTGGGCTGCGCCATGTAGAGCAGGGTCATCCGGCCGGGCGGCGGCTCGATGCGGCGGGCGGAGGCGGCGGCCCCCTGGGAGTCGGCCACGGTGACGCGTCGGTCGCGGCCCGGGACGGTGAGGATGCCCTTGACGCGCTCGCCGTCGACCTGGGGCCCGTTGACGGAGGCGTAGACGTTGCGGAGCGTGAAGCCGGCGCTGGCCTCGGCGTCGGCGACGGCGCCGTGGACGCACTCGGTGAGGCGCTCGAGGTCCTCGACGACGCCCTTGACCACGCCCTCGGTTCGGCGCTCACCGAAGCCGAGGAGCCGGACGCTCCGGTCGACGACCTGGCCGACGAGGACCACGGTCTTGGCGGTGCCGATGTCGACCGCGGCGATGCGGGGGGGAAGGGGGACGGTGCGGCGCTTGCTCATCGGGAGGCGGCGGGTACGAGGCGGGGTTCCATGGTGACGGTGCCGGGCTGGGAGCGGTTGCGGACGTGCAGCTTCAGCACGTAGCCGCGGGCGGTCATGCCCGGGCGGCGGAGGAGCTCGTCCAGCCGGAGGCCGGCGAGCACCGCGAGCTCGCGGTTCCACTCGGCGTTGGAGAAGACGATTTCCTCGAGCGCGGGCCGGTCGGCGGGCTGCGAGGCGGGGCGCACGATGACCCGGAGGGTGGCTCCCGGGATGTCGGTCCGGCCGTCGAGGCAGTCGCGGAGGGAGACGGCCTGCCACTCGGCGTGGAGCTGGCCGTGGCCGGCGCGGGCGGCGGCGAGGAAGGCGGCGGCGAGCTCAAGGCCGGCGGAGCGGCGCTCGCCGCCGGAGGACTCGGCGGGAAGGTCGGTGACGAGGGGGAGGTTGCGCACGGCCTGGCTGGGATAGCCGACGCCGGCGAAGGGCACGCCGTCGGCCCCGAGCAGGCGGACGGAGGGAACGGCGCCGGGCGCGGCGACCGGCTCGAGCCGCGCGACGGCGAGGCGCTCGCGCAGCTCGACCTCGAGGGTGCCGTCGGCGAGGCGCCGGACGCGGGCGCCGAGGACCTGGGAGTCGGCCTCGAGGGACTGGCGGATGGCGGCGACGTCGCGGGCGGCGGAGAACCCCGAGGGGAAGGCGAGGGTCCGGACCGCGTCCTCGGGCAGCCAACCGTCGGTCCGGACGCGCAGCGCGGAGGCGCGCGGACCGGCGGGCGCGTCGTCGAGGGCGAACCAGGTGAGGCAGGCCATGCCGGCCAGGAGCAGGGTGATGAAGGCGGCGCTGAACCAGGAGCGGGCGGCGCGCCGGCGGCCGGTGGCGCCGGCGGGGACGCGGTGGACCTCCTGGGAGATCAGCTTGCGCCAGTCGCGGTCGTCGGCGCGCGCGAAGGCGTCGGGCGTGCGCATCCCGAGCATCCGCCGGACGATGGGGGGAATCACGGGCGCGCTCCTTCCTGGGCCCGGCGAAGGGCGGGCGCGGCCATGCGCGCCGCAAGCTGGGCGTAGTCGATGCCCCGGCAGCGGGCGCTGTCGGGCAGGAGGCTGGTCTCGGTCATTCCGGGCAAGGTGTTGATCTCAAGGATAGAGAAACGCCCATCTGACGAGAGCACAAGGTCGACCCGGGCGAAGTCGCGGCAGCCGCAGGCGGCGAAGGCGGCCTCGGCGGCGCGGCCGAGGCTGGCGGCGAGGGCGGGAGGCAGGTCGGCCGGGGCGATGTGCTCGGAGCCGCCGGGGGTGTACTTGCTGGCGTAGTCGTAGACGCCGCCGGGGGCGAGGATCTCGACAACGCCGAGCGCCTCCCCGTCGAGGAGCCCGACGGTGATTTCCCGGCCGGCGAGCAGGGGCTCGGCCATCCAGCGGCCGGCGGGGGGCAGCGAGGCCAGCGCCTCGGCGATCTCCGCGAGCCCGCAGGCGCGGCGAAGGCCGACGCTGCTCCCTTGGTCGACCGGCTTGAGGAAGACCTGCTCGCCGAGGCGCGCCGCCAGGTCGCGGGCGGCGGGGGGCTGGCCGCCGAGGAACTCGACCTCGTCGGCGACGGGAAGGCCGGCGGGGCGAAGGCGGGCCTTGGTCGCGACCTTGTCCATGCAGAGGCGGCTGGCGGCGGAGTCCGAGCCCGAGTAGGCGACGAGGCGCCGCTCCAACGCCTCCTGGAGGCCGCCGCCCTCGCCCCAGCCGCCGTGCAGGAGCGGAAGCACGGCGTGGGCGCGGGGATCGAGCCAGGAGGGGAGCGCGTCGGCGTCGAGCTCGACGAGGCGGGCGGAGGGGAGGGCGCGCGCGGCGCAGCGCCCGGAGACGAGGGAAACCTCGCGCTCGGAGGAGCGCCCGCCGCAGAGGATGACGAGCTGGGGGCTCACAGGACCTCCCCCCATTCCTTGCCGAGCAGGAGAATCTCGGGCTCGAGCTGGATGCCGCTGGCGTCGCGGACGCGGGACCGGACGCGGCGCATGAGGGCGAGCACGTCGTCGGACGAGGCGCCGTCGGGATTGACGATGAAGTTGGCGTGGACGGGCGAGACGAGGGCGCCCCCGGACGAGAGGGACTTGAGTCCGGCGGCGTCGATGAGGGCTCCGGCCTTGGCGCCCTCGGGATTGCGGAAGACACAGCCGGCGCTGGGCTCGCGGGGTTGGGAGGCCCGGCGGCGGGCGGCGAGCTCGGCCATGCGGGCGCGCACGGCCTCGGGTTGGTCGACGCGCTCGGCGCGGAGGACGGCGGAGAGGACGAGGGCGCCGTGAAGCTGGGGGCAGTCGCGATAACCGGCGTCGAAGGCCTCGCGCGGGGCGGAGCGCCGCTCGCCGTCGGCGTCGAGCCAGTCGACCGACTCGACGCGGTCGAAGATCCAGGCGCCCATGGCCCCGGCGTTCATGCGAAGGGAGCCGCCGACGGTGCCGGGGATGCCCTCGAGGAACTCCAGGCCGGCCAGGCCGAGGCGGGCGGCGGCGCCGCAGAGCTCCTTGAGGCGGGCGCCGCCGCCGACGCGGAGGCGAAGGTCGCCGAGGGGCTCGACCCGCGTCCAGGCGTCCGCGGCGAGATGGATGACCAGGCCCTCGTAGCCGGCGTCGGGCACGAGCAGGTTGGAGCCGCGACCGAGGACAAACGCGGGAAGGCCTGCGCGGCGGGCGGCGCGGAGGAGCGCCGACGCGTCGGATTCCGAGGCGGGCTCGGCGTACCAGGCGGCGGGGCCGCCGACCCCGAGGGTGACGCGGCGGACGAGGGGCTCGGCGCGGCGGAGCACGCAGGCCGGGGAGAGTTGGCCGGCGAGGCGGGCGGCGAGGTCGTCCTCGGCGCGGGCGAAGGCGAGGGCGTCGCGGTCGACGTCGCCCGCGCCGACGAAGGCGACGGTGGCGGGACCGTCGGCGAGAAATCGGCGGAGCAGGGAGGGAAGGCGGGCTCGATCGGCGACGAGCTCGAAGCGGGGGTCGGCGGCGGGAAGGAGGTCGGACGAGGCGCCGCCCTCGACCGGGGTCTCGCCGGCGGAGTAGACGGGGAGGAGCAGGATGCGGTCGGCGACCGCGAGGGCGTCGCGAAAGGCGGCGGCGTACTGGCGGGTGCGGGTGTGACGGTGAGGTTGGAAGACCACGGCGAGCCGGCCGGGGGCGGTCTCGCGGAGGAGCCCGAGGAGGGCGGCGATCTCGGTCGGGTGGTGGGCGTAGTCGGCGACGACGCGCAGGCCGGGCTGGTCGAGCAGCGTGTCCTGACGGCGGCGGATGCCGGCCCAGTCGCCGAGGGGACGCTCGCCGAGGTGGCCGGCGACATGCCAGGCGACGGCGAGGGCGAGGCCGGCGTTGGCGCGGTTGAAGGCGCCCTCGACGGGCAGCTCGAGGCGGGCGCGGGGCCAGAGGCCGGAGAGGGTCGCGCGCGAGCGGCCGGGGCCGGCGGAGGCGCCGTCGAGGGCGAGGTCACCGCCCGGCCCCACGGTCAGCACGCGGGCGGCGCAGCCCTCGGCGAGGCGGCGCAGGCGGGGGCTGTCGGCGGGGATGAGGATGAGCGAGGTGGTGCGGCGGAAGAGGTCGGCGAAGACGCGCTCGAGGTCGGCTTCCGAGCGGTAGTAGTCGGGATGATCCCAGTCGAGGTTGACGGCGACGGTGACCTCGGGCGAGAAGGCCCCGATGGAGCCGTCGCTCTCGTCGACCTCCGCGACCAGCCAGTCGGAGGCGCGGGCGGCGCGGGCGGGCGGCGCGGCGGGGTCGCGGAAGAGGCCCCCGAGGACGTGCCCGAAGTCGGCGCCCGCGGCCTCGAGCGCCGCGATGACCATGCCGCAGGTGGTTGTCTTGCCATGGCTGCCGCAGACCGCGACGAGCCGGCGGCCGGCGGCGGCGCGGGCGGGCCGCGCGCCGCGCCGGCCGCGCGCGGCGCCGCGGGCGGCGGCGGGGGCGGGGTGGGGCTGGCCGGGGGGGCGGGGGGGGGGGGGGCCGCGCCCGGCGCCGCCGGGGCGGGGGGGGGCGCGGGGGGGGGGGGCGCGGGCGCGGAGGGGATGGCCGGGGGCGATGGCGGCGGAGTGGCCGACCACCTCGGGCGACCAGCCCGAGGCCCAGGGGTCGCGATCGAGGGTGATGCCGGCCGAGCGGAGGTGATCGAGCATCGGGCCGCGCGGGGCGTCGTCCCAGGCCCTCACCTCGTGCCCGGTGGCGCGAAGGTAGAGCGCGAGCGGGCCCATGCCCATGCCGCAGGCGCCGAGCATCCAGTGGCGGCTCATGCGGCCGCCTCCTTTCTCACCGCGGGGAGGTCGGCGAGCACGGCGGTGAGCAGGCCGTCCCAGCGGTTGGCGGCGTGCACCCTGCCCTGCCCCGCGCGGAGCGAGTCGAGCTCGGCGGGATGCGTGAGCAAGCCGGCGACAAGGGACAGGAGCGAGCCGATCTCTCCCTCGGGGCAGACCCGCGCGGCGCCCTCGGCGGCGGCGACGCGGGCGTTGGCGGACTGATGGTCGTCGGCCGCGGAGGGCAGAGGGACGAGCACGGCGGGAAGGCGGCAGGCGGCGAGCTCGGCGAGGGTGCCGGCGCCGGCGCGGCTGACGGCGAGGTCGGCGGCGGCGTAGGCCTCGGCCATGCGGTCGCAGAAGGGAAGGAACCGGGCGACCGAGCCGGCGGAGCGCTCCTCGTCCGAGCGACCCCCCGGGCCGCTGAGGCAGAGGAGGTGGACGCCGAGGCGGGCGAGCTCGGGGAAAGACTCGGCCGACCAGCGGGTCAGGGCCGAGGCGCCCTGGCTGCCCCCGACGACGAGGAGGAGGCGGCCCTCGGCGGGGAATCCAAGCGCGGCGCGGGCGGCCTCGCGCGGACGCGGTCCGATCTCGGCGCGGAGGGGGAAGCCGCCGGGGCGGAGGCGGGAGGCGGGGACGGAAGGGAGGGAGACGCCGGGCGGAACGTGGATGGTGGAGGCAAGCCGGGCGAGAAGGCGGACGGCCTTGCCGGGAACGCGGTTGGCCTCGTGAAGATGGACGGGGATGAGGAGAAGGCGGGCGAGGAGCGCGGGGGCGAGCGAGAGGTAGCCGCCGAAGCAGACCACGGCGGCGGGCCGGCGGCGCAGGAGCAGCCAGAGGCTGTCGGCGAGGGCGACCAGCCCGAGAAGAAGGAAGGCGAGCCGGCCGCGGAGCCCCGGGCCCCAGCCGCGGCCGTGGCCCCGGCGGAAGGCGAGGGTGGGGTAGCGCGCGGCCATGCGGGTGTCGACCCCCTTGCCGCTCACAAGCAGGAGACAATCGGCGCCGCGGGACGCGAGCTGCTCGGCGAGGGCGATGCCGGGAGCGAGGTGGCCGCCCGTGCCGCCGCAGACAAGGAGGACGCGGGTCATAGGGCGGAGGCGGGCACGATGGCGGGCCGCAGAGCCGGGCGACCGCCGTCCCGGAGCGCGTTGAGCATCAGGCCGATGAGCACGGCGGAGGTGACAAGGTTGGTGCCGCCGTAGCTGACGAAGGGCAGCGAGATGCCCTTGGTGGGAAGAAGGCCGGTCACGACGCACATGTTGACGAGGGCCTGCAGGGTCAGGAAGAGCACGCCGCCGAGGGCGAGCGACAGGCGGAAGAGGTCGGTGCAGGCCCGAAGCTCGCGCATGACGAGGTGGAAGACGAGGAGGTAGATGCCGGCGACACCGACGGTGGCGACGAGGCCCCATTCCTCGCCGATGATGGTGAAGACGAAATCGGTGTGGGCCTCGGGGAGGTAGGCGCGCTGCTGGAGGCCGTTGCCCGGCCCGGCGCCCGTGACGCCGCCGACGGCGAAGGCGAGCATGCCCTGGAAGAGCTGGTAGGACTCGTCGCCCTGGCGGCCCTCGGGGTCGAGGAAGGAGAGGAAGCGCCGCAGGCGGCTGCCCCAGTTGAGGACGAGGTAGGTGAACGCGACGCTGCCCAGGGCCAGCGTGGCGCCGAGGTAGCTCAGGCGGGCCCCGCCGACGAAGAGCATGGCGAAGGCCACGAAGCAGCAGAGGACGATGGTGCCGAGGTCGGGGCCGAGCGCGATGCCCGCGCAGATGCCGAGGAGGGGGAGCATCGGCCGCAGGAACCCGTCGCGAAGGTCTTCCCACCGGCCGCGGGTGAAGAGATAGGGCTGGCGGCCGGAGAAGGCGAGAAAGGGCTCGCGGATGGGCAGCGAGCGCCGCTGCCAGCGGGCGATGTGGTCCGCGATGAGGATGACCAGCGCCACCTTGGCGAGGTCGGAGGGCTGCAGGCGGAAAAGGCCGAAGTCGATCCAGCGCCAGGAGCCGTTGACCATGCGGCCGATGCCGGGCGTGCGGGCGAGGACGAGCAGGAAGATGACGAGCCCGAAGATGGCCCAGCGAAGCTCCCGAAGTCGCTCAAGGTCGACCCGCCAGGCGAGCCAGCCGAGGAGAAGGGCGAGGGGAACGTAGGCGAGCTGACGCGCGACCGCGGCGGTGGGCTCGCGGAGGGACATCGAATAGCCGGCGCTGAAGAGGGCGATCAGCCCGAACGTGACGAGCAGCAGGATGAGCAGGGGGACGAGCAGGGTGGCGCGCGCCACTCCCGTGGGCGCGCCAACCTGCTCGGCCTTGAACTGCATCGACCTGGGTGGAGGGTCTTATCGGGTGCCGGAGCCGAAGCCGCCGAAGCCGCCGGCGGGGATGCCGTTGGCGGGAGCGGGCGCGGCGGGAGCGGCGGGAGCGGGCTGGGCCGGCGCGGCGGGAGCCGACTGGGCAGGCGCGGGCGCGTCGGCGTTGTAACCGGTGAAGCCGCCGAAGCCGCCCTGGGGAATCACGGAGGGGGCGGGGCGGGCGGCGGGGCTTCCGGCGGCGGGGGAAGCGGCGCCGGCCTTGGGGGCGGGCGCGACGTAGTCCTTGGCGGGGATGGTCAGCTTCTGGCCGATGCGGAGGAGCGCGTTGAGCTCAAGCCCGTTGGCGCCGGCGAGCTGGGCGACGGTCACGCCCTCGCGTCGGGCGATGACGAAGAGGCTCTCGCCCTTGGCGACGACGTGCGTGCCGCCGGGGCCGGCGGCCTGGACGACGGGACGGGGAGCCGCCTCGACGGGCGCGGGGCCCTCGTTGAGGCCGGCGGGGGCCGGCGCGGGCGCGGGCGCGGCCGAGCTAGTGCCGGACGTGCCGGAGAAGGCGCCGAGGTCGGCGGTCTTCTCGAAGCCGGTGGTTGTGCGGCAGCCGTTGACGCCGACGAGGACGGCGATGACGCCGAGGTGCAGAAGCACGACGGCGCTGATGGTGAGCATGGGTCTCATGGTGGTGGTTGGGTTTGGGTTTTGGGTTTCGGTTGGGTTTTCCTGGGTGGAAAGGGGTCTCAGGAGGCGCGAAGGGCGAGGCCCTGGGCGGCGCGCTCGAAGACCAGTCCGCGCTCGGCGTAGCCGCGGAACATGTCGAGGCTGGCGAAGCCTGGGCTGAGGAGGACGGCGGTGCGGACGGCGGCGGGGTCGCGCCCGGCGGCGACGGTGGCCTCCTCGAGGGTGGCGTGGAGCTCGGCCGGCTTGCCGAGCTCGCGCAGGATGCCGTGCAGCTCGGGGCCGGTCTCGCCGACAAGGTGGGCGCGCTCGATGCGCGGGGCCAGGCGCTCGGCGAAGCGGCGAAGGTCGCCGCCCTTCCATTTGCCGCCGCCGATCCAGCGCACGGGGCAGTCGAACTCGGCGAGGGCGGCCAGGGTGGCGTGGAAGTTGGTGCCCTTGGAGTCGTTCCAGAACTCGACCAGGCCCGCCTCGGCCACCTTGCGAAGGCGATGGGGGGCGGCGCGGAACAGCCGGGTCGCCTCCTCGAGGGCGGCGACGGGAAGGCCGCGCGCCTCCCAGTAGCGGAGGGCGAGCGCCCAGTTCTCGCGCTGGGGCCAGGTGTCGAAGGCCGAGCCGGAGGGGACCTTGCCCGCGACATCCTCGCGGCGCGCGACCAAGGTCTCGGGCGGGAGCTCGATGCCGAGGGCGCGGGCGTGGTCGACGACGGACTGGCCGACGACGAGGATGCCCGCGGGGAGCAGGCGCTCGACCAGCTTGTGCTTGGCCCGGAAGTAGGACTCCATGTCGCCGTGGCGGTCGAGGTGGTCCTCGTCGAGGTTGGTCCAGAGCACGGCCTCCGGCGCGAAGTGCCGCAGGTCCTCGGCCTGGAACGAGCTGACCTCGACGACGGGCAGGAGGCCGCCGGCGGCGTCGGCCGCCACGGTGGTGAAGGGCAGGCCGATGTTGCCGCAGGCGACGGCGTCGCGGCCGGAGCGCTTGTGGGCGAAGGCGAGGAACTCGGTCAGGGTGGTCTTGCCGTTGGTCCCGGTGACGGCGACGGCGGGGCCGTCCCAGAGCAGCGCGGCGAAGTCGAGCTCGCCGAGGCAAAGGCAGCCGGCGCGGCGAGCGGCGAGGACCCAGGGGTGGTTCTGGGCGAAGCCGGGGCTGAGCAGGGCGAGGTCGTGGCGGCCGGCCTCCTCGGCGGCGAAGCGGGGATTGGCGCCGCGCGCGTCGTAGACGGCGAAGGCGCGGCCGGCGGCGGCGAGGGCGGCGGCCATGGCGCGGCCGCTGACGCCGTCGCCGAGGATGGCGGCGGGACGCGCGAGGCGGCGGGCGAGAAGCTCCGGCAGCGGGTTCATCGGAGCTTGAGGGTGAGCAGGCCGAGCAGGCCGAAGAGGAACGAGAGGATCCAGAACCGGACGACGACCTTGGTGGAGGGCCAGCCCAGCTTCTGGAAGTGGTGGTGGATCGGGGTCATCAGGAACAGCCGGCGGCCGCCGGTGCGGCGGAACCAGGCGACCTGGAGGATGACGGAGAGGGCCTCGAGGACGAAGACGCCGCCGGCCACGGCGAGCAGGAAGGGTTGGTGGATGAGGCAGGCGACGGCGCCGAGGAAGCCGCCGATGCCGAGCGCCCCGACGTCGCCCATGTAGACCTCGGCGGGCGCGGCGTTGTGCCAGAGGAAGACAAGGGCGCCTCCGGCGAGCGCGCAGCAGAGGACGCCGAGCTCGCCCGCGCCCGGGACGTGGGCGAGCCGCAGGTACTCGGCGTGCCGGATGTCGCCGACGAGGTAGGCGACGACGCCGAGGACGAGGGCGACGACGAGGATGCAGCCGGCGGCGAGGCCGTCGAGGCCGTCGGTCAGGTTGACGGCGTTGGAGGCGCCGACCGAGACGAGGGCGAAGAAGCCGCCGGCGACGAGAAGCGCGACGGGCGCGGCGAGGCCGGCCGGAGGCCAGACGGGCTGCGGGAACCCGGGCACCCAGACCTGGGCGAAGAGCTCGCGGAAGGCGGGGTGGACGAGGAGGAGGGCGAAGGCGAAGCCGGCGACGGCGAACTGCCAGGCGAGCTTGGCGCGCGCGGAAAGGCCGTCGGCGTTGCCATGGCGGACCTTGAGCCAGTCGTCGGCGAGGCCGATGGCGCCCATGCCGAGGAGCGCGACCAGGGCGGAGACGACCAGCCAGCTGGGCTTGGCCCAGAGCAGCGCGGAGGGAATCATCGCGGCGGCGATGAGCAGGCCGCCCATGGTGGGAACCTTGCCGCCCTGCTTCGCGAGGTCGCCCATCAGGCGCGCGTCGCGCTCGGGTTGGCGGAGGGCCTGGAGGCGGCGCAGGACAAGCGGCGAGAGGAGCAGGCCGAGGACGAGGGCGGTGAGGCCCGCGAGGATCATGCGGACGGACAGGTAGTCGAAGAGGCGGAAGGGGCCCCAGAGGTGCTCGAGCTGGCTGAGTTGGTGGAGCATCAGTGGAACGAGACGGCCGAGCGGACGGCGACGGGGAGCGCGCGCTCCAGGGCATGGGCGCGGCTGCCCTTGACCAGGACGGGCCCGGGGTGGGCGGCGATGGCGGCGGCGACGGCGGCGAGGTCGGGCGCGACCTGGCCCCCGCAGGCGGCGGCGAGCGCGTCGGCGTCGCCCCCGAAGGCGAGCACGCGGTCCCCCGGGCCGAGGGGCAGGGCGGCGCCGGCCTCGGCGTGGAGCCGGCGCGAATCCACGCCGAGCTCGGCCATGCCTCCGATGACGAGGAGGCGGGGGCCGCGGGTGCGCCGGGCGAAGGCGGCGGCGGCGTCGGCGAGGGAGGCGGGGCTCGCGTTGTAGCAGTCGACGTGGATCTCCCGACCCGCGTCGAGGTGCACGGAGCCCCGTCCGGGCAGGGGGGACCAGGTGGCAAGCGCGGAGGCCACGGCGGCGGCGGGGATTCCGGCGCGGCGGGCGGCGAGGGCGACGAGGGCGGCGTTGCGGGCCTGGCCCTCGCTGAGCGGGCCCAGGGCGAGGGCGATCTCGCCGAGGGCGGGGTCGGCGACCTCGGCCCGCCAGCCGGCGCCGTCGGGGGCGAGGCTGAGCCGGGCGACGCGCCGCGGGGCGACGGCGGGGTCCTCGCGGGGTCCGGCGAGGGCGACGAGGCGCGGGGCGAGGGCGGCGAACGGCGCGTGGGCGAGCAGCTCCGCGGGGACGTAGGCCTCGCCGCCGGGGGCGAGGTGGCGGACAAGCTCGGCCTTCTCGCGGGCGATGCCGGCGAGGGAGCCCACGCCGGCGAGGTGGACGGCGCGGACGGCGGTGACGATGGCGAGGTCGGGGCGGACGACGGCGGCGGACGCGCCGAGCTCGCCGGGCTCGCTCATGCCCACCTCGATGACGGCGGCGTCATGGAGCTCGGGATCGGCGGCGAGGAGGCTGAGGGGGACGCCGAGGACGTTGTTGAGGTTGGCGGCGGTGGCGTGGCAGCGCGGGCCGAGCACGGCGCGGAGCATCTCCTTGGAGGAGGTCTTGCCGACGCTGCCGGTGATGCCGAGGACGGGGAATCGGAGGCGGTCGCGCCAGGCGGAGGCGACGCGCCCG
Source organism: Opitutia bacterium (assembly GCA_046315175.1). GTDB lineage: Bacteria > Verrucomicrobiota > Verrucomicrobiia > Opitutales > UBA953 > UBA8828. The sequence goes on along the minus strand of JBKDBK010000174.1, from coordinate 14,811 downwards.
AGCGCGGGCAGGGTGGCATCGACGCGCAGCTGGGGCAACGGGTCGTCGACCGGGCGGGAGACGAGGGCGCAGGCGGCGCCGCGGGCGCGGGCGTCGGCCAGGAAGTCGTGCCCGTCGCGGCGGGAGGTGGGGAGGGCGACGAAGGCGTCGCCGGCGCGGAGCAGGCGGGTGTCGTTCGAGAAGCCGGTGACCCGGCGCGGCGGCGCGGCGAGCCAGGATCCCTCGGACCAGGCGGCGAGCTCGAGCGGGTCGAAGACGGGCATGGTCAGGCGGGACGGAGGGCGAGGCGGAGGAGGACGTCGCGGGCGACCTCGCGGTCGTCGAAGGGTACGACGGTCTCGGCGAACTCCTGGGTGGTCTCGTGGCCCTTGCCCGCGATGAGCACGCAGTCGCCGGGCCGGGCGGCGGCGCAGGCGGCGGCGATGGCCTCGCGGCGGTCCTCGACGAAGGCGACGGCGCCGGGGCCGGCGACGCCGGGGCGCATGTCGGCGAAGATGCCGGCGAGGGACTCGCGCCGGGGATTGTCGGCGGTGGCCCAGGCGAGATGGGCGAGGTCGGAGACGGCGCGGGTCATCTCCGGCCGCTTGCCGCGGTCGCGGTCGCCGCCGCAGCCGAAGACGCAGAGGACGCGGCCGGGCGTGATGTCGCGGAGCATGCCGAGGGCGTGGCGCAGGGCGTCGTCGGTGTGGGCGTAGTCGACGAAGACGGGGAAGGGCTGCCCGGCCTCGACGCGCTCCATCCGCCCGGGAACGCCGGGGAAATCGGCGACGGCGTCGGCGAGCGCGAGCGGGTCATGGCCGAGGGCGCGGCAGCAGGCGAGGGCGCAGAGGAGGTTGGCGACGTTGTAGGCGCCGGGCAGCCGCGTGGAAAAGGCGGCCTCGCGGCCCTCGGATCGGACGACGAAGCGGGTTCCGCCGAGGTCCATCGACTGGATGCGGCCGGCGAGGTCGGCGGGGTTGGAGACGCCGTAGGTCAGGGGGCGCACGGGGCCGCAGGCGCGCCCGAGCTCGGCCGAGGCGGGATGGTCGGCGTTGAGCACGGCGGCGCCGGGACGCGGGCCGACCGAGCCGTCGAACAGGCGGGCCTTGGCGCGGAGGTAGGAGGCGAGGTCGCCGTGGTAGTCGAGATGGTCGCGGGTGAGGTTGGTGAAGGCGGCGACGGCGAAGCCGAAGCCGTGGACCCGCTCCTGGTCGAGCGCGTGGGAGCTGACCTCGAGGGCGGCGCCGGCGCAGCCGGCGTCGCGCATCGCCGCGAAGAAGCCGGCGAGGTCGGCGGCGTCGGGGGTGGTCTTGTAGGAGGGGATGGAGCGCGAGCCGAGGTGATAGCGGACGGTGCCGAGGAGGCCCCAGGGCCTTGCCTCGGCCCGCTCGAGCAGGTGGCGCAGGAGGGAGGCGACGGTGGTCTTGCCGTTGGTGCCGGTGACGCCGACCAGGCGAAGGGCGCGCTCCGGATGGCCGTGGAAGCGGCGGGCGACCTCGGCGAGAACCTGGCGGGGGAAGGCGACCTGGGCCGCGTCCACCGCCGGAATGCCGGAGACGGGGTGCCCGGAGACGACGGCGGCGGCGCCGTGCGCGACCGCGGCGTCGACGAAGCGGGTGCCGGACGAGCGGAGCCCGTCGAGGGCGAAGAAGAGGGCTCCGGGAACGACCCGGCGGCTATCGGTCACGATGCAGGAGACGGGGGCCCGCCAGTCGCCGGAGCGGGCGAGCACGGGGATCCCCTCCAGCAGGCTGGCGAGCGTGGGGGCGGCGGCGGGCGGGGGCCTCATCGGTCGGCGACAAGTCGGCCGCGCGGGGCGGGGTTGACAGGGGGGATCTCCAGGCGGCGGATGGCGCGCTGGGCGATCTCGCGGAAGACCGGGGCGGAGACCTTGCCGCCGTAGCCGACGCCGGAGCCGGTGGGCTCGTCGACGACGACGGTGATGACGAGGCGGGGGTCGGAGGCGGGAAGGAAGCCGGAGAAGGAGGCGACGTGATGGGCGCTGGAGTAGCGGCCGTTGACGAGCTTCTGGGTGGTGCCGGTCTTGCCGGCGACGTCGTAGCCGGGAATCTCGGCGGCGGCGGCGGTGCCCTGGCGGGTGCAGACGCCGCGCAGGAGGTCGGCGGTCTGGCGGGCGGCGGCGGCGGACACGGCGCGACCGCGGGGTCGGGGGGTGTACTCGAAGGCGACGGAGCCGTCGGGGTTGAGGACGCGGCCGACGACGAGCGGCCGCATGAGGAGTCCGTCGGCGGCGATGGCCGCCATGGCGAGGTGCATCTGCATCGGGGTCACGCTGACGCTGTGGCCCATGGGGAGCCGCGAGATGGTGAGGCCGTCCCAGCGGGACGGGGCGTGGAGGATGCCGCGCACCTCGCCGCCGGAGACGGGGAGGCCGGTCTCGGCGCCGAAGCCGAAGCCGCGGAGCAGCTCGACGAAGCGCTCCTCGCCGTGGCGCTCGGCGTAGCGCATGGCGACCTGGACGGTGCCGCGGTTGGAGGATTCCCAGACGACGGTGCGGAGGGGCTCGACGCCCATGCGGTGGGAGTCGCCGGGCATGGGGACCATGCGACCGCGGTAGGGGACGGTGTCGGCCGAGCAGTCGATGGGCGTGTCGGGCGTGACGAGCCCGGACTCGAGGGCGCCGGCGACGGAGACGACCTTGAAGACGGAGCCGGGCTCGTAGATGTCGGCGAGGGCGCGGTTGCGCTGGGCGTCGAGGGGCGCGGCCTCCCGGTCGTTGAAGCGGTTGAGGTCGAAGGTGGGCCAGCAGGCGAGGGCGAGCAGGCGGCCGGTGCGGGGCTCGCTGACGATGGCGACGGCGCCCTTGGGCCGGTGCTGGCGGACGACGTCGGCGAGCGCCTCCTCGCAGGCGCTCTGGATGACGGAGTCGATGGTCAGCTCGAGGCTCTGGCCGTCGACCGCGGGGACATCCCGCAGGCGGCGGGCGACGATCTCGCGCCGGCGGCCGTCGCGCTCGGACTCGACCCAGCCGTCCTGGCCCTGGAGGAGCCTTTGGAATTCCAGCTCGACGCCGGAGACCGGCTTGCCCTCGTGGTTGATGTAGCCGAGGACGTGGGCGGCGAGGGAGCCCTGGGGATAGGCCCGGCGGAAGCGGGGCTGGCCGTAGAGGCCGCGCACGCCGAGCGCGTCGACCCCGCGCTTGCGGGACTCCTCGACCTCCTTGGCGAGGACGATCCAACGGACGTCGCGGGCCGCGCCCGAGGCGTCGACGCGGGTCCGGCGCTCCTCGGCGAAGGCGGCCAGCACGACCGAGGCGGGCAGGCCGAGCCGGGCCGCGACCTCGGGGGCGCGGGCCCGGTCCTCGGGCCCCAGGACGTGCGGGTCGACGCCGATGTCCCAGACCGTGTCGGTGGCGGCGAGGAGGTTGCCCTGGCGGTCGCGGATCTCGCCGCGGCGGCTGGGGTGCTCGGAACGCTCGCTGCGGGCCTCGAGGGCCTTGGCGCGAAGGCGCGGGCCGTCGATGGCGTGGAGCTGGACGAGCTTGGCGAGGAGGAGGGCGAACCCGGCGGAGACCAACCACACCAGGATTCGCAGCCGAGGGCGCCTGGCGTGGGGCAGGCTCATCGGCGGGCGGGGCCCCCGGACCCGGCCGCCTCTCGGCCGGCGATGTCGAGCGCCGCAAGGCGCGGATTGAGGGGGCCGGCGGCGCGGGGCGCGGCGGCGAGAGGGGGGCGAACCCAGGCGACCTGCTCGGGCTCGGGCGCGCGGAGGTCGGCGCAGGCGGGATGACGGGCGAGCTGCAGGGCGTCCTGGGCGCGGGCCCGGTCGCGGGTGATGTGGTCGACCTCCTTGCGCAGGCGGATGGTCTCGCGCTCCACCGCGCGGATCTCCTGCCCCACGCGCTCGGCGCGGAGGCGGACCTGCATGATGGAGACCACGCCCGAGACCACCACGGTGACCGCGGCGAGGAAGAAGGCGATGCCCCAGGCGCGCGGCGTCGTCATGGCAGGCGGCGGAGGGCGCGCAGCCGGGCCGAGCGGCTGCGGGGGTTGGCGGCGAGCTCGGCCTCGCCGGCGACGACGGCGCGGCGGGTGAGCAGCTCGGCGCGCGCGACGCGGGCGTCGAGCGGCCGGGCGTCGGACCGATCCACGGGGCGCCCGGCGAGCTCGTTGAAGAGGCGCTTCACGCGACGGTCCTCGAGGGAGTGGAAGGAGATGACGGCGAGGACGCCGCCGGGGGCGAGGGCCTCGAAGGCCTTGGGCAGGGCCTCGTCGAGCGCCCCGAGCTCGTCGTTGACGAGGATGCGGATGCCCTGGAAGGATCGGGTGGCGGGGTGGACGCCGCGGGGACCGGGCGGCGGGGGAGCGGCCTCCTCGATGAGGGCGGCGAGGGAGGCGGTGCGGCCGAGGCGGCCGGTGCCGCGGGCGCGCAGGATGGCCTCGACCACCCGGCGCCAGCGCGGCTCCTCGCCGAGGTCGCGGATGGCGCGCTCGAGCTAGGGCCGCGGGGCGCGCTCGAGGACCTCGGCGGCGGCGACGCCGCCGCGGGTGTCCAGGCGCATGTCGGCCGGGCCGTCGGCGCGGAAGGCGAAGCCGCGGCCGGGGGTGTCGAGCTGGAAGGAGGAGACGCCGACGTCCATCAGGACGCCGTCGAAGGGTCCGGGCACCCGGTCGAGATGGCGGAAGTCGAGGGGGTGGAAGTCAAGCCGGCCGGGATGGGCCGCGGCGAGCGCCGACGCCCGCGGGGCGGCCTCGGGATCGCGGTCGAGGGCGACGACCCGGGCGCCGGGACAGCGGGCGAGGAGGGCGCCGGCGTGCCCGCCCCCGCCGAAGGTGCAGTCCAGGTAGCGCCCGCCGGCGCGCGGCGCGAGCAACCCGAGGGTCTCCTCGAGCAGGACGGGCCGATGGACGGGGGGTGTGAACAAGCTGGGAACAGTGTTAGTAACTTTTGGATACAACTCAGAGGCCAAGCTGGCGCAGCGCCTCGAGGATGGCGCGGGTCTGTGGCGAGTCGCGGTCGGGCCGGGGGGGGCGTGTCCCGCGGATCTGGAAGGTGGTGAAGGCGCCGCTGAAGGCGATGTCGCGGCCGAGGTTGGCCTGGGCGACGATGCGCTCGTTGAGGGTGATGCGGCCGGCCTTGTCGGCGCTGACCTCGACGCTGTTCTCGCCGAGGGTCGAGAGCGCGTCGACCTTGGCGGGGTCGCTGATCGTGACCTGCGAGGCGGCGGCGGCGATGCGCTCCACCATGGCGGGAGGGAAGACAATGACGGCGCCGACGGCGGGATGGAAGACGGCCAGGTAGCGCTGGCGCTCGAGATCGTCGGAGCGCCACGAGGCGGGAATAGTCACGCGATTCTTCTCGTCGAGCTTGCCAGCGTGAAGGCCGGTGAAAAGCGCGTGGGTGGACGAGTTGGACATGGGTGACGCAGGGGCAGCTGCCCCCTTTTGAACCACTTTCCCCCACAAGCCCCCACTGGTCAAGGTTTTTGCCCCAAAACAGGGTCAAACTTACTCACATGGCTCTAGAACGAGACGAAAACACATAAACACATGACATTTAACAATTTGTGTATTTTTGATTAATAACAAGCAAACTAGGGTGGGGAGGCCGCGATCAGTCAACTGGGGACACAAGCCGGTAAATAATTGCTTTTCAATTACATCGGCCGGCCAAGGAAGGCCGCGATGCCCCGGCGTTTGCATTTGCCAAGCGGCCCGGCGTCTGCTTCATCCTCGGAGCACGCACATGAAGCACCTCCTGCCCCTCGCCGCCCTTGTCGGCCTTGTCTCCCTCACCGGCTGCACCACCCATATCGGCGTGGACAACCCGGACAACAACGCCGCCTCCTGGTCCGCGGGCACCCTGAGCACGACCTACAAGTCGGATGTCTCCACCCTGTTCGCCGCGACCAAGCGCGCCCTCGACGGCATGCGCGACGTCGGCATCGTCGGCCGCACCGGCGAGACCCCCGAGCGCAGCGAGCTCGGCGAGCTGACCGGCGTCGTCGTCTACGCCCGCGCGCTCGGCGACGTCCAGGTCCGCATCTCAATCAACACGGCCGTCGACGCCAACAGCGGCAACGACTGCACCCAGGTCGACGTCCGCTGGGGAGTCGCCGGCAACGCCCAGCAGAGCCAGCAGGTCATCCACCGGATCACCCAGAACCTCGGCCGCTAAGCCCGGGCCGAGCCTCCCACCGACGCCGCCCGGCCACCCGCCTGGCGGCGTTTCTTTTACCAGCCAAACGCCATGGGCAACATCCACGGAACCCTCCTGCGCATCGCCACCTTCGGCGAGAGCCACGGCCCCGCCCTCGGGGTTGTCATCGACGGCTGCCCCCCGCGGCTGCCGCTCGACCTCGGCTTCGTGCAGTCGGAGCTCGACCGGCGGCGCCCGGGGCAGAGCCGGCTGACCACGCAGCGCAAGGAGGCGGACCGGGTGGAGGTGCTCTCCGGAATCTCGGCGGACGGCCTCACGCTCGGCTCGCCCATCGCGCTGCTCATCCGAAGCGCCGACCAGCGCGGCTCCGCCTACGCGGAGATGCGCGAGGCATACCGACCCTCGCACGCCGACTTCACCTATGACGCCAAGTACGGCATCCGGGCGGTGGAGGGCGGCGGGCGCTCCTCGGCCCGCGAGACCGCGGCCCGGGTGGCCGCGGGCGCGGTGGCCAAGCTGATCCTCCGGGAGGCGACCGGCGCGGAGGTGACCGCCTGGGTGGAGAGCGTGCACGACATCTCGGCGCCGGAGCCCGCGCGCATCCCGACGCTCGCGCAGGTCGAGGCGAGCCCGACGCGCTGCCCCCACCCCGCGACCGCGGCGCGCATCGAGGCCCGCATCCGCGAGGCCCAGGCGGCGGGCGACTCGGTGGGCGGGGTGATCCGCTGCGCCATCCGCTCGCCCGGCGCCGGGCTCGGCTCGCCCGTGTTCGACCGGCTTGAGGCGGACCTGGCGAAGGCGATGCTCTCGCTGCCCGCGACGAAGGGGTTCGAGGTCGGCAGCGGCTTCGCGGGAACGCGCCTGCGGGGCAGCGAGCACAACGACCTCTTTGTCCGCAAGGGCGGGCGCATCCGCACCGCGACCAACCGCTCGGGCGGGATCCAGGGCGGGATCTCGAACGGCGAGGACATCCTCTTCCGGGTCGCCTTCAAGCCGACCGCGACCGTCCTGCGCGCCCAGCGCACCGTCGACCGCGCGGGCAAGCCGGTCGAGCTGACCGCGCGGGGACGGCACGATCCCTGCGTGCTGCCCCGGGCGGTGCCCATCGTCGAGGCGATGGCCGCGCTGGTCCTCGCCGACCACTGGCTGAGGGACCGCGCCCAGAACGCGCCCTTCGGCAAGGCGGGTCGCCGGCGATGAGCGAGCTGTGCCTGGTCCTGGGCGCCGCCGGCTCTGGCCGACGCGAGGTGGCCGAGGAGCTGGCGCGCTACGCCTGGCCGGAGGGCCGGCGCGTCGGCCTGATTCCGCACGGCGAGGGAGGATGGACGATGGAGGGCGAGGTCGCGCGGCTGCCCAGGGCCGGGAGCGAGCCCGCCCTGCTGATCAGCGACGGCCGCCGCTCGCAGGTCGACCAGATGGAGGCGCTGCTCGCGGCCGCCCCGCAGGCGGGCTGGTCCATCCGGCGCATCGTCGCGGTCATCGACCTGCCCCTGCTCCACCGGCATCCCGAGCTGGAGCCATGGTTCCGATCCTGCCTTCATTTCGCGGACGCGGCCGTTCTCGTGCGCCGGTGGGAGACGCCCAATGCCTGGCTGAGCGAGTTCCAGCGCCTGCTGGCGGACGACTTCCGCACCTGCCTGATCGCCTTCCTGCCGAAGGCCGGCGGGCTGGCCAAGCCCGCGGAGCTCGTCGAGGGCGAGCCGCGGCGGGCAAGCCTGGTGCTGGACGACCTTGACGCCGTGGACGAGATGGAGTTCGACGAGGACAACCTGCCGGACGAGCCCTTCGACCTGGTGCGGAAGAAGGACCCCTATTTCGTGCGGGACGCCAGCGGCCGACGGGACATCCTCGTGCCGGACATCGCGCCCGCGCTCGCGGCGGAGAAGCGCTGAGAATCAGCTGCCCCAGGCGGCGAGGCGGGCAAGACCCTCGCTGTCGTCGAGGTGGGGGACCCCGACCTCAAGCTCGCCGACCAGGGCGGCCAGATGCTCCAGCTCGGCCTCGCCGGCCGGCTGACCGGCGGCGGGGGCGAGGACAAGGGCGAGGCAAGCCGCCAGGGGCGCGGCGAGGCCGGCCCAGCGGATGACGTTGCGACGACGGCGGTCACGGCGCGCGGCGAGGACGGCGCGCTCGGCGAAACCCTCCACGGGTATCGCGCGCCGGGCACGGAGGGCGGCGACAAAACGGGGGTCGAGGTCGTGCTCGCTCATGGTCTCAAGGAAGAAACACCGGGGCGGGGGTCAAGTTTCAGGCCCCGGGACGAAAATCGGGTCCGAGAAGCTCGCGGAGGCGCAGCCGCGCCCGGTGAATCCAGGTCTTGATGGCGGGGACGCCCACGCCCATGACCTCGGCGATGGCCTCGTAGGACAGGTCCTGTTGAACAAGGAGGAGGATGGCGGTGCGCTGCTCCTCCGGCAGCTGGGTGACGGCGTGGCGGAAAGCCTCCTGAATCTCGGCAACGGCCCGCTCGGACCGCGGGGCGGCGTCGGCCGGCTCCGGGGCACCCTCGAGGGCGGAGGCGGGCTTGCGGGCGCGTCGCCGCTTCTCGTTGAGGAGGAGGTTGTGGGCGATGTGGAACAGGTAAGTGCTGAGCTTGGCCTCCGGGCGCCAGCGAGCGGCGGCGCGGTGGAGGCGGACAAACACCTCGAGGGCGAGCTCCTCGGCGGTGGCCTGGCTGCCGGACTGAGAGGCGAGGTAGCCGACAAGGCGGGGGTGATGGCGATGGACGAGCAGGCGGAGGGCGTCGTCGTCGCCCGCGGCGACAAGGGCCATCAGGCGACGGTCGTCCTCGTCGGGATCGATGTCCGCTTCGGGCATCAGGGGTGAAACCCCGCGGACGGGGAGGGGTTTCGCGGGGGGCTCACGGGCGCGCGAGGCGACGGAGCAGCCGGAGAAGGGCGACCTCGACGGCGAGCTGCGCCTGGAGGTTGAGGCGGTGCGCCCGGTGCTCCGCCTCCTCCAGGGCCTCGAGCGCGCCGGCGGCCGCGAGAGCGAGGGAGGGATTCGCTCGGGCGAAGGTCCGGACGGTCTCGGCCATCTCGGCCAGCATGCCGGTGCGGACGGAGCGGACCAGGCGGGCCTCATGCGCCTCGCGGAGCTCGGCGCGCTCGGCGGTGGCGTCGGCGGGCAGGTTGTCGGCGAAAGGCTCGGCTTCCTCAGCCTTGTTGACGAGGGAGGCGTGGCACTGCTCAAAGCGGCTGAGCAGCCCGTAGGCCTCGGCGAGAAGGAGGGGGGCCGCGGCGGGCTTGCCGCGCTCGCCGGCGCGCGCAAGCAGCCCGGAGAAGGCGTCGAGCCAGTCGCGCCAGGCGGAATCGCCGAGCCGCTCGGACTCGCCGCCAAGGGCGAATCGCGCCGAGCGGCTGACAAGCGTGGGTAGCAGGCGATAGGGGTGGAGGGTGACCAGGATGAGCAGCACGCCCGGCGGAGGTTCCTCGAGCGTCTTGAGGAAGGTGTTGGCGGAGTCGGGCCGAAGGCAGTCGGCCTCGTGAATCAGGATGACCTTCCGGCCGCTGTGGGAGCTGAGGTTGGCGAAGCGCACGGCCTCGCGGGTCGCCTCGACCAGGATGCCGCGGGACTTGCCGGCGGGGCGCAGCTCGAGCAGGTCGAGATGGCCTTGGGCGACGGGGGCGCCGAGATGGGCCTCGGCGAGGTCGCGGGAGACGCGGCCGAGCTCGGCGAGGCTGTCGCCATGGAGGATGACGGCGTGGGGCAGGCGGCGGGCGCGGGCGGCGGCCAGCAAGGCGTCGGCGCTCCGCCGGGCGCGCTCAGCGGAAGCGGCGGGAGACCTCATGCCAGAGTGACTCCGCCACGGCCTCGGGGGGTTGCGCGGCGTCGAGGGTTAGGAAGCGCGCCGGATGGGCGGCCGCGAGGGCGAGGTAGGTCGCGCGCACGCGGCGGTGGAAGCCGAGGTCGAGCGACTCGAGCCGGTCGGGCTTGCCGGAGTCGCGGCGGGAGGCCCGCGCCAGCCCAAGGGCAGGGTCGAGGTCGAGCAGCACGGTGAGGGCCGGGGCGGTGTCGCCGCAGGCGAGGCGGTTGGCCGAGGCGACAAGGTCGGCGGGCAGGCTGCGGCCGCCCTGCTGGTAGGCCACGGTGGAGTCGGCGTAACGGTCGCAGAGCACGGCCTTGCCCGCGGCGAGGGCGGGACGGATCACCTGCTCGACTAGCTCGGCGCGGCAGGCCGTGAAGAGGAGGGCCTCGGCCTGGGGGCAGATGGCGGCCTCGGGGCGCTTCAGGATCTCGCGGATGCCCTCGCCCAAGGCGGTGCCGCCGGGCTCGCGGACGCGGATGATGTCGGCCGGCGCAAGGCCGGCCTCGGCCACCAGGCGCTCGGCAAGGCGAGCGATGAGGGTCGATTTGCCTGCGCCCTCCCCTCCCTCGAAGGTTAGGAGCGCGCCACGGATGCGGGAGAAGGCGGCCACGAATTCATCAGCGGACAGCCGGGGAACGGGGGCAAGCCCCAAGCGGCGGACTTAGCCGCCGCTCGGCGAGACGTTCTCCTGGGTCTCCTTCTCGATGATGCGGTCAAAGATGTCCCTGGGCTTGGGATCGTCCGGATTGGGCCGAAGGTTGGGATCGATGGGCTGGCGGGGTCCCGGAGGATAGGTCTTCTCGTCGGTGAGACCAGGGGGCAGGCTGCTGTCGTCGGCGAGCTCCTTGAAGGCGTCCTTCGCGAGGCCATCGGGGGAGGGACCGGTGCGAACCTGAGATCGGGTGCCGCTGAGGTTGGGCGGATTGTCGTCCCACTGGCCGTTGCCCAGGTAGTTGCGGGGGGCCTGCGAGGGGGCGACGATGACGACCTGCTCGCCGCCGACGGCGGGGACGGGCAGGTTGCCCTCGAGGTCGTTGACCTCGATGGCGCCCTTGATGCAGTTGGTGGTCTGGGTGCCGAGTTGGTTGTTGATGTCGTAGATGTACTCGTCGGTCCAGACGGTGCCGCGGATACGGGTCAGGCCAACGGGCGTCTTGACGGTGAACTGGGTCGAGGGGCTGAGCTTGCGGGCCTCGCCGGTGATCTTGCCGCGGTGAAGGTCGAACTGCACAACGGAGGGCGAGGGCTCCTCGGACAGCTCGCGGTACTTGCCGGGAACAATGAGCTTGGAGGCCACCTGGGAGAACACCTTGAGCTCCACCAAGGTCTCGGCCGAGACAACGAGGGTGGCGCCGTTGGAAAGAATCAGCTCAGCGCTGGAATTGGCGCCGGTCTCGACGAAGTGCCCCTCGCGGAACGTGGCGCCGGTGGTCAGGTTGGCGGAGCGGCCCGAGGCGTCCTTGAGGGTGACCTGACCGCGCACCTTGCCGGCCTCGACCACGCCTTTCTGCAGGGCGGCGCCGAGCGAGGCGGAGGCGAGGAGGGAAAGTCCGAGGAAACTGATTCCAATAAGGGAACGCATGGCGGTCGAGGGGCGAGGAGAAGTATGGCGCCCAAAGACGGGAGCGCAATGAAAAGTGGGCGGAAAAAAACGCCCGGAAACCTTGGTTTCCGGGCGTTGGGAGCAAGCGAGTAGCCTTTTAGGACTTGAAGGGCTCGAGGGTCTTCTTGACCCGAACGCCGGCCAACTGGGCGTAGCGGGGCAGGCCGTTCTCAAACGGCAGGGCGATTTCGCCCTGAATGAGCGGCGAGGCGTACTTGATGAAGGGAAGCTCGATGGACATCCGGTCGGAGCCGATCCAATTGGCGGGGAAGGCCTTCACGCCGTTGGCGACCTCGCCGAGGGGGGCGAGGGCGGTCTTGACGGAGTAGTGGTCCTTGCCCTCGATGCGGGCGAGGACGACCATCTTGCCCGACTCGCCGGAGACGGCGGCCTGGACGGCGGCCTGGCCGCAGAGGAAGGCCTCGTCGACATCGGTGAGGGAGGCGAGGTGGGAGGCGGCGCGCTGGGCGATGCCGAGCTTGGCGGAGCGCGCCTTGACGCCCTCGATGCGGCTCTCGACGAGGGTGCGCAGGTACTCGCCGGCGCCGCCGAGGACGGCGTGCCCGAAGGCGTCGGCGGACGAGGTGTCGGCGCCGAGGTAGTTGCCAGCCTCGTCCTGCACACCCTCGGAGACGACGACGAAGCAGTGGGCGTTGGACTTGAGGACCTCGAGAACGCGGCCGACGAAGGCCTCGGTCTGGAAGGGGACCTCGGGCAGGAGGACGATATGGGGGGCGTCGGCGGCCGACTTGTCCTTGCGGCGGGCGAGGACGGTCGACGCGGCGAGCCAGCCGGCGTTGCGGCCCATGACCTCGAGGATGGAGACGAAGTCGTTCTGGCCCATGGCGGCGTTGTCGAGCGCCATCTCGCGGACGGTGGCCGAGAGGTACTTCGCCACGGAGCCGTAGCCCGGGCAGTGGTCGGTCAGCGGCAGGTCGTTGTCGATCGTCTTGGGCACGCCGATGACGCGGAGGTCGTAGCCGCGCTCCTTGGCGAGGGCGTCGATCTTGAAGGCGGTGTCCTGGGAGTCGTTGCCGCCGATGTAGTGGAAGTAGCGGATGTTGTGGGCCTCGAAGACCTGGAGGATGCGGTCGAAGTCCTCCGGCCGGCGAACCTTGTAGCGGCAGGTGCCGAGGGCGGCGCCGGGGGTGTGGCGGAGGGCGCGGACCGTCAGCTGGGACTCGGCGGCCAGGTCGACGAGATCCTCCTTGAGGATGCCGTGGATGCCGTTGAGTCCGCCGAAGATCTCAGGGATGGAGTCCTCGTGGTTGAGGGCCTCCGTGAGCACGCCCGCGAGGGAGGCGTTGATGACCGGGGTGGGGCCGCCGCTTTGCGCGACGAGCAGGTTGCCTTGCAGGGACATGGGAATGGAACGGTTGAAAGGGGGGTTGTGCTGCCCCGCCCCGCCCTTGGCAAGGCAAACCTGCCCTCCCCGGGGTGCGGCTCAGAGAATCCGCCCGGGGCGAACCGAGGCGGACTCGGGGACGCGCGCCGACCAGGCGGCGGCCTCGGCGACGAAGGCGTCGACCTGGGAGCCGGCGGCGCCCGCGAGCTCGGGGGCCCGCGCGAGGACGGCGTCGACCGCGGCTCGCGTGAGACGCAGGCGCGGGTCGGCGGCGAGGCGGTCGAGCAGGTCGTTGCGGGCGAGGGCGCCGGACCGGAGCTCGCGCGCGACCGCGACCGCATGCTCCTTGATTGCCTCGTGGGCGGACTCGCGGCCGGCGCCGGCCTTGACCGCCTCCATGAGGAGCGTGGTGGTCAGGAGGAAGGGAAGGTGGTGGGCGGCCTCCTTGGCGACGACGCCGCGGTTGACCTCCATCTGGCCGAGCACGGTGAGGAAGGCCTCGGCGAGGCCGTCCGCGGCGAGGCAGGCGTCGGGCAGGAGGACGCGCCGGACGACGGAGCAGGCGACATCGCCCTCGTTCCACTGGTCGCCGGCGAGGGAGGCGGCCATCGCGAGGTGGCCGCGGAGGACGACGTGCAGGCCGTTGATGCGCTCGCAGGTGCGGGCGTTCATCTTGTGCGGCATGGCGGACGAGCCGACCTGGCCGGGCAGGAAGCCCTCGCTGGCGAGCTCGTGGCCGGCCATCAGGCGGAGCGTGCGGGCGAGCGAGGAGGGTCCGGAGGCGGCGAGGAGGAGGGCGGAGACGGCCTCGAGGTCCATCGAGCGCGGGTAAATCTGGCCGACGGCGCCGAGGGCGCGCGGGAGGCCGAGGTGGACGAGGAGCCGGGCCTCGAGCTGGGCGACCTTGGCGCGGTCGCCGGCGAGGAGCGTGAGCGCGTCAAGCTGGGTGCCGACGGCGCCCTTGATGCCGCGGGCGGCGAAGCCGGCGAGGGCCTGGTCGAGGGCGGCGACGCCGCGCAGGCACTCCTCGCCGAACATGGCCCAGCGCTTGCCCACGGTGGTGGGCTGGGCGGCGACGTTGTGGGTGCGGGCGGCGAGGAGGGTGTCGCGCTCCTCCGCGGCTCGGCGGGCGAGGAGGGCGGCGGCGGCGACGAACTTGGCGCGGAGCAGGCGAAGCGAGCGGTGGAGCTGGAGCTGCTCGACGGACTCGGTGAGGTCGCGGCTGGTCAGGCCCTTGTGGATGTGCTCGTGGCCGGCGAGGGCGCAGAAGGCGTCGATGCGCGCCTTGACGTCGTGCCGGGTGACCTCCTCGCGCCGGCGAATGTCGTCGAGGTCCACCTGGTCGCGGACGCGCTCGTAGGCCTCGATGGCGCCGGCCGGGACGGCCACGCCCAGGTCGCGCTGGGCGCGGAGGACGGCGATCCAAAACTCTCGCTCGAGCACGACCCGGCCGCGGGGCGACCAAAGGGCGCGCATCTCGGGCGAGGCGTAGCGGTCGGCGAGGATGTTCGGGACGATGTCCATGATGGGCTTGGGGGAGTTTGCCAGGCAGGGGGCCGGCGGGCAACGGGGAAGGTCAGCCGCGGGGCCGGCGGCCGAGGGCGCGGACGCAGGCGGCGCGGAGGGCGGCCTCCTCGTCCCCCGAGGCGGCGACCTCGGCGAGGTCGAGCTGGAGGTCGACCAGCTCCCGGAGGGTGAAGCGGGCCGCGGCGGGCGCGACCTTGGTGCCGAGGTACCAGGGATGCTGGCTGAAGGGATTGGAGGAGGACTTGGCGGCGCCGCCGTGAAGCGGGGCGACCCGCGCCGCGAGGGCGGTGAGCTCGCGGTCGGCGACGCCCGAGGCGGTCAGGCGGATAAGCCCGGCGTCGGCGAACGCGCGGAGCTGGAGGAGGAGCCGGAGGAGGTTGTGCCGGGAGGCGAGCTGGGGCCGGGCCGAGGTGTTGTTGAGGAAATAGC
>JBKDBK010000173.1:0-2856 GCA_046315175.1 Opitutia bacterium | reverse complement strand
GTGCGGGTGCGGTACCGCCAGAACACTCGCTCACGCATGACCGTGGGCGCGAACCAGACCCTCACTACCGGCATCGCGGCACCGATTCAGTACCCGACCACGGACGTGGACACCGATGGAGGCGCCGACACCGTGAACTTCCGGGTTCGCGGCCGATTCCCTGGGCCGAAGCTGGTGAAAGGGCAGATCCGACTCGCGGCAACGCTCAACGCCAACGACGACGTGATTGTGCGCATTCTCAAGAACGGCGTACCGCTGGCGCAGGTCACCCACGAGCCGAACGGTGGCTCCATTGAGTACTCGTTCGCTGTCGACCGTGTCGTGGACATTGTTGAGGACGAGTGCGGCAAAGCCACGGCCGATCTCACCATTCAGGCCACAGTGACCAGCGCCGGCACGATCACCGTGCTCAACACGGCGACGATGAGCTACTTCGAAGTAACGGATCTCGGATGACCGACATCACCATCGCCGACGTGATCCGCAAGTACGCGCGTCGGTTCGTACTTCTCAACTTTTGAGGTTAGACGACATGCGCTCATTTCGTACTTGGCTAGCCAATCTGCTTGTTAGCTTTGCATCCTTCATCCGCCCTGATGAACTGCCGGTAAAAGCCAAAGGCGGGCTAGGCGGTCCAGGTGCGGCGGATCGCTAACTTCGTTCCTGTCGTCGCCGTGGCTATCGCAGTCATCGCGACGGCAGAACTCCCGGCCATCGTTGCCTCTCATTGGCCGGAGCCGGAGTCTTGGCGCGTTGCCCGGTGGGTTAAGTACATCGCGGACGGCGCGGCACATTCGATCTTGCTCGCTGTTGTTCTGTGCTACGCGCAGAGCTTTTTGCGCGGCCTGCCTCTGATCGCTCTCGGAAGTATCGCGGACTACGGAATGCTTCACGGCACCATGCAAGCGGTTTGTGGATACGCGGCCTACTTCACAAGTCGGCCCGCTGTTGCTGGTCCTGGCGGTCTGTGTGAACGCGCGGGCGGATGGGAGCCTATCGCCCTTTTGGTTGCGGTCCTGATCGGGTTCTGTCTTGTCTTGAGGTGTCGCCGTGGCCGTCAATGAATCCGCCGCATGGCACGCAGCCGCAGCAGCATCTATTGCCGCTTCGACGGTTCATTCGCACTGGCTGTTGCTCGGTGTGCCGCCCGCAGTCTGGTTTGCGTGCGCGGCCGGCGCCATCTGGGGCGCCACGTGGTTTGAGCCGACGCGGCCCGTGGCCAAGCCCTGGGCCATTGCCGCCAACTGCGGCGCCGGCCTGGTGCTCTCGTCAGGCATCGATGAGCTAGCCAACCTCGGCAACTGGGCGCACGCGATGATCGGCTTTGTCGCTAGCGCGTGGCCGGTGGTGATCGCGCAGGCGGTGCGTGACTCGCTAGTCGGCGCACTGCACCGGCTCATTGGCCGCGACAGCAGCGGGGGCAAACCATGACGGTCGAGCACGTGCGCTGCGTTGTGATGATCGCGTGGTCAGTCGTGCGCGCAGGGCACATGCGGCCGTCAGCGCCGATGCTTGACCGGGTTGCGCTGTCCACCCTCGGCGGCGCGGCCGTGGCGTACTTGATCGAGCTCCACATCTATGGCGCGCCGCGCATTGCCTCGCAACTGGTGCTGGCCGGCGTGGCGCTGTGGGTTGTGCCGCCCAGTCTGCGCTGCTGGTTGCGCAACACGCACTTGCCGCACCTCGTGCGCGTGTTGATCGGAGGTGACAAGTGACGGATGACCCGGCGTGGCTGGCCGTGGCGCGCGGCTACATCGACACGCGCGAGATACCTGGGCCTCGGCACAACCCGACCATCACGCGATGGCTCCACGGCCTCAAAGCGTGGTGGGCCGACGACGAGACGCCGTGGTGCGGGACCTTCGTTGCGGCCTGTCTCGACGAAGCTGGTCAACCGGTGGCGCGCAACTGGATGCGCGCCCGCGCGTGGCTTGACTGGGGCCAGCCGATCTCGGTCGGCGCCCTTGGCGCGGTGGCTGTGCTCAAGCGTGGCGCCAACCCGACCGAGGGGCACGTCGGCTTCGTGGCTGGGTGGGATGCCGGCGGCCGCCTGCTGCTCTTGGGAGGCAATCAAGGCAACGGGGTCAACATCAGCGCCTTCGGCATCGACCGCCTGCTCGGCTACCGTTGGCCGCTCGGCCTGCCCGCGCCCGACGTACCGGCGCCACAGTTGGCGCGCACGGCTCAACTGTCAACGGGCGAGGCATGACGAGCGTTGCGTAACCATGCCTCTCTGACGCGTCAGGATGCGCCAGGACGCGCGATCATCTTGTGGCTATGGTGTTGCCCCGCGCGAAGCAAAAAAAGCTCCCACGCGGCCAGGTCGAGCGTCCTATCGCCCGCCTCGACGGCTTGCCATGCTCGCAGGGAGCGGTGGCAGAGAGCGCCCGCGGCGGTCTGCGACAGTCCGGCCGCTTGGCGTGCGGCGCGGATGTCGCTCGGCAATGGGCTATTCATGCTGCATGCCAGGCCGACCGGGGTGACCATACGCTGCCGACCTTGTAGACGAGGCGCGCATCGTCTTTTGCTTGCTCCACCGACAAGGGGCGAGGCAAGGTCTCGCACTCGTCCCCGAGAGGACCATGCAGGCGCCACACCAGCGCAGAATTCTCGCCGAACAGACAAATATCTACCCGCACCGGCGTATGACGGTCTTCGTGGTCGGCCAGGATCGAAAATTTTAGAAGGGGCTTCACGTCTTCCTCGCAAGCCTCTGACCCCGAGGCGCGGCGGATGCGGTGCATCCATAACCAGCATCATACGCACCGAGTGCGTATTATCAAGGGGTATCGACAACAAAATGCAGAGTGTCAAAAACGCAACAACCAGCGCCCATGAAGGAGCCATCAATGATCC
>JBKDBK010000172.1:0-49692 GCA_046315175.1 Opitutia bacterium | reverse complement strand
AGTCAAGGGAGGCGGAGGATACGAAGGGGGCGGAGGATACGAAGGAGGGGGAGGGGGAGTAGGCGAAGGAGAGAGGGCGTAGGAGAGGAGGCTAGCGAGTGGGGTGGTCAAGTCGAGCGCGGTGAACACACGGGATCTCCGTCCTTGGATGCGGTTATATCCTCCGAATCCTACGAATCCTTCGTATCCCCTTCCTCAGTATTCCGCGGTCGGCAGCTTCGCCGGGTCGAACGGCGCCTGGCCGCATTCGGCGGCGAGGATGTTGAGCGCCTCGACCTCGGCGCGGGAGAAGAGCAGGCCGCCGGCGTCCGCGCTGCGCCTGGCCCAGGTGGCCTCGAGCTGGCCGGGCAGGAGGCAGCGCTCGTTGCCGTGGCCGAGGATGTCGGCCAGGACCGCCTTGACGTTGCCCGACTGGTTGCGGCCCCGGGCGAAGGCGCCGCCGCTGACCGCCTCGGGGTGGATGACTTGGAAGAAGAACGCGCAGCCTTGCTTCTCGCCCTCGACCTTGGCCCGGCTGCGGATCGTGGGCAGGGAGCCGCCGATGAACCCCGCCACGATCTCGTTGATGAGGGAGAGCCCGTAGCCCTTGTGCGCGCCGAAGGGCAGCAGGGAGGCGACCTTGGCGGGGTCGGTCGTCGTCGCGCCCTCCTTGTCCACCGCGGCGTCGGGCGGGAGCGCCTTGCCCTCGCGCAGGAGCTGCTGGACACGGCCCATGGCGATGACGGACGTCGCCCAGTCGATGACGATCGGGAAGCCGACCGCCTCCGTCGTGGGGAAGCCCCAGGAGTGGGGGTTGGTCCCGAGCGTGGGGAACTTGCCCTGGAAGGGCACGACCTCGGCGAGCGAGGCGGTGCAGTTGGTGTACGCGATGTAGCCGCGCTTGGCGGCCTCCATGACGTAGCCGCCGCCCCAGAGGTAGTGGAAGGCGTTGTCGACCGAGACGGTGCCCGTGCCGTGCCTCTCGGCGAGCTCGATGCAGCGCTCGATGGCGTCGACCGCCACCGCCTGGCCGAGTTTCTTGCGCGCGTCCCAGGTCTCGGCCGCGTCGAAGCGCCCGGGGAGCCGGCGGACTTCCGCCCCGGGGACGCAGCCCCCGGCCTTGGAGCCGAAGAGCTCGTCGAGGTGGAGCGCCTTGATGGCGTTGTGCGTGCGGATGCCGTGGCGCGTGGCGAGGGTCGACATCCTCGCGGCCTGGGCGGACTCGCCCGGGGCGAAGCCGCGGTGACGGTAGGTGGCGGTCACCAGGGCCTCGTGGGCCTCGGAGGGGACGACATGGAAGGTCTCGGGCATGGCGAAAGGGGATGGGGTCAGAAGTGGCGCTTGAAGGGGACCTCGGGATTCTTCACCCCCTCGGGCTTCTCGCCGCGGAAGGCCTTGGCCAGGTTCTCCACGGCGCAGCTGGCCTGGCGCTGCACGCTCTCGGCCGTGCGCGAGGCGATGTGCGGGGTGATCAGGGCGTTGGGCAGCTTCGTCAGCGGGTGGTCGGGCGGGGGCGGCTCCTGGTCGAGCACGTCCGAGGCGTAGCCCCGCAGCCGGCCTTCCCTGAGGGCGGCGGCCACATCCGCCGTGTTGACCACCTCGCCGCGGGCGAGGTTGATGACGAGGGCGCCGGGCTTGAGGTGGGCGATGGTCTCGGCCCGGATGAGATCCCGGGTCTCGGGCTTCAGGTCGGTGTGGAGCGAGACGTAGTCCGAGACCCGCATGAGGTCCCGCACGGTTTCCATGCGCCGGATGCCGTGGGCGGCGGCGAAGGGGGCGTCCCAGTGTCGGCCGAATCCGACCAGCTCCATGCCGAAGGCCTTGGCCCGGACGGCCACCTCGCGCCCAATGCGGCCGAGTCCCACGATGCCGAGCGTCTTGCCGAGCAGCTCGAAGCCGGTCTTGCGCTTCCAGCCGCCGGCGCGGGTGGAGTCGGCGTGGAAGAGCAGGTTGCGCTCCAGGGCGAGCAGGAGGAGGAAGGCGTGCTCGGCCACGGGGGTGTGGTTGACCCCGGGGGTGAAGAGCACGGGGATGCCGCGGGCGGTCGCCGCGGCGAGGTCGATCTTGTCGGTCCCGATGCCGTACTTGCTGATGACCTTGAGGCGGGGCAGGGCGCGGTCGAGGACGGCGGCCGTCACGGCGTCGTCGCCGCAGATGTAGCCGTCGAACTCCCCCATCAGGGCGAGGTTGTCGGGCTCGCTTAGCGGGCCGCGCGCGGTGGCGACCTCCCAGCCGGCGGACCTCAGCAGGTCGTGATGCGAGCCCGGCGTGTCCTGGAAGGAGGTGGAGGTCAGGAGGACGCGGGGCATGGGGGCGACGTTTCCTTGCTAATCAGGGGCGAGGGCGAGGCAAGGCGGATGCCGCGCGGGGCTTTGGCCTTGCCGCCCGGGCACCCTCGGGCTTGCAATGGCCTCATGACGAAGTCCGCCTCGTTCTTCGCGGTCGGCCTCCTGGCGGGCATCCTCGTCGCCACCGCGGGTTTCGCCGCGTTCCTCGGCGGGCGTGGCGACGCCTCCGGCCCGCGCGTCCTGAAGATGGCCCACGGGCTCGAGCCCTCCCATCCCGTGCATCTCGGCATGGTTCGGATGAAGGAGCGCCTGGAGGCCTTGTCGGGCGGCAGGATGTCCGTCGAGATCTACGCCAGCGGCGTCCTCGGCAGCGAGCCCGTCTGCGTCGAGCAGGCGCGCAACGGCACGTTGGCGCTGACCAAGACCTCCACCGCCCCCCTCGAGGCCTTCATTCCCGAGATGCAGGTCTTCGGCCTGCCCTACGTCTTTCGGGACGAGGCGCATTTCTGGACCGTGCTCGACGGCGCCCTTGGCGAGGAGCTGCTCGGGACCCTCAGGTCCCGCGGCTTGGTCGGCCTCTGCTACTACGACTCCGGCAGCCGCAGCTTCTACACCGTCAACAAGCCTATCCGCACACCCGACGACCTGCGCGGCCTCAAGATCCGCGTGCAGAACAGCTCGGTCGCCATCCGGATGGTCGAGGTGTTCGGAGGCTCCGCCACGCCCATCGCCTTCGGCGAGCTGTACTCCGCCCTTTCCCAGGGCACCGTCGATGGCGCGGAGAACAACGCCCCCAGCTTCGTCGGCAACCGCCACCACGAGGTTTGCAGGTACTACACCCTCAATCACCATACCCGCGTGCCCGACGTGGTGCTGATCAGCGCCAAGGTCTGGGATGGGCTCTCGCCGCAGGAGCAGGCTTGGCTGCGCCAGGCCGCGCGCGAGTCGGCCGTCCACCAGCGCGCCCTGTGGGCGGAGGCCACGCGCAGGGACCTCGAGGCCGCCCGCGCCCGCGGCGTGGAGATCATCGAGCCCGACCTCGCCCCGTTCCGGCGCAAGGCCGCCATCCTGCTCGAGGACTACCGGGGCGGGCCGGTCGGGCGTTTGGTCGAGCGCATCGACGCCGTGCGCTGAGCCATGACTGCCGCCGGCATCGATCGCGCGCGGGACGCCCTGGGCCGCCTTCTTGCCGCACTTCTGGCGGCCGCCTTCGCCCTGCGTGTGCTTGTCGTGCTCTGGGGTGTTGTCTCCCGCGGACTGGGTTCCGCGCGCGCCTGGGCCGACGCCTCGCTGGGCCTGGGCCTTCCCTTCCTGCCTACGGGGCAAAGTCCCTGGACCGAGGAGTCCGCGCGGCTGCTCCTCGTCTGGCTCGGCTTCCTCGGCGCCGCCCTCGCCTTTGGCAGGGGCGGCCACCTTGGGGTCGACTATTTTGTCGGGAAGCTCGCCCCGGAGGCGCGCCCGCTCGCCGCCTCCGTCTCGTGGCTGTGCACCCTCGCCTTCGCCTGCTGGGTGCTGCTCGCCGGAGGTGTGGCCTTGGTCAGCCGCACGGCTGAGTCCGGCCAGCTCCTCCCCGCGCTCGGATTCGCGAAGGGGTGGGTCTATCTCGCCGTGCCCGTCGCCGGCGCCTTCACCCTCGCCTTTTCCATCCTGGGGCTCCTCGCCCTGTTCGTGCCGGAAAGGGCTCAATCCCGATGAGCGCCGTCACCGCCGTCCTGTTGGTTTCCTTCCTCGCCCTTCTTGCGGTGGACGCGCCCATTGCGGTCGCCATCGCGCTCTCGACCTTCCTCGCCGTGCTGGCCTCGGGTGGCGACCCCGGCTTTGTCCTGGCCCTGACCATGGCCAACGGGATCGACAGCTTCACCCTGCTTGCGATTCCGCTTTTCGTCCTCTCCGGCATGTTGATGGGGCGGGGCGGGGTGGCCCGGCGCCTGATCGACCTCGCCTCCGCCCTGATGGGCCGTTTCCCCGGCGGCCTCGCCTACGTCAACACCCTCGCCTGCATGCTCTTCGGGTCCATCTCCGGATCGGCCGCCGCGGGCGTTTCCTCGGTCGGCGGCTTCATGATTCCCGAGATGGTGCGCAAGGGTTACCCCCGCGAGTTCGCCACCGCGCTCACCATCACCTCGGCGACAACCGGCCTGATCATCCCGCCGAGCAACATCATGATCGTCTATGCGGTCTCGGCCGGGAGCGTCTCCATCATCGGGCTCTTCCTCGCTGGGGTCATCCCGGGCATCCTCATCGGCCTGTGTCTGATGGGGGCGTGCTTCCTCTGGACCCGCCGGCATTCGGTCAAGGCCGACGCCCCCGCGCCATGGTCCGAGGTCCGGCGGGCCATGGCCGGGGCCGTGCCCAGCCTCCTGCTCATTGTCATCGCCATCGCCGGCATCCTCAGCGGCTGGTTCACCGCCACGGAGGCGGCGGTCATCTCGGTCGCCTATGCGTTCCTCCTCGCGGTCGT
The DNA here is from genome assembly GCA_046315175.1 of Opitutia bacterium. Taxonomy (GTDB): domain Bacteria; phylum Verrucomicrobiota; class Verrucomicrobiia; order Opitutales; family UBA953; genus UBA8828. The sequence goes on along the minus strand of JBKDBK010000172.1, from coordinate 44,964 downwards.
CCTGTACCGTGAGGTTCGGCTGGACGAGCTGCCCGGCATCCTGGCTGACTCCGCCGTGACCACGGGCGTGGTGCTGCTCCTTGTCGGTGCCAGCTCCGCCATGTCGTGGATGCTCACCACCGAGAACGTGCCCCAGGCCGTCACCGCCGCGCTCGGGCTGCTGGGCGACGACCCGCTGGTCACCCTGCTTGTCATCAACCTTCTCCTGCTGGCGGTGGGCACGTTCATGGACATCACCCCGGCGGTGCTCATCCTCACCCCCATCCTGCTCCCCGTCGTCGTCGCCCAGGGCATGGACCCGCTCCACTTCGGGATCATCATGATTACCAACCTCTGCATCGGCCTCTGCACCCCGCCGGTCGGTTCCTGTCTCTTCATCGGGTGCGGCGTGGGCAAGACCACCCTGGCCAAGGTCACACCGAGCCTGATCCCGTTCTTCATCGCCATGCTTCTGGGTCTGGCCCTCATCAGTATTTTCCCTGGTCTCTCCACCTGGCTGCCTGGGCTCTTCGCCTGAGGGCTATGTCCGCAGTCTAAGAGTATTGCCCTCCTCTATTAGCGGGCTAGGTTATCAATAACTCCATGTCACACAGCACTACCCTCTCGCGCCTGGCCCTCGGCGTCGCCGCCACCGCAGCTACCAGTGCCTCCGGGGCGATTGTGGTGTTCGATATCAATCCAGATATCACCCACGACAACTTCGACTTTCCTGGCACGCTGTCTATATCTAGCATCAATCTGCAGACTGTCTCCTACCTTACCTCAGGTTCAACCAGTCCTGGCTTACAAGTCAGCGTCGGATATGGAAGTTTCGCGCTCCTCAGTTTTTCCGGCAATGGAGTGTCCGTTGGTACGACATTCCTTCCTGCAGAAGCTTTAATCAGTCAAGACCTTGGTTTCACGAATCCCAGCTTCTACACTTACAGCGTGCCGACGGGCACCACTTATTTGGCGCTACGTTTGAGTAACGGTGGCGATCTCCATTACGGCTGGTTTGAGTTTAATTCCACTGACGGCCAGTCTGGCCAGAATGTATTCACCTTCACCCGCTTCGCCTTCAACGACGTCGCCGGGCAGTCGATCCTCGCTGGTCAGATCACCGCTGTCCCCGAGGCCTCGACCCTTGGCCTGGTCGGCGGGCTCTTCGGTCTCGTCGCCGCGGCCCACGTGCGCCGTCGCAAGTTGAAGCAGGCCGCCGCCTCGGATAAGTTCCTGGCGCTGGCCGCAGGTGAAAAGTTGAACTGAGCTATTACCGTCTACTTTAAGAGGGCGCCCGGCGGGTCCCCTTTTTGTTGCCCCAGTCCTCAGCCACCGTTCTCATTCTTTATGTCACAATTTTCCAAGCGCCGTCTCCTCGTCGTGGGCTGGGACTCCGCCGATTGGAAAGTGATTCGTCCCCTGATGGAGGCCGGGCAGATGCCCATGCTGCAGGCTATGGTTGAGAAAGGATCGCATGGCGACTTCGCCACGCTCGAGCCCTCGCTCTCGCCGATGCTCTGGACCACGATGGCCACGGGGCGTCACCCCGCGGACCATGGGGTCCACGGCTTCACCGAGGTCCGTGACGGCAAGGTCCTGCCGATTTCCGCCGCCACGCGCAGGTGCCCCGCGGTCTGGAACCTCCTCTCGCGCCAGGGCCTGCGCACCAACCTCGTCTCCTGGTTCGCCTCCCACGGCGAGCGCGACCCCAACGTCCGCCTCGTCTCCAACCTCTACCCGCAGGAGCCCAAGGGCGAGGCGGACAAGCCCGGGACCTGGGCGCCGACCCCTGCCGGCACCTATTGGCCCGAGGAGCTCCGCGCGGAGCTCGACGCCCTGCGCGTCCATCCCGGCTCGCTGACACAGGACGTCGCCAGGATGTTCATCCCCGAGCTGGACAAGGTCGACCTCGACAAGGACCGGCGTCCCCACCAGCTCATCCAGAAGCTCGGCGAGGCCTTCAGCGTGCAGGCCGCCGCCGTCGCCTGCATGAAGCGCGACGACTGGGACCTGACCTGCGTCTACTTCAGGGCCATCGACGAGATCTGCCACCACTTCATGCCCTATCATCCGCCTAGGATGGAGGGCCTCAAGGAGGAGGACTTCGAGATCTACAAGGACGTGGTCAACTCGACCTATCGCCTGCACGACCTGATGTTGACCCGGCTGGTCGACCTGGCCGGCCCGGATGCCGGCGTTCTGCTGGTCTCGGACCACGGTTTCCATAGCGACCATCTGCGCCCGCGCTTCGTGCCCAAAATCCCCGCGGGCATCATCGCTTGGCATCGTTCGCACGGCATCGTGGCCGCCGCGGGCAAGGGGTTCCGCCGCGGTGTGACGGTCGAGGGCGCCCGACTACCCGACCTCGCGCCCACCATCCTCGGCTGGTTCGGCCTTCCCCGCTCGGAGGAGATGATGGGACGGCGCCTGGACGAGATCCTGGATGTCGGCGAGGCGCCGGCCGACATCCCGTCCTGGGATGCCGGCCCAATCCTCGCCGAGGCGCCCACGGGAACCCATATGGATGACTCGGAGCGCAGGAAGATGCTCCAGCACTTCGTCGACCTCGGCTACCTCGAGGAGCTACCCTCCGACGGCGCCGCCGCGGCGCGCGCCACCCTAGCCCAGAACCAGGCCCAGCTGGCGGCCATGCTGGCCAACGAGGGTCGCCACGAGGAGGCCTTGCCCCTCCTGGAGGCCGCCCGCGAGGCCGACCCTAGCCGTCCGGACATCCCCCAGCAGCTCGCCCACTGCCAGATTCACCTGGGGCTGGTCGACCTCGCCGAGGCGACCCTCGCCCCCGTCCTCGCCAATTTCAAAAACCAGGACGCCCTGCGCGTTCTCCGCGCCAACCTCGCCTTCCAGAAGGGCGATTACGCCGCCGCCTACGCCCAGCTCGAGGAGGGCCCGGACACGCCCCAGGCCGCGGAGATCCGCGCCCGCTCCCTGCTCAGGCTTCGCAGGTGGATTCTCGCCGACAAGGCGGCGAGGGATATCCTGGCGCGCGATCCGGGCTCCGCGACAGGCTGGAGCATCCTGGGCAAGGCCCAGCTCGGGCGCGGCGATGCCGCCGCCGCGCTGGAATCCTCCCGCCGCGCGCTCGCCCTGGACGCCGTCCGCCACGAGGCGCTGATGGTGCGCGCCCAGGCCTTGTCAGCCCTCGGCCGATGGGACGAGTGCATCGAGGCCTATGCCGAGGTGCTCCGCGTCTCTCCTGGATTCTTCCCCGCCTACCGCCTGATGTCCCTCGCCCTCCGCTGGCGCGGGCGTGATGCCGAGGCGGACGAGGTGCGCGCGCGCGGGCAGGAGCTTCGCGCGGCCCAGCTCTCGGGCCGCGACGCAAGGTTGGCCAGGCTCAGGGAGGAATCCCTCGCCCGCGAGTCCGCGCGCGCCGCGGTCCGCCCCCCGACCCCGCCGCCGATCAAGCCCTCGCAGTTCACCCTGGTGAGCGGCCTTCCGCGTTCCGGCACCTCGCTCATGATGCAGATGCTCGTCGCGGGCGGCGCCGAGGTCATGACCGACGGCAAGCGCGAGGCCAACGAGGACAATCCCCGGGGCTTCCTGGAGTGGGAGGACGTCAAGCGTCTGCCCAAGGATCCCGCGGTCCTTTCCGCCGCCGAGGGCAAGGTCGTCAAGCTGCTGACGCCCCTCCTGCCATACCTGCCCCGCGCGCATCGCTACCGGATAGTCTTCATGCGCCGCCCGACCGCGGAGATTGTCCGGTCGCAGTACGCCATGCTCGAGCGCGCTGGCAAGCCGCGGCTGATCGAGGAGGCGGAACTGGCGCGTCGCCTCGATGCCCAGGTCGCCGGCATCCTCAAGGGGCTCGCCGCGCACAAGCAGGTCGAGCTGCTGGTCGTCGACTACCCCGAGCTCGTGGCCGACCCTGCCGCGCAGATTCCCAGGATAGCCGACTTTCTCGGCAAGGACTGCCTCCCGCATCCCGGGCGAATGGCCTCGGCGGTCGACAGCTCGCTGCGACGCCAGAGAGCTTGACCCTGAAAGGGCGCGGCATCCGCGCCTGCCGCGAGGTGCGGCGACAAGAGGCTTGCAAGCTGGGGGTCAGGCGCCACGGTGCCCGCATGTCGAACCCCAGCCTCAAGATTGCCGCCTCAAGCCTTCTCGTCGCCGGCAGCTCCCCGGTCGCTGCCGCGATCATTGTGTTCGACATCAATCCCAACGTGACCTTGGACCAGCCGATCTGGTTCGAGCCCAATTTCGCCGATGGGACGCTGAACACGAGCGCCGGCGATGCGAATCAAACCCCTTTTCTCAACGGGCGTCCGTCTTTCGGGCTGTCCCTGAGTTCCAGCCAGTTGGACGGCCCCACATTTCTTTTCTCGGGGGATGGGATTTCCGCGGGAGGTTCCAATGTGTTCATTGGCACGATGCCTTTCTACATCCCCGGATACGGAAGCTATCCTTACAGTGTTTTCGAAGACCGTATCGCTTCCCTGGCATTTGGAACGGAAGTCCGGTCTGCCAGTGGTGTCTTTCCTGCGGATAGCATCAGCGGCAATGTCGCGAATTTCAGCAACGGCACTTCCTACGTCGCCCTCATCCGTTCCGTGGGTCTCGCGGAAGACCAGTATGGTTGGCTCGAGCTGACGGGTGACGGTTCCGGAGGGATTGTCGCCACGCGCTTCGCCTTCGACACCCAAATCAACGCGGCCTGGGTCTATGCCGGCGATACGGGCGCAATCCCCGAACCCTCCACCCTCGGTCTCGTGGGCGGGCTCTTCGGCTTGGTGGCTGCGGCTCACTTGCGCCGTCGACAGCTGAAGAAAGCGGCGGCATCGGATAAGTTCCTGGCCTTGGCCGCCGGCGAAAACCTGAACTGAGGATCGTAAGGTCGAACCAAGCGGGCTGGTTGGATCCGCGTCTGGACCGACCGCATTCCCTGGGCGCGCTCTGCTCGCTGACACGGCGGGTGCGTCGGATCCACAGCGCTGACCAGACCTGAGGTTGCGGCCTGTAGCTGGGATGAGGTGCGGGTGCCTTGCCGAGGCGACCGATGCCTGGATGGGGAGATTGAGGGCGGACGCATCGGTGGGGCGTCCCTACCCCAGGCACCCGATTCCCATCTCGCAGACCGCGCTTGTCGTGCTTGGGCTCAGCCCGGCACGACAAGGTTCACCAGCTTGCCGGGGACGACAATCTCCTTGGCGATGGCCTTGCCCTCGAGGAACTTTGCCACGGCCGGGTCGGCCTTGGCCAGGGCGAGGAGTTGTTCCTTGCTGGTCTCCTTGGCAACCTTGGCGGTGGACCGGACCTTGCCGTTGACCTGGAAGATGACCTCGACCGTGGACTCCACCAGCTTGGAGAGGTCGGCCTTGGGCCAGCCGGCGTCGGAGATGCTCCCGGTGTGCCCGAGCCGCGACCAGGCCTCCTCGGCGAGGTGCGGCGCGAAGGGCGCCAGCAGGCGGAGGAAGTCCTCAAGGGTCGCGCGGCGGATGGAGGGGGCCTTTTCCGCGGCGTTGAGGAAGATCATCATCTGCGAGATCGAGGTGTTGAAGGACAGCGTCTCGATGTCGGCCGAGACCTTCTGGATGGTGCGGTGCAGCTCGCGCGTGACCTCCTCGGGCTCGTCCTGGCCGGCGCAGCGCGCAGACGGCTTGCCGGTGGCCTCGTCGATGGCCAGGCGCCAGGTGCGGCGCAGGAAGCGGCTGACGCCCTCGATGCCCTTCGCGCTCCAGGGCTTGGAGGCCTCGAGCGGCCCGAGGAACATCAGGTAAAGGCGGAGGGCGTCGGTGCCGTGGGCCTTCACGATGTCGTCCGGGTTGACCACGTTGCCGCGGCTCTTCGACATCTTCTCGCCGTCCTCGCCGAGGATCAGGCCCTGGTGGAAGAGCTTGCGGAAGGGCTCCGGCGTGGGGAGCACGCCGAGGTCGTGGAGGAAGCGGTGCCAGAAGCGCGCGTAGAGAAGGTGGAGCACGGCGTGCTCGGCTCCGCCGATGTAGAAATCGGGGCAGCCCCAGTAGTCCAGGGCCTCCTTGGAGGCGATCTCCTTGGCGTTGGCCGGGTCGAGGTAGCGAAGGTAATACCAGCAGGAGCCGGCCCACTGCGGCATGGTGTTGGTCTCCCGGGTCGCGCGGGCCCAGAGCGGGCCGGGCTGCGGCTGCGAGGCGGGCACGGTCTCTCCGCTCGAGAGGTTGATCCAGACGTTGAGCCACTCGGGCTCGCGGGAGAGGGGCGAGTCGCCCGTCGGGGAGGGCTGGTAGGACTTGACCTCGGGCAGGGTGAGGGGGAGCTGGGCCGAGGTCAGGGGGACGGCGGCCACCTCCCGGCCGTCGAGGCGGCAGGTGACGGGCTGCTTGGGGAGGAACTCGCGCAGGGCGGAGTCCGCCGGCACGCGGGCGAGGTCCTCGGGCGACACCCAGACGAGGGGGAAAGGCTCGCCCCAGTAGCGCTGGCGCGAGAACAGCCAGTCGCGGAGCTTGTAGTTGACCGCGGCCTTGCCCGCCCCCTTGGCGGCGAGGTCGTCGAGGATGCGGCGCTTGGTCTCGCCGGCGGAGAGGCCGTCGTAGGGCCCGGAGTTGACCATCGGGCCGTCGCCCGTCCAGGCCTTGGCCTGCACGTCGACCGGGGCGTCCTTCGAGCCGACCACCTGGCGGATGGGCAGTCCGAACCTGCGGGCGAACTCATGGTCGCGCTCGTCGTGGGCGGGCACGGCCATGATGGCGCCGGTGCCGTAGCCCATCAGCACGTAGTCGGCGACCCAGACGGGAATCTTGGCGCCGTTGACCGGGTTGACGGCGTGGGCTCCCGTGAAGACGCCGGTCTTGTCCTTGGCGAGGTCGGTGCGCTCGAGGTCGGACTTGTTGCGCACCCCCATCACATAGTCGGCCACGGCCTCGCCCTGTGCCTTGGTCGTGATGGCCTCGACCAGGGGATGCTCGGGCGCGATGACCATGTAGGTCGCCCCGAAGAGCGTGTCGGGGCGGGTGGTGAAGACGGTGAGGGATTTTCCAGGGTGGCCGTCGAGCGCGAAGGTCACCTCGCCGCCCTCGGACTTGCCGATCCAGTTCCTCTGGAGGCGCTTGGTGGAGTCGGGCCAGTCGAGCGCGTCGAGCCCGTCGATCAGCTTGTCGGCGTAGGCGGTGATGCGCAGGACCCATTGGCGGATGGGACGCCGCTCCACGGGGTGGTTGCCGCGCTCGGAGCGCGGGCCCTCGGGGGTGTTGAGCACCTCCTCGTTGGCCAGGACGGTGCCGAGGTTGGGGCAGAACCAGACCGGCTTCTCCGAGACATAGGCCAGGCCGTGGCGGAACAGCTTGAGGAAGATCCACTGCGTCCAGCGGAAGTAACCCTCGTCGGTCGTCGCAAGTTCGCGGTCCCAGTCGATGGCGAAGCCGAGCATCTGCAGCTGGCGCCGGAAGTTGTCGATGTTGCGCCGGGTCTGGACCGCGGGGTGCTCGCCCGTGGCGATGGCGTGCTGCTCGGCGGGGAGGCCGAAGGAGTCCCAGCCCATGGGGTGGAGGACGTTGTGCCCGGTGGCCTTGCGGTGGCGCGCGAGGATGTCGGAGGCCGTGTAGCCCTCGGGGTGTCCGATGTGCAGGCCGGCCCCGGAGGGGTAGGGGAACATGTCCAGCACGTAGTACTTCGGCTTGCCACAGGAAGGGGGGAGGGCCCGGAAGGTGCCGTGCTCCTTCCAGTGGGCCTGCCAGCGTTGCTCAAACGCCGTGAAATCGTAGGTGCCCGCGGGGGTTTCCATCCCCCCGACAAAGCCCGTCCCAGCTGGCCGAGTCAAGCGGAGGACGGCCCTTGGCCCGGGTTCGCCCGGCCCGGGTCACCGTCCCCGGGCCCGAGGGTGTCCGGAACCCTCGTGGCGGCGTCCCTGGGACGCCGCGCCCGACCCGGAGGGCTCAGAGCGCGCGGAGGCCCGAGCGTCCCAAGGTCGCCAGCGCCCGCGCCTCGGCCCGGCGCATCGTCTTGGCCTGGGCGGGCGACTTGTCGCGATGGCCGGCGAGGTGGAGCCAGCCGTGGACGAGGTAGAGCAGGAGCTCGGCGCCTGCGGATTGGCCGTGAGCGGGGCCCTCGCGGCGTGCCTGGGCGACATTGATGACAATCTCCCCGGCGAAGGGCTCGCCGCCCGCCGGCGCTTCGCCGGTAAACGTGATCACGTCCGTGACCGTCGGGTCATCCATGAACTCCCCGTGCACCCGGGCGATCTCGGCGTCGCCCACGAAGGCGACGGACAGCTCGCCCGCCGGACAGCTGGCCCAGCGCATGCGGTCCATGACATGGATCGCCGCCCGGACCTTGGCGACCGGGGCGCGGAAGCCGCGGGCGCGGGAGACGGCCTCGACCCGGCGGCTCATGCGCCGTTGCCCTTGCGGTGGCGGGCGTAGGCGCGGATGACGCGCTCGACGAGGGGGTGGCGGACGACATCCGTGTCGTCGAACCGCCGGATCTGCACCCCGGGCACGTCCCGCAGCGCCTCCGCCGCCTCGGCCAGGCCGGAGGGGCGTCCGCGGGGCAGGTCGACCTGCGAGGGGTCGCCCGTGACCACCATCTTGCTCCGGTCCCCGAGACGGGTGAGGAACATCAGCATCTGCTCCGGGGTGGCGTTCTGGGCCTCGTCCAGGACGACGAACGCCTCGGCCAAGGTGCGGCCGCGCATGTAGGCGAGGGGCGCGACCTCGATCACGTTGCGCTCGACCAGCCGCTCGGTCTCGTCCTTGCCGAGCATGTCGTACAGGGCGTCGTAGAGGGGGATAAGGTAGGGCAGGATCTTCTCGCGGAGGTCCCCGGGCAGGAAGCCGAGCGCCTCGCCCGCCTCGACCGCCGGGCGGGTCAGGAGGATGCGGCGCACCTTGCCCGTGGCGAGGGCGTGCACCGCCGCGGCCATCGCGAGGTAGGTCTTGCCCGTGCCCGCCGGCCCGACGCCCAGGACGATGTCGTGCGCGAGCATGGCCTGGAGGTAGTCCTTTTGCGCGAGCGTCCGCGGGACGATGCTGGCGCGGCGCAGGGGGAGCACGATGGGGTCGGCGAGAAGCCGCTCCCAGCGGGCGACGTCGCCCCGGGCGTGGTCGGCGAGCAGCCGGCGGAAGTCGATCGGCCTGACCTGCAGGCCCTGGGCGCGCGCCTGGTCGAGCTGGCCGAGCAGTCGCCCGGCCTTGGCGACATTGTCCGCGCTCCCCTCGGCCTTGATCCAGCCGTCGCGCGCGGTGAGCGTCACGCCCAGGGCCGCCTCGGTCTCGGCCAGCAGGCTGTCGTCGCCGCAGTGCAGGGACGACCGGTGCTTGCCGTCGGCGTAGGCGAAGGTCTCGGAGGCGGTCTGGGCCATCTCAGGCGGCGGGGAAGGCGGCGGCGAGCTTCTCCCAGAGCTCGTCAAGGGCCTGGGGGAGCACATGCGTGTCGGCGGTGACGGGCATGAAGTTGTGGTCGCCCTCCCAGCGGGGCACGACGTGCGCGTGGAGGTGCTGGGGGACGCCGGCTCCGGCCACCTTTCCGAGGTTGAGGCCGATATTGAAGCCCGCCGGGCGCATGACGGCGGTCAGCGCGGCCTGGGCCCGGACGACGAGGTCGAGCAGTTCCGCGCGCTCCTCCGCCGTGAGATCGGCCAGGTCGGCCGCCTCGCGGTTGGGGAGCACCATCAGGTGGCCGGGGTTGTACGGGAAGTTGTTCATCAGCACGAAGCAGGTCCGGCCGCGGTGCACGATGAGGTTGGCCCGGTCGTCGCCGGCGGCGAGCAGACCGGGAAAGGGATTTCCGGCCGAGGGCTTCTTGCGACTCTCGATGTAGCGCATCCGCCAATAGGGATGGAGGTGGTTCATGGACCGCCTCCCATCTAGACCCGACGGCAGGGCAGGGGAAGGCCGATGTGCTCGCATCCGGACGCAAGGGCCCGGCGGAGGCCCGCCCTCTCGCCCCCCGAGACCTGGTCGGGCGTAGCCCCCGTGTTTGCCGGCCTTTGCCGTGCCAAACGAGCCTTCGGGCCGCTCGCGCGGCCTCCCCATCCTTGCCATGCGCCCCCCGGGGTGTCACGCTCCCGGCATGTCCCTGCGCTTGGTCACCCTTCTCCTGGTCGCCGTCACTTCCCTTTCCGCCCAGCAGGCCTCCTCGCGCCAGTTCGCGGGCATGGAGCAGGACATGGCCCTGCTGCGCTCCGAGCTCGCCCGGCTCTCCCAGCAGGTTGCCGACCTCGAGCAGTCCGTGGCCGCGCTTCGCCGCTCGGGCGCCAATCCGCAGGCGGCGCCCGGGATGGACCGCGCCTCCCTCATCGCCGAGGTCGACCGCCGCAACGCCGCCCTCCGCGCCGACCTCGATCGCGCCCTCGCCGCCTTCACCAAGCAGGTCAACCAAGCCCTCGCCAGCCGCCAGCCTGTGCAGCCCCAGGCTCCGGTTGCACCCGTCGCCGGACCCTCGGCGCCGGCCGCCCAGGCTCCCGCCGCGGAGACGCCGGCGCCTCCGGCCGACAACCTTCCGGCTGACATGCCCCGGACTGGCATTCGTTACAAGGTGAAGGCCGGCGACACCCTCAGCCGCATCGCTCGCCAGAACAACTCGCGCCAGGATTGGATCCTGAAGGCCAACGGCATCGCCAATCCCGACCAGCTCCAGCTCGGGGCCGAGATCTTCATCCCCCAGCCCTGAACCTTTCATGAGCCAACCCAAGAAGAGCAGCCTCGGACGAGGCCTCGGTTCCCTGATCGGGGCCGGCGCCGGCGCCAAGCCCGCCGTTCCCGCCCCCGCGCCCGTCACTTCCAGCACGCCCGCGCCCGTCCAGCCCGCCGGCATCCAGGACGTGCCCGTGGCCCAGGTCGCCCCGAATCCGCGCCAGCCCCGGCGCGAGTTCGACCAGCGCGGCATCGAGGAGCTGGCCGAGTCCATCCGCGCCGAGGGCCTCATGCAGCCCATCGTGGTGCGCAAGGTGCCGCAGGGTTTCGAGCTGATCGCGGGCGAGCGCCGCCTCCGCGCCTTCCGCCACCTGGGCATCAAGGTCGTTCCCGCCCGTGTGCTCGAGGTCAACGACGCCGCCAGCGCCGTCCTCGCCCTCGTCGAGAACCTCCAGCGCGCCGACCTCAATCCCGTCGACGAGGCCCTGGGGGTCGCCTCGCTGATGCGCGACTTCAAGCTGACCCAGGACGCCGTGGCCGATCGCCTCGGCAAGCCCCGCGCCACCGTCGCCAACTCCGTCCGCCTCCTCCAGCTCGACCGCGAGGTGCTCGGCTACCTCTCGAAGGGGCAGCTCAGCGCCGGCCATGCCAAGGTGCTGCTCGGTCTTGAGCAGGCCGCCCAGCAGGTCCAGGCCGCCCGCCGCATCGTGCAGGACGAGCTCTCGGTGCGCGCGACGGAGAAGCTGGTTCGCCAGCTCCAGGCTCCGCGCCCCGGCGATCGCCGCCGCCGCGTCGCGCAGGCGCTCGAGGATGTCCAGCGCCGCCTCACCACCCACCTCGCCGCCCCCGTCCAGGTCCAGCGCCGCGGCGCCAAGGGCGTCATCTCCATCCGCTACTCGGGCGACGAGGATCTGCAGCGAATCTTGGAGAAGCTGGGACTTAAGGCAGGCTGAGGAGCGGGGAGCGAGGCGCGTGACCCTTAAGGTTGTCCTCGGTTGCCCTAGCTCCTCCCTTGGTTCCCTATTTCACGTCCTCCATCCTGCCTTTCCGCCCTTCGCCTGCCACACTCTGCTCGCACCTCGCTCCTCACTCCTCCCGCCATGTCAACCGCTCTCCTCTTCTCCGGCCAAGGCGCCCAGGTCGTCGGCATGGGCAAGTCCCTCTACGAGGGCAGCCCCGTTGCCAAGGACCTCTACGACCGCGCCGCGCGAATCCTGCCCTTCGACCTCCGCGAGGTCTGCTTCAACGGTCCCGCCGAGACGCTGACCGAGACGCGCGTCTGCCAGCCCGCGCTTTACGTCCAGGGCTACGCCATCGCCGAGATCCTGCGCGAGCGTGGCAAGTTGTCCGACCTCAAGGCCTGCCTCGGCCTCTCCCTCGGCGAGTTGACCGCCTACGCCTTTGCCGGGGTGTGGGACTTTGAGACGGGCCTGCGCATCGTGGCCGAGCGCGGACGCCTCATGCAGCAGGCCTGCGAGGCCACCAAGGGCGGCATGGCCGCCGTCATCGGCGGCAGCCGCGAGGACATCGCCAAGCTCTGCGCGGCCTTCGACATTCAGGCCGCCAACTTCAACTGCCCCGGACAGGTCGTGATCTCGGGCGACGCCGACAAGGTCGCCGCCGCCATCCCGCGCGCGAAGGAGTTCGGCCCCTTCAAGCTGGTCAAGGCCCTCACCGTGGCCGGCGCTTACCACAGCCGCCTGATGGAGCCCGCGCGCGCCGCCTTCGAGGCCTACCTCCGGGAGATTCCCTTCGCCACCCCCAAGGTCGAGGTCTACACCAACACCACCGGCGCCGCCATCCGCGAGCCGGCCGACCTCAGGGCCGCCCTGGCCAAGCAGGTCGTCTCCTCGGTCTACTGGGAGGACAATTGCCGCGCGGCCGCCGCCTCCGGCATCACCCAGTTCTACGAGTGCGGGCCAGGCGGCGTGCTCGCCGGCATGATGAAGCGCACGGCGCCCGAGGCGCCGGTGACCTCAATTCACGAGTTCGCCGAGCTTCCGGCCTAAAGCCGGAAGAGCAGGGGCACACGGGCGCGGGGGCACGGGAGGTAGTGAGGCCCATGGGGCCTTGTTTCTCGATTGTGGTAACGCAAGTACTCTCGGCCTGCCTCGCTATCGACCTTGGTCAGATGGAGATGCGTTGACGAGTGAACCTTACGGGTTGCCGCGAAAAGCAGCGCTAAGACCAAATTAGAAACGAGCGGTAGCGAGTTGTACCCCCGTGCCCCTGAGCCCCTGTGCCCCTGTGCACCCTAGGCCGGCGCGCCCTTGCGCGCCGGCTCAGTGCTTAAAGTGCCGCTGGCCGGTGAAGACCATGGCCATCCCGCGCGCGTCGGCCGCCGCGATGACATCGGCGTCCTTGACCGAGCCGCCAGGCTGGATGGCGCAGCTGGCCCCGGCGTCGGCCGCGGCGAGCAGGCCGTCGGGGAAGGGGAAGAAGGCGTCGGAGCAGACCGCCGAGCCCTTGAGCGACAGCTTGGCCTCGCCGGCCTTCCAGACCGCGATGCGGGAGGAGTCGACGCGGGACATCTGGCCAGCGCCGACGCCGAGCGTGCGCTCGCGGCCGGCGTAGACGATGGCGTTGGACTTCACGTGCCGCACGACGCGCCAGCCGAAGAGCATGGCCTCCATCTCTGCGGGGGTCGGCGCGCGCTTGGTCACGACCTTGAACTCGCGCGCGTTGACCGGCTTTTGGTCGCGGTCCTGCACGAGGGCGCCGCCGATGACGGAGCGGACCTCGCGGAGGGTGTCGGCGCGCAGGCCGACCTTGGCGCGCATCAGGCGGAGGTTCTTCTTCCTGCCGAAGATCTCGCGGGCCTCGGCGTCGAACTCCGGGGCGATGATGACCTCGGAGAAGATCTCGGCGATGGCCTCGGCCAAGGCCTTGTCCACCGTGCGGTTCATCACGATGATGCCGCCGAAGGGCGCCTGGCGGTCGGTCGCGAAGGCCTGCTCCCAGGCCTCGAGGAGGGTGGGGGCCGAGGCCGCGCCGCATGGGTTGGTGTGCTTGAGGATGGCGAGGGTGGGCTTCTCGAACTCGCCGATCAGGTAGGTCGCGGCGGTGATATCGAGGATGTTGTTGAAGCTGAGCTCCTTGCCTTGGAGCTGGTCGAAGGCCTCGTGGAACGTGCCGTAGAGCGCGGCCTGCTGGTGGGGGTTCTCGCCGTAGCGGAGGCGCTGGGCGAGGGGCAGGGTGAGGGAGAGACGGCTGGGTAGGCCGAGGACGGCGCCCGGGGCTGGCTCGGACTGTGACTCGAGGTAGTTGCTGATGGCGGCGTCGTAGGCCGAGGTGCGCTGGAAGACCTTGAGGGCGAGCTCGCGGCGCAGGGCGGGGAGTTGGTCGGGCGCGGCGAGCGCGGCAAGAACGCGGTCGTAGTCAGAGGGGTCGGTAACGACGCTGACCGAGGCGTGGTTCTTGGCCGCGCTGCGGAGCATGGACGGCCCCCCGATGTCGATGTTCTCAATCGCGTCCTCGAAGGCGCAGCCCGGCTTGGCCACGGTCTGCTCGAAGGGATAGAGGTTCACCACGACGAGGTCGATCAGGTCGATGCCGTTGGCCTTGGCCTCGGCGAGGTGCTCGGCCGAGTCGCGCCGGCAGAGGAGGCCGCCATGGACCTTCGGGTGCAGGGTTTTGACGCGGCCCTCCATGATCTCGGGCGAGCCGGTATGGTCGCTGACATCCGTGACGGGGAGGCCGGCCTCGCGAAGCAGCTTCGACGTTCCCCCGGTTGAGAGCAGCTTGTAGCCGTGCTGCTTCACCAAAGCCGTGGCGAAGGGCACCAGGCCGGTTTTGTCGGAGAGGGAGAGGAGGGCGAGGGGCATGGGAGGCGAGGGGAAGGGGGCGGAGGTGGCGGACGAGACGGAGGGTGCGGAGGAGGGATAAAAGGGATTAAGGGATGAAAGGATGAAGGGATGAACGGGGGGGCGGAGGTGGAGGATTGGAAGGACGAGAAGGAAAGGTGTGAGGCAGGGGATGAAGGGGTGAAACGGAGCTGGGGGACGTTGAAAGTGGATTGGGGTGGGGTTTTGGGGGCAGGGCGGGGCGTTCTTCCTTTCATCCCTTCCTCTTTTCATCCTTTTATCCCTGTTTCCGTGCCCTCCTCCGTCCTCATCCTTTCCGGCGGCGTCGACTCGACGGTTCTCCTGGCCCAGCTGTTGTCGGAGGGCAGGACCGTGCGCGCCCTGACCGTCGACTACGGCCAGCGTCATCGTCGCGAGATCGATTCCGCCCGGGCGGTGGCGGCCCATTACGGGGTCGAGCACCGCGTGGCCGACCTTCGCGGGGTCGCCGCGCTGATGGGGGGCAATGCGTTGACCGACGCGTCGGTGAAGGTGCCGGAGGGACACTACGAGGCGGAGTCGATGAAGGCCACGGTGGTGCCCAACCGGAACATGCTCTTCCTCTCCCTCGCGGGCAGCTGGGCCGTCGCGACCAAGTCCGACAGCGTCGTCTACGGCGCCCACGGTGGCGACCATGCCATCTACCCCGATTGCCGCCCCGAGTTCGCCGAGGCGATGGACCGGGCCCTAGGCCTCTGCGACTGGCATCCCGTGCGGCTGGAGCGGCCGTTCGTCGATTGGGACAAGGCCCGGATTGTGCGCCGGGGAGCTGAACTGGGCGCGCCCCTGGCCCTCACCTGGTCGTGCTACGTGGGGGGTGGGTCTCCTTGCGGCCGATGCGGCACCTGTGTCGAGCGCCGGGAGGCCTTCGCCAAGGCTGGCATTCCGGACCCGGCTCGCTACGTCTAGGACCATGCTGACCTGCCGGAAAGTCTACGCGGACATCCCCTTCGCCCACCGGCAGCACCGCCATGCCGGCCATTGCGCCCGCATCCATGGGCACAGTTGGGCGATCTCCCTGACCTTCACCTGCCGCGAGCTGGACCGGCATGGGTTCGTGGTGGACTTCGGGGGGCTGCGTTTCCTCAAGGACTGGATCGACGCCCATCTGGACCACGCTTGCGTCCTCTCGGCCGACGATCCCGAGCTCGCCTGGGTTCGGCCGAAGGACGGCTCGGTCTTCAAGCTGTTGGTCGTCGAGAGCGCCTCGGCCGAGGGCATCGCCCGCCATCTGCACGGTGCGCTCGACCCCTTGGTGCGCGCCGAGACCGGCGGCCGCGCCTGGATTGCCGAGCTCGAGCTCCACGAGGACAGCCGCAACTCGGTCCGATTCGTCCCGTGACCTACCCGGTCAACGAGACCTTCCTTAGCTGGCAGGGCGAGGGTGTGCACCTCGGCCGCAAGGCTTTCTTCATCCGGCTCCAGGGATGTCCCGTCCGCTGCGCTTGGTGCGACGCCGCCTCAACCTGGCATCCCGCCCACGTGCCCAAGGACGTGCGCAAGGCGAGCGCCGAGGAGCTGGCTGCGGAAGCCGCGGCAAGCCGGCCCGAGTTCGTCGTCCTGACCGGCGGCGAGCCCTGCATCCACGATCTCGGGCCCTTGGTTGCGGCGCTGTCGTCCAAGGGCTTGCCTGCGCACCTGGAGACCTGCGGGGCTTTTCCCCTGGTCCCCGGGCTTGCCTGGGTGACGGTCAGCCCCAAGTGGGCCAAGCCCCCCGCGTCGGAGACCCTGCGGGCCGCCAATGAGATCAAGCTCATCGTGGAGGAGCCCCAGACCATCGGCAAGTGGGAGGCCGCCCTGGGCGGCTGGGTCTGCCCGGTGGTCTGGCTTCACCCGGAGTGGAGCCGGCGGGGCGACCCCGCTGTGCTTGGCGCCATCACGGACACGGTCAAGGCTCGGGGTGCGCCCTTCCGGGCGGGGTGGCAGGTCCACAAGCCCTACGCGGCCGATAGTCTCGACCCCCGTAGCCGTCCTCCGGCGCCGCTCGGGGGCGACCCCTCGAGGGGTTTCTGAGCGCCTGCCCGAGGGGTCGGGATGACTTTCGGACGCCCTTTGGCATTTTCTTCTTCCCCTGTCTGTCCCGAACCGTTTCAAAACGGCCTCATGGCCCACACCGCAATCCTCGCCCTTGAAGATGGAAGCGTCTTTCGGGGGAAGGCTTTCGGCGCGAGGAAGACCGTGGTCGGCGAGGCGGTCTTCAACACCTCGATGTCCGGCTACCAGGAAATCCTGACGGACCCCTCCTACTTCGGGCAGATCGTGGCCATGACCGCGCCCCAGATCGGCAACTACGGGGTCAACGAGGACGACCTGGAGTCCGACGGCCCCAAGGCCGCCGGGTTCGTGGTCCGCGAGCTGTCCCCCGTCGTCTCGAACTGGCGCGCCAGCTCCGATCTCGGCTCCTGGCTGGCGAAGCACGGCATCCCCGGCATCGAGGGCATCGACACCCGCTCCCTGACCAAGAAGCTTCGCGTCCGCGGGGTGATGAAGGCCTGCCTCTCCACGGAGGGGCTTTCCGACGCCGACGCGGTCCGCCGAGCCAAGGAATGGGCTGGGCTGGTCGGGGTCGACTTCGTCAAGGAGGTCACCTGCAAGGCGCCTTACCGCCTCGACGAGAAGGGCCCCGACGACGGGCTGTTCACCGTTCCCGGCACCACCCTCTACAAGTCCAAGGCCGGGCGCCGGGTCTACAGGGTGGCTGCCTACGATTTCGGGGCCAAGACCTCCATCTTCCGCCGCCTCCGGCACGCCGGGTTCGACGTCCATGTCTTCCCCGCCACCACCCCCGCCTCCGAGCTTCGCAAGATCAAGCCCGACGCCATCTTCCTCTCCAACGGCCCGGGCGACCCCGCCGCCCTCGGCTACGCCCACGCCGCCGTCGCCGACCTGATCAAGGACTACCCGACCTTCGGCATCTGCCTCGGCCACCAGATCATCACCCACGCCATCGGGGCCAAGACCTTCAAGCTGAAGTTCGGCCACCGCGGCGGCAACCAGCCGGTCAGGAACAGCGAGACCGACACCGTCTCGATCACCGCCCAGAACCACGGCTTCGCCTCGAAGCCCGAGGAGCTGGCGGCCTGCGGCGCGATCGTCACCGAGGTCAACCTCAACGACAACACCGTCGCCGGCCTGCGCCTCAGGGACAAGCCGGTCTTCTCCGTCCAGTACCACCCCGAGGCCGGCCCCGGGCCGAACGACGCCGACAAGCTCTTCGACCATTTCTGGGAGCTGGTCGACCGGACGGTCCGCGCCCGCGGCTGACGCGCGCCGTCCCGCCGGGCTCACATCTCCACCTGCATCCCGAGCTCGACGACGCGCCCGGGGGGGAGCTTGAAGTAGGCGGTGGCGGAGAGGGAGTTGCGGTTGAGGACCTCGAAGATCTTCTCCTCCACCTTGGGAAGGCGCATCTGGGGGTTCTCGGACTCGCTGCGCACGACCGTCTCTCGGCTGAGGAAGAAGGTGACCTGCATCGGGTCGTAGGCGATCCGGAGATCCTCGAAGGCGGCGGTGAGGACGGGCTCGACCTGGGCCAGCTCGCGAAAGCCGTAGTGGCCGATGACGCGCAGGACGCGGGGGAAGGGCTCGCTCGCCCGCCCGTGGGGCGGGGCGGGGTTGGGCACGCGGTAGGTCAGCTGGACCCGCTCCGCCGCCGGCACGGTGGCGCGGTACTCGTCGATCTTCAGGGTCATCACGAGGATGTGCTCGTGGACGACCTTGTTGTGCTTGAGGTTGTGGGCGAAGGCCATCGGCACGGCCTCGGTGTTGCCGACCATATAGACCGCGACGCCCGAGACCCGGCGGAGCTTCCCGGTGTGGAAGCGGTCCTCCACGCTGTCGATGAAGACGTCGAAGACGTCCTTCTGCTCGTCGAGGGCGAACTTCTTCTTGAGCATCTGGCGACCCCGGTTCCAGATGTACATCACGCTGAAGGCCAGGAAGGCAACGGTCAGGGGCAGCCAGCCGCCGTGCCACATCTTCGGCAGGTTGCCGGTGATGAACACCAGCTCCAGCAGCAGGAAGGGCGCCATCAGCACATAGGCCGCGGCGCCGAGCCCCTTGCGCTTCCGCAGGTACTCGGAGAACAGGATGCTCGTGCAGAGCATGGTCAGGCTGACGGAGATCCCGTAGGCGCCGGCCAGCGCCCCGGAGTTGCGGAACTGCAGGACGGCGAAGGTGCAGCCCGCGAACAGGCCCCAGTTGACCACCGGAAGGTACACCTGGCCGGATTCCTCGCCCGAGGTGTGGAGGATGCGCATCCGCGGCAGGTAGTTGAGCTGGATGGCCTGGGTGGTCATCGAGAACGCGCCCGAGATGAGGGCCTGCGACGCGATGATGGCCGCCATCGTCGCCAGGATGACCAGGGGGATCTGCGCCCAGCCCGGGGCCATGTTGAAGAAGGGATTGAAGAGGGGCTCGCCGACGCGCTCGGGCTGGGCGAGGAACCACGCGGCCTGGCCGAAGTAGTTGAGGAGAAGGGCCGGCAGGACAATGACATGCCAGGTCACTCGGATGGGTCGCCCGCCGAAGTGGCCCATGTCGGCGTAAAGCGCCTCCGCCCCTGTCACCGCGAGGAAAACCGCGCCGATGATGGCGAACGCCATCCCGGGGTCGGTCAGGAACAGCCCGAAGCCCTCGAGGGGGTTGAGGGCGCCGAGCAGGGTCGGCACAACCTCGGCGTGCCTGACGAGGGAGAGGACGCCCAGCGCGGCCAGGGTGATGAACCAAACGAGGGTGACCGGGGCGAAATACGCGCCGACCCGCGAGGTGCCCTTCTTCTGGATGGCGAAGAGGGGGATGAGGATGCCGATTGCCAGCCAGGGGATGACGGCGGCCAGGGTCTCCGTCGCGAACGGGCCTTGGAGCCGCTCATTCGCCTCCTTGATGCCCTCCATGGCGGAAAGGACGGAGATCGCCGGCGTGATCACTCCGTCGCCGTAGAGCAGGGCGGCGCCCACCAGGCCGATGAGCAGCAGGCCGGCTCGCGTTTGCTGGCCCTGGCTGGAGAGCGAAACGAGGGTCATCACGCCGCCCTCGCCCTCGTCGTTGGCCTCCATGACGAGGATCACGTACTTGACGGAGACGACCAGGATGAGCGACCAGATCACCAGGGAGAGGAGGGCGACGACCGGGACCACGCCCCCGTGCTCATGGGCTGCCTTGAAGGTCTCGCGCAGCGCGTAGAGGGGGCTCGTGCCGATGTCCCCGAAGACCACCCCCAGGGTGGCCATGGCGGCCGCCAGGGTCACGGGTTTCGCCACCGAGGTGGCGGGTGAGGGGTCCGGCGAACCCTTCGGGGAGGCTTCCATGGGAAGCCTTGGGAGAATAGGCAGGGCGGGGTGGGGGTCAATCCCGCCCATCCCAAGCGGGCTTGCCTTTTTGTCCCACCTGCAAACAACCCTCTTTTGACCCCTTTCCAAACAAAACAAACATGAATACCCTCCCCCAAGTCCTCCTCCAGGCCGCCCCCGCGGCCGGCCCCTCGGCTGAAGGCAGCCTGATGAGCCTGCTTCCCCTGGTGCTGATGTTCGTGGCGTTCTACTTCTTCCTCATCGCTCCCCAGCGCAAGCAGCAGAAGGCCATCGCCAAGTTCCAGTCCGAGCTGAAGGTCGGCGATTCCGTGATGACCAGCGCCGGCATCTTCGGCAAGGTGGTTTCCATCCAGGACAGCAAGGTGACCGTCCAGGTCGCCGAGGGGGTGAAGCTCGTCTTCCTCCGCACCGCCATCCTCTCCTCCGACGACGCGAAGGCCAGCTAAGCCCTCGCCAAGGAACCCGTCGCCATGACCCTTCGACCCTGGTGGAAGGTCGTCTTCTCCCTGCTGTGCCTCGGCGCGGCTTGCTATGAGATCACGCCCGTCCGCACCGTCCCCCTGGAGGAATTCGCCCCGCGCGCCGTCGTCGGCAGCGCCGAGACTTTCGCTCCCCTGCACCGCGAGGCGACCGAGCGCGTCGCCGCCCACGCCCGCAAGGACGCCTCGGTGCCCGACGCGCGCAAGGCGCCGACGTATTTCCAGGCCCTGCGCGACATCGGCGAGGGCCGCAGCCGCGAGGCTGTCGTCGAGCTGCTGCCCCTGTTCTTCGACCCCGCCACCTTTGTCCGCGAGCCCGAGTTCCAGAAGCGCAACCTGCTTGTGCTCAAGGAGCTCCTGCGGCGCTCCCAGGGCAAGCTGAAGCTCGGCCTCGACCTGCAGGGCGGCGTCGCCTTCACCCTCGAGATCGACACCGAGAGCGCCGTGGCCGAGGCCGCGCGCAACGTCGAGGAGGCCAAGGGACGCCTCGCCGGCCTTGAGGCCGCCAAGGACGAGGCCGGGGCCGCCCGCGCCCGCGAGGCACTGGCCCGCGCCGAGGCCACGCTCGCCGAGCGCTCCGAGCGCGGCGGCATGAGGATGGTCGAGGAGGCCGCCCGCGTGATGGACCGACGCGTCAACGCCACCGGCGTGGCCGAGCCGGTCATCCGTCCCGTCGGCGACCGCATCCTCGAGGTGCAGATGCCCGGCGCCGACGCCGCGAACAACCCCGACCTCATCGAGAGCCTCAAGAAGCCGGCCAAGCTCGAGTTCCGCCAGGTCTACCGCTTCGCCCGCCCCTCCGAGGGCGAGCTCGACCATTCGACCCGCACCCTGCCGGTCAATCCCCGCCTGACCGACTCTCCCGTCGCCCGCTACGAGGTGCTGACCGAGCGCGAGGTCGACCCCCGGACCGGCCAGATCACCCTCAACCGCTACTACGTCGCCACGCGCGCCGAGGCCACGGGCAAGATCATCACCTCCGCCCGCGGGATGAGCAACGACGGCTTCTCCTGGTTCGTCGACATGAAGTTCACCTCGGAGGGCGACCGGCTGTTCGGCGACCTGACCGAGCGCATCGCCTCGCTCAACCGCCCCGGCGAGATGCCCGGCCAGCTGGCCATCGTGCTCGACGGCACCCTGCAGTCGGCCCCGACGGTGCAGCAGGCCATCCGCGGCGGCGGCGCCGTCATCACCGGGCGATTCAGCATGGAGGAGGCCTCCGAGCTGGCCAACGTCCTGAACAACCCGCTCGAGTTCCCGATGCGCACGCTGGACGTGATCTCGGTCGGTCCGACCCTCGCCAAGGACGCGCAGGAGAAGTCGGTCGTAGCGTCCGCGGTCTCGATCGGGTTCATCATCTTCTTCCTGGTCGCCTTCTACGCCTGGGGTGGCGCCTTCGCCTTCCTCTCCATCTGCCTCAACCTGCTGATGGTGCTCGGGGCCATGGCCTACTTCCAGGCCACCATCACCCTGCCCGGCGTGGCGGCGCTCGTGCTGACCGCGGGCATGGCCGTCGACGCCAACATCCTCATCTTCGAGCGCATCCGCGAGGAGCGCGCCCTCGGCAAGGACGCGGTCACCTGCCTCGTGCAGGGCTACGACCGCGCGTTCTGGAGCATCGTCGACGCCAACCTCACCACCCTGCTCACCGCGTTCATCCTGATCGTCATGGGCACCGGACCGGTCAAGGGCTTCGGCGTCACGCTCTCCATCGGCATCTTCGCCACCCTGCTCACCGCGCTCGTGACCTGCCGCGGCCTTCAGGAGCTTTCGGTCCGCTACGGGTTCCTCACCCGGATCTTCGGCCTGCCCGGCATTCGCGCCGACCGTAAGATCAACTTCCTCGGCGCCGCCAAGCCCGCCTTCGCCGTCTCGTGGATCCTCATCCTCGGCGGCCTGGTCTTCCTGGGCGTCCGCGGCAAGGATGCCTTCGGCAAGGATTTCCGCGGCGGCGAGTCGGCCCAGCTCGCGCTGGCCCCCTCCGCCGTGGTCGACACCTCGCGCATCCAGGCGGTGGCCGAGTCGCTCGGCCTGCCGGACACGACGGCGACGACCACCACCCCGCTGGGGGGCGGCGCCCGCACCCTGCGCATCGAGACGGAACTCACCCGCGCCGCGGGGGCGGCGGAGTTCGCCAACGTCGACCGCATCGTCGCCGCGCTGGCGAAGGCCGAGCCCTCGCTCTTCGCCGGCCTCGATTCCTCGCAGCTGGTGCTGTCGCGCGAGGCCATCGGCGCCTCGGTGAGCGACGCGATGGTCGAGAACGCCCTGTGGTCGTTCGTCCTCGCCCTGCTCGGCATCGCGATCTACGTCGGCCTCCGCTTCGAGGTGGGCTTCGGGGCCGGCGCCCTGGTGTCGACGCTGCACGACGTCCTCCTGGTCATCGGGCTTTTCGTGGCCTTTGGCGGCCAGTTCAACGCCTCGATGGTCGCCGCCATCCTCATGGTGATGGGTTACTCGATCAACGACACCATCGTCGTCTTCGATCGCATCCGGGAGAACCTGCGCGAGTCCCCCTCGCGCAGCCTCGCCGACATCCTCAACCTCTCCCTCAACCAGACCCTGCCCCGCACCCTGCTCACCTCGACCACGGTGCTGACCAGCGCCATGGCCCTGTGGGCCTTCGGCGCCGGCGATGTCCGGCTCTACGGCGAGGTCTTCGTCTACGGCGTCATCATCGGCACCTTCTCCTCGGTCTACATCGCCGCGCCCGTCTACTTCTGGTGGCACGGCGGACGCCGCGAGGGGGCCGAGGAGGCCGACCGCGAACGCAAGCACAGCTGGGAAGCCGGGGCTGAGTCGAACTGAGCCCGCATGGAGGCCTGGACCCATCGGGTCGCCGACGCCGCGCGCGTGCGGCGGCTGGAGGAGACCCTGGGGGTTTCCCCCGTCGTCGCCGCCCTGCTCGCGCGCCTCTCGGATGACGACGCCGAGGCGGAGCGCCACCTCCGCCCGCAGCTGGCCCATGTCTCGGATCCCTTCGAGGCGGCCGGGGTGCGCGAGGCCGCCGAGCGCCTGCTCCGGGCGGTCGACGGCCTCGAGCCGGTCGCGATCCTGGGCGACTACGATGTCGACGGCGTGACCAGCACGGCCGCGCTGGTCCACGCCCTGCGCCAGCTCGGCCTGGAGGCCCGCGCCTACGTCCCCCGCCGGCTCGACGAGGGCTACGGGCTCTCCATGGGCGCGATCGACCGGGTCCTCCGGGAGGGTCAGCCCGGCCTGTTCGTCGCGCTGGACTGCGGGACGAACTCGATCGCCGAGGTGGCGAGGCTCCGCGCCTCGGGCATCGACGTCATCATCGTCGACCACCACGTGGCGAAGGACGGCCATGCGGCCGACTGCATCCTGGTCAATCCCAGGGTCCGCGACCCCGAGGGGGCGCCCTGGCGGACGCTCTGCACCGCGGGGCTCACCTTCAAGCTCATCCACGCGCTGCTCAAGGTGCTGCGGCAGAGGGAGGACGCCCGCGGCACCGCCTTCGCCGTGCGCGACTACCTCGACCTCGCCGCGCTCGGCACCATCGCCGACCTCGTCCCCCTCCGCCACGAGAACCGCATCCTGGCCGCCCACGGGCTCCGTGCGCTGTCCGAGGCCCGGCGTCCCGGGCTCCGCGCGCTCATCGAGGTGAGCGGCCTGACGCCCGGCCAGACCCTGTCCTCGACCGATGTCTCCTACCGGCTCGGCCCGCGCATCAACGCGAGCGGCCGTCTGGCCGACGCCGCCATCCCCCTTCGCCTGCTCCTCGCCGAGGGCGAGGCCGATTGCGCCGAGGGCGCGGCGCAGCTCGATGCGCTCAACCGCGAGCGGCAGGAGATCGACCGGAAGGTGACCGAGGAGGCGACCCGCCAGCTCGGGGCGATGGCGGACGCGCCGGCCTTGGTCGCCCACGGCGACTGGCACCCCGGCGTGGTCGGCATCGCCGCCGGCAAGCTGTGCCGCAGCCTGTCGCGTCCGGTCATCGTGCTTGGGCGCGAGGGCAACCTCGCCAAGGGCTCGGGGCGGGGCGTGCCCGGGGTCGACCTCGTGGCCGCCCTCCAGGCCTGCCACGACCTGCTCGGCAGCTACGGCGGCCATCCGATGGCGGTGGGCGTCTCGCTCCTCGCCGCGAACCTCGGCGCCTTCCGCCTGCGCTTCGCCGAGGCCATCGCGAGCCAGCTCGCCCGCGGCCTCCCCGCGGCCTCCTCCGCGATCGAGATCGCCCACTGGGTCGACCCGGTCGCCTTGACGCCTCGCGTGCTCGACGAGCTGGAGATGCTGCAGCCCTTCGGGGAGGGGAATCCCGAGCCGGTTTTCGGATTCCGTGGATTCCGCTTCGACCGTCCCGTCCAGCGGTTCGGCGACGGCGAGTCGAGCTTCCGCCACACGCTGAGCCTTCCCGACGGCCGCCGCCTGGGATTCGTCGCCTGGCGCCTGGCGCATCGCGCCCCGGAGCCGGGCCAGCCGGTCGACCTCGCGGTGCGCGTCGGCTGGAACCGCTGGCAGGGACGCCGCACCGCCCAGGCCGAGATCCTCGACCTCCGTCCTAGCGGGCGGGCCTGACCGGAGGGGCGGAGTCGGGCTGGCGCCGCTCCTCGATGCCCTTGAGCAGGACGCCGTCGCCCGATCCCGGCATGAGGAAGTAGATTGCCCGCACGTCGGGCTGCTGGAAGGTGCGGATGTTGTAGCCGGGTCGGAGCTCGCCGTCGACGAGCGTCAGGATCTGCCCGCTGGCATACCCCTTGGCGTTGGTGGGAGGCCGGACCACCGCCTCGCCGTTGGCGGCGATCGACTTGCTCAGGCCGTCGTAACGGACGAGCGCCTGCCTTCCCGTGAGGTTGATGAAGCGCAGCGTGCCCCAGGGGAAGTCGCCCTCGCGGTCGGGCAGCTGGACCACGCGTTGCCGGCCGTCCGCGGCCGGAATGAGCAGGAGGATGACCTGGGCGCCATCGGCCAGCTGGGTCGTGGCGAGCGGAGTTTCCGGCCCCTCGGTCGGCTTGCGCACGAACTCGAGCGTGGCCGGGCCCCGGTAGGCCTGCTGGGCGGTGAGAAAGTCGCTCGTGATGAGCAGGGGCACCGCGCCCTTGGGCACAACGTAGGCGCCGTCCATGATCGGCTGGGCGAACGCAAGCGCCCGGAACCGGGCGGAGACGGTCGGCTCCCGCTTCTCGGGCTTGGCTTGGCCGGACAGGCTGGCGGCGAGGAGGACCAGCAGGAGCGGGGTCTTAGAGGTCATTGGGTGAGAGCCAGCGGAAGGAGACGATGCGGAAGCGGCGTCCCAGCGCCTTGTTGGACGCGGTGAGCGACTCGAACGCGGTCTCGGGCGGCTGGGCGGGGTTGCAGAAGTCCGGGGTGCGCTGCACCACGGCCTCGACCCAGGCGCGGCCGCGGACCTCGCCGTTGGCCGCCCGGGTGTCGCCGTAGGCGCGGATGACAAAGGTGTCGGAGCGCGTCGCAAGGCCGGCCCCGATGGCGGCGAGGATGTCGTGCTGCAGGACGTTACCGGGGGCGAACACGGAGGCGTGCCCCTGGTTGCTGGGGGACTTGGGCGTGAGGCCGGCGCGATTGCCGGCGTCGACCACCTCGACGGCCTCGCGGTAGGCGGGCTCGACGTAGGTGTTCTGACCGGCGCCCTGGCTCGGCCCGAGCTGCGCGGAGCCGAAGCGCGCGGTCTCGCCGGACCGGACGCCGATCTCGGCGCCGTCGGCGTCGGCCCGGGCGATGGCGGCCTGGAGGGCGCCGGCCTTCTGGACCGCGTTTCCCGGCACCAGCGGGTTGCGGCTGGGCGACTCGAGGAATCGGTTGACGAACTGCGACATGCCCAGGTAGGGCGTGGGGACGGACACGGTTGTCCCGATGGTGGCGCCCCGGAATAGGCGCGGGCTCAGGGCCCCGGCCTTGTTGCGTTCCCGGTCGTCCTCGGTGCGGATGCGGTACTGCGTCCGGAAACGGTTCTCATCGACGATGGCCGCCGCGAGCAGGCGTAGCTGGGTGTCGTCGAGCGAGGCGAACCCCTGCCAGCTCTCGGCGCTGGTCCAGGGGGCCCGGGGCGCGGAGGTGGCGTTGTCGGCGCGGGGGGCGCGCGGGTAGCGGGCGTTGCGGCTGGTCGCCGGGGCGTCGGGGGCGAGGTTCCCGACGTGGGCTCGCTTGGTCGAGGCGAGGACAGCCGTCCAGGCGTCGACCGACGTCGAGTTGACGTTGAAGGCGCCCTCGTTGACCAGCTGGCCCGCGATGCGGCGGCGGTCCTTGAGCGCGGTGGCGACCGCGGCCACGCCCTCCGCGGTGATGGTGTTGCGCCCGCTCCACACCCTCATGCGCGGGTTGCTGACCGTGCCCGCGCCGGCGGCCAGGTCCTCGAGCACCTTGTCGAGGGTTCGCCCCGTGCCTGCGCTGGTGTCCGGGGCGGCGGAGGACAGGAAGTAGCGGTCCCAGAGCGCGGCGTTGATCAGATGGTTGCGATCGATACTCGTCCAGTTCTCCTGTGGGCGGTAGTTGACGACCTTGTCCAATGGGAGGAAGACCGGGGCCAGGCCGCTGCCGACCGAGAAGAGGGGGTCCTGGTCGCGCATGCCGAAGTTGGCGTTGGCGTACTGCGCCAGCGAGATCGGGGGGTGCAGGGGAATCTCGGAGACCACCGCGGAGGTCCGCCCGCCGAGACCCGAGAAGTTGGAGCGGCCCCCGAGGGCGAAGCGGGACTCGCCGTCGCCCGGCTCGAAGACCTCGGTGAACGTGTTGGCGGAGCGGATGGCCATCCGGAAACTGGGAGAGGTCGTCGAGTAGCCCGTGCCGTAGGCGGGATTGACGGCGTGCCCGGTGGCCTCGGGCCGGGTCATCAGGGCGGTCGGGTTCGACTGCGTGAACAGGGGGTAGGGCGAGGGGTCGTTGGGCCAGCGCAGCGAGTAGTCGAAGACCGCGAAGATGTTCGGCGGCTGCCCGGGCGCGGCGAGGGTCGAGATGAAGCCCGCGGGGAAGACCTTGGCCGGCGCGAAGCCGTTGCGGTCGTTGTTGAGGCCGTTGGAAAGCAGCTCGGTGACCTCGCTGCACAGGTTGTAAAGGCCGTCGTTCCCGGTGAAGGGGTCGGTGATCCGGTCGCCCGGCCAGCAGGAGAGGAGGTGGCGGATGTAGAAGTTGCCGCTGTTGATGTAGGCGATGCTCAGGGTGTCCGTCGGGGTTGGCGTCACCTGTCCGGTCGGGCCGTTGAGCGGCATCCAGAAGCCGCCGAGCTGGTCGAAGCTGTTCGTCATGACAGCTTGCCGCTGGAATTGGATGGGCTGGGTTTCGGCAGCGGAGAAGGTGCGGAGCTCGCCCGGCTGGAGGACGGTGCCCGCGGGGATGTAGCAGCGGAAGCTCTCGCTGACGTTCGCCCCGCTGTCGAGGGAGTTGGCGAGGGCGAGCAGGTTGGTGTCCCACGATCCCACCGAGGGGAGCGAGGATCGGATGACCCACTGGTGCCAGTATCGGAAGGACACGCGCATGGCGGCCGTCTCGGTCGCGATTTCCGGCGCGAGCCGCATGGCGACGTTGTAGGGGTTGTGCAGGACGGTGATGGGCGAGAGCACGAGGCGGAGTCGTCCGGTGTCCTGCTGGAGGCCCAGCACCATGACCTGCCGGGCGATGTAGGGGGTCGCCCCGACCCTCAGCGGCTTCTGGGCCAGCACGTGGATGCGGTCGAAGGCGAAGGCGTCCCAGCCGGTGTCCATGCGGTTGTAGACGTGCGAATAGTGCCGGGTGCCGACGAAGAAGTTGCTGTCCACGGTGTTGGGCCAGTGGGCCCTGGCCCGCAGGTGCGGGATGGGCTTCGGCTGGCCGGGGACCGCTTCCCACGTGAGTTGGCGATAGAGCCGATGATGGTCGCGCAGGGCGAGCCAGGTGGGGCCGCGGATGACGGCGCCGGGCCGCGGCGAGAGGTCAGGGTCGTCCTGCAGGCTGTAGATGGGTGTCAGCAGCCCCTCGCCGGTGGCGGCGCTTATCCACTGGGGCATCTTGACGTCGGCGAAGGCGGTGGGCTGGCCGTGAAGCCGCTGGAGGGTGGCGACGCCGGCCCCGCTGCCGAACTCGCTGGCGAGGAAGGCGGTATCGTCCATCTCGAAGGCCTGGGAGAGGTCGATTTTCAGGCCGCCCCAGAGGCTGTCGGCGAGGAGGCCGTTGGACCATAGGGTCAGGTCGTGGGCGGAGCGGCGAATCAGCCCCGGCGCGGCGGCGGTGGTGTCGAACCCGGGCAGCAGGGCGATGTCGGCCACACGGGTGAGCTGCGTGAACGCCGGTCCCGGCGTGGTTGCCTCGAAGCCGCGGACGAGCTCCATGCCGTTGCGCGCGGGTCCGCGGCTCGTCAGGCGCTTGGCGGCGTCGGTGGCCGACTCGAGCAGGCGAGGGTCGTCGAGGTTGGCGCGGGCCTTCACGCCCTCGTCGCCGACCCAGTAGGCGTAGCCGAAGCCGCTCGAGGCGTCGGGCGAGGCGACGCGGGGGAGCGAGATGCGCCCGTCGGGTCGTCCGGGGTCGGTGGCGGTCGCCAGCTCGGCCGGCCCGGCCGAGCCGTCGCCGACGAGGGTGACGGCGAGGCTCCCCGTCGCGGTTGCGCTGTACTCGCTCGTCGCTTGCCAAGGAATCCACTGGGCGGCGAGGTAGTCGGACTGCCCGCTGAGCGAGACCGACTGGCTTCCGGCGGCTTGGTCATGGCGGCCGCTGATCAGCCAAGCGGGAGGTTGCTCCGGTCGATCCGAGCGCCAGACACCCGTCCAAAGGGGGTTGCGGATCGTGCCCCAGGTCCAGCCTGGCTGCGTGGCCTCGGCGGTCAGGTCGGCCCGGGCGGTGACGCGCCGGTCGGAACCGGCCTCGCCCTGGAGATGGCCGAGCGCGAGTCGCATCGAACCCAGGGCGGCCAATCGCCCCTGCACCGCAGCCTGGTGGTTGGCCGCCACCCTGGATTCGATGCTCAGAAAGCCTGCCAAGGACAGGATGATGAGCACGAGCAAGGACATGATGCTCAGGGAGAGCACCAAGCTGAAGCCTTCTCGGGTGCGCGGGCGTGTCACAGGGTCGGCCCATCATCCCCTCGAGGGGGTGGGCAAGCAACCTGTTTTCAGAGCGCGGAGGCGTCCTGCCGCAGCAAAAGGGCTTTTTTCGAGGCCTCCTCCAGCGGAAGGCCCTTTGGGATGCCGGGGCGCTTGTGGCCGATCTCGCTCAGCCAGGCTAGCTTGAGCTGGCGCTGGGCCTCGCCGAGTATCTTCTGGCGCGCCACCGAACCGGGCTGGGGCGCCTCGGGAAGCTTCAGCCTGACCCAAAGGGCCTCGAGGACCACGTCGGCGAGAAGCTCGTGGCCGCGGTCGTCGGGATGGACGTTGTCCTGGGAGAAGCGGAAGCGAGGGTTGGCGCCGCGCTCGCGCGCGATGAGGGCGCGCAGGCGCGGTCGGATGTCGACCACCTCCCAGCCCTCGAGCTCCTTGGAGGTCAGCCAGCCCGCGAAGGTGTCGAGGACGATGTCGTAATCCCTCGGGGTCGTCTTCGTGTTGTCCGCCCCGTGGAGCGGGGGAGTGAGCACGATGACGCGGGCGCCCGAGGCCTTGCCGGCGGCCACCAGCCGCTCCATGCCGCGCTTGTAGGCGGCGAAGGTCTCGGGGGACAGGGGTTGGAAGAGCCCGTCGTTCATGCCGTAGCAGGCGACGATGATCGTGGGCTGGGTGCGGCGAAGGATGGAGGGCAGGCGGTCGTGCAGGCAGGGCCGGGGGAACATGCCCCGGGCATGTCCCGGCTCGCTGAGGCCGTTGACCGTCTCGCTGGGCAGGGCGAGGTTGATGATCTCGGCGTGGGCGTACGCCGGCGTGTTGCGCAGGGCCGACTCGACGCGGGTGGTCCATCGGCCGTCGTAGGCGATGCTGTCGCCGAGGATGAGGATCCGCGGGGCGTCCGCGGCGACCGTGGCGGCCAGGAGAAGGAGGACGAGATGGGCGGCGGCGCGCTTGAGCATGGAGCCTTGTGCCCGTCCCAACCGCCGGATTCAAGCCTGACCGACGAAGGGGCTTGGCAACCTTGGCGCGTCTCCTTTGTCATAATCGCCATGCTCCGCCTCGTCCTGCCTTTCCTCGTCGCCCAAGCCCTTGCCGGCGACCTGACCCTCGACAACGCCGTGCCGGTGCGCTTCGGCGCCCGCTTCGCCGACGAGGCCGGCCAGCGCGTCGCGGTTTTCAACGGCGACAAGGGTGTCCAGATCCCGATTCGCCTGACTGAGCCGGCCGAGTCCGAGGTGGTCGCCCTCGTCAAGGCGAGGTCGGGCCGGAAGTTCACCCTGAAGGTGCAGGGGCAGGGCGTGTCGCTCGAGGCCGAGGCCACCGGAACGGGCGAGTTCCAGGAGGTTTCCCTCGGGCGAGCCAAGCTTTCCGCCGGTCTGGGCAGGCTCTCCGTCAACGCGAGCAGCGGCGCCGGCCTCACGCTTCGGGCCCTTCGTTTCCCCTCGGCCTCCCCGGAGTCGCCTCCGGTCTGGCCGCTCAACACCGCCTACGTCGACCACGACAAGGGCGGCGCCCAGGGCTGGCGCTCGCTCAGCCTCCGCGACACGGGCGAGACTCGGATTCCCGTCAGCTCGTCGCGCGACGCCGAGGCCGCGGTCGCCATCGCCTACCGCGCCGACAAGCCGGCCCGCCTGCTGGTCGACGGCCGGCCCTTCGACCTGGTCTCTCCCGGCGGCAGCCTCAGGGCCAAGCTTGCCTTCCGGCAGGGCACGCAGCTTGTGCGGATCAAGGCCGAGGGCGCCGACGTGCGCATCGACGGCATCCTGCTCGAGGGCGCCCGCGTCTCGGACCACTGGCCCCTTCCCAACGGCAACGCCCAGTCCGTCCATTTCGGCTATCCGGTGCCCGAGGGCGTGACCGCCGTCTGGGCCTACGCCGAGGCGCTGGCCGAGCCCGGTCCGGAGTCGACCTACCACTGCGTGCTGGGCTTCGGCCAGGGTTACTTCGGCTACCAGGTGCGTTACCAGCGCGGGCGGCCCGACGACCGTTGGTTCATCTACTCGCTCTGGGACAACGGCTACGTGCGCAACGCCGAGAAGAGCGAGACCAAGGAGGAATTGCGCGACAAGGTCGTGACCCTTGTCGCGAAGGGGCCCGAGGTCAACGCCAGCGCCTTCGACCACGAGGGTTCAGGCGGCCACTCGCACCTCAACTTCCGATGGAAGGACCGCGAGCCCTACCAGTTCCTGCTCGGGGTCAAGCCCGACGGCACGGGCGCGATCTTCTCCGCCTGGATCAACGGGGCCGAGATCGGCGGCTGGCGCTTCCTGACCTCCTTCCGCCGTCCCAACACCCAGGCCAAGCTCGACGGTCTCTATTCCTTCGTGGAGGACTGGTCGGGCCGGCAGGGCGACCAGGAGCGGGCGTGCCTTTACCGCAACCTGTGGGTCGCGGACGCCGCCGGCAAGTGGCAGCGTCTCACCCGCGCCAAGACCTCGGCCACCGCCGAGCTCGGCCGCAGGGACTTCAGCCATCGCGTGGTGGGCGACGCCATTGAGCTTCGCACCGGCGGCTACCGCCACGCCGACGGCAAGCCGGGGGCGCCCCTTGAGGTTCCCGTCTCGGGGCGCGCGCCGTCGGTCGACTTCTCCAAGCTCCCCGGCGGCGCCTGAGCGCGCGGCTAGCGGCGGTCCTGCCGAGCCTTCTTCCGCTCCTGCTGGGCGGCTGCGGCGTTCTCGGCCAGATCCCCGTTTAGGAGGATGTTCCCTGGGTTGAGGGCGAGGGCGTCGGCCTTGAGCGTCGCCCCATGTTCCGCGCGCTCCGCCGGGGTGAGCGACTGGAGGGTGTGGTGCGCCATCATGGAGCGCATGTAGCCGGTGACGCTGCCGGGGCGCTGCACGGCCTCCAGGAAATCGATCCAGTTGCTCGCCTTCTCCATGTTCCTTCCGCGCGAAATGGGGAGGGCGAGCTGGATGCCCAGCTGGTCCGGATCGTGCCCGCCCCCCTCGAAGCGCATCTTGAACCGGTCGCCCTTCTCGAAATAGGCGATCTCGGCCCAGGAGGCGTGGCCGATCTCGCTGACCGCGATCGACGGGAGGCCCTGGGCCTTGTTCTGGTTGGAGGCGAGCATGGCGCGGGTGCCGCAGGCGCCGCCGTGCTTCTTGACCATGAACCACGATCCCTCGGCGAAGGGGAAGGGCCGCACGTCGACCGCCTTGAGCATGTTGGTCGAGAAGGCGTTGAGCGTTCGGCGGTTGCCCGGGATGATGCCGGAATTGGGCGCGTTGATGTGGTGCGCCTCGCGCAGGGAGAGCCGCGGGTTGAGCAGCGCAGTCAGGACGGGCCAGGGGGCCTTGTCCAGGGGGAATCGCGACTTGCTTCGCCCCGCCTCGTGATTGTCGACCTGGAAGACCACCCACTCGGCGAGGCCGATGCGGGGGTCCTTCTCGCGGGGGATGCGGCCCTTGGCCTCGTAGGCGGCCTGGAGGATCCGGTAGGCGTCCATGACCTTTGACAGCCTCGCGCGCTTCTCACGGTCGGTCCCGGGGCCGAGCTTCATCGAGCAGTCGACGCGGACCGGGAATCCCTTCTCGGCCATGGCGGCGTTGAACTTGGCCTGCCATTCAGCCTCATACATGACGTCGGAGGCGACGATTCGGTTATCCTCGAGGAAGTTGATGATGGCGTCGTTGACATCGGGAATCCGCTTGGGGTCGCGGGTGTCGACCGGCTTCCGGGGATCGGGCGGGACGGCCAGCCGCAGGGGCGGGCGGGGGCGGATGTCGGCCTCGGGACCGCGGTTGGCGTTCTTGACCGCCGCGGCGAGCAGCCACGACTTGTAGCGCCGGAAGCGCGGTTCGCCGACGTCGATCGCGAGCGTGCGGAGCATCAGCAGGACATGGGAGGGGCGGGCGGAGCCGTAGACCGTGGCCTCGACCTCGGGGTCGCCGTCCACCCAGGCGAGGAAGTCCGCCGGCAGCGGCTTGCCCATCTTGGCCAGCTCGTCCATCGCCCGCGCCCGCTGGTCGGCAACATAGGCCCTCTGGACCTTCTCGTTGAAGCGGTAGCCCTCGGCGACGAGGGTCGACTTGAAGTTGGTCCCGACCGTGGCGGCTCCCCCCGTCCCGTCGGCCGCGGCCCCGTCATCCGCCAGCTCGATTCCCGGGGCCTCGACCTCGGGTTCCTCCGGCGCGGCCCCAAGGCAGGCCAGCGCTGCGAGAAGGGCGACCATGGGGCGGGGGCGCATGGCACGACCCTAGCCTCGCGCTCGACAGGGGCAAGGGCTTAGCTCGCCCTCCGGCGCGGGATGGGACGGAGGCCCTAATTTCAGCCTGCTGGCGGAGAGGGAGGGATTCGAACCCTCGGTACCTTGCGGTACACGGCATTTCCAATGCCGCGCGATCGACCACTCTGCCACCTCTCCGTTCAGCGGGACTGATTGATTGAGCAAAGGGTCGGCGGGGTATTAGTCAATCTCGCCTTTGGTGTCCGCCCCGCCCTTGGGTTGGCGGCTGTAGGCCCA
Source organism: Opitutia bacterium (assembly GCA_046315175.1). Lineage (GTDB taxonomy): Bacteria > Verrucomicrobiota > Verrucomicrobiia > Opitutales > UBA953 > UBA8828. Next base: position 11,347 of record JBKDBK010000172.1, on the reverse strand, counting down.
GGCAACGCCGAGGAAGGCGGCTCCGGCCACCGCAAAGGCGATGATGCGGCCGACGAGGTCGGAGATGTCGACAAGCGTCAGCTTGAGGGTGGCAAGGCCGAGGAAGGCGACTGCCACCAAGCGGACCGGCCGGCTGCCGAACAGGTGGCCGACCCCGAAGCCGAGGCCCGCCGTGACCAGCCAGAGGACGGTCGCCCGGTAGCCGTTCAGGTGGTCCGTCGCGCCGATACCGAGGAGCAGGAAGGCGGCCGCGGCGGCGACCGCGAAGGGGGTTGTCCAAGGGAGTTCGCGCGACTCTCGGGCGACCAAGCCGAGCAGGAGCGAGACGCTTAAGACCCAAAGCGGCGCCCAGGCCAGGGGGAAGGATCCGAGGCTGTGGCGATTGAGGTCGGGATTGAACGCGCCCAGGGCGATCGCGAGGACGAGGAGGAGTCCCTCGCCGCCCTTGGCGCCGAGCCGACGCAACCCAAGGCAGGAGGCCCAAGCTGTGCCTGCGGTCAGGAACCAGGCGACGAGGCCCAGCTTGGCCTCCTCGGCGCTGCCGACCAGGAACTCCCTCCCGAACGCAGCTTCGAATCCGAGGGCAAGGCCGTGGACGAGGACCGGCAGGAGCGTGAAGCCGGCGAGGATGGCCGCGATCCGCGAGGCCGTCGCTGGGCCGCGGCGGCTGAGCCGGGTCGCGGCGCCGGCGTGGACAAGGAGCAGCAGGCCGGCCCAGGCCAGCTTCCATTTGTCCCACTGGTTCCAATAGAGGTCCCAGCCCCAGACCCGCGCGGAGGCCAGCATGAGAACGGGGCCGGCGGCGAGCGCGGGCAGGAGGCTGCGGGTCGCGGCGGCCGCGATGAGGGGCAGGAACCAGACAAGCCCCTGCAGCGCCTTCGGGAGGCCGCTGTCGGACATAAGGTCGAGGAGCAGAAGGGCGAGGAAGGCGACGGGGAGGATGGCGCGCAGCTTGCCTTTCGCCAGCAGGGTCGGGGAGCGGAAGCCGAGGAGAAGGGCGAGCGCCCCGATGCCAAGGAGGACGGAGGCCAAGTCTTCGCGCGGCTTGAGGAAGAGGACCTGCAGCGTTGCGGCCGCGGCCAGCAGGTCGCAGGTCCATTCCGCGAGCGAGGAGCCGCCGCGGCGGGCGAGCAGGTGGGCGGCGGCGGCGGCGAGGGCGAGGGGCAGCCAGTCCAGCCGGGGCTCGAGGGCCCAGGCGCCGGCGGCCCCGGCGAAGACGAGCGCCGCGGCGAGAAGGAGCTCGCCCGCCGCTCCGCCCAGGCGCCGCTCGCGGATTCCGGCCAAGCCGCAGAGCGTCGCGGCCGCGAGCGCGGCGAGCGAGGCCGGGGCGCCGTCCGTCCATTCGACGCAGGCGGCGATCACGAGGGACGGCAGGGCGACGGCGGCGAAGGTTAGGCCGGCGCGGGCCCGTTCGCTCGGCCAGCATCCGCGCTGGGTGAGGGCCTGGGTCGAGAGCCAGAGCAAGGCAAGGGCGGCGAGGCCGGCCCCGGCCGCGATTTCGGGATCGCCGTTGGGCAGCAGTAGGCCGAGCAAGCTGACCCCGCCCGCGGCGATCCAGGCGACCTGCGTCCAGGCGCGTCGCCAGAGGGTGAGTCCGCCGAGCGCGGCCAGGGCGACGAGGGGCAGGGCTTGGTTGAGCGCGCCGATGTCGGCGCGTTTGGCGAGCAGCCCGGCGAGGAGAAGGAACCAGGCGGCGAGCTGGGCGAGGCGGGCGCTGGCGAGGCGCATGGCGACGAGCCCGATGGCGGAGGCGGCGGCGACCTGCAGCACGCCGCCGACCAGGGGGCTGTCCACGACCCGCATGCGGTCGAGCCCGTGCGCGGCCCAAGCGGCGAACTGGAGCACGCCGAGGCCGAGGGCCAGCAGCACCCGGCCAAGGTCCTCGCGTGAGCGCGCGAGGCGATGTCCCCCGGCCGCGAAGGCCGCGCCGAGCGCGACCACCTCGGCGAGGCGGAACCATGCGGGCAGCGAGGATCGGAGGTTGAGCCAGATGCCGAGGAAGACGACGGCGGCGAGGGCGAGGGCCGCGCCGATGCGGACGGCGAACCAGGCGCCGAGCGCGCCCTCGCCGCGCAACGTCTCGGGCGGAAGAAGACCGAGGCGGCGGAGGCCTGAGGCGAGCGAGTTGTCTCCCGAATCGGGCGCGACTTCCGTGGCCTGTGCGGGGGAGGCGGCGGGCAAGGGCGGGGGCGGCGCGACCGGCGCCGGCTGGTCGCGCTCGACGGACCTGCTTTCGAGTCGACGCTCAAGCCTGGCAAGGCGCCGGTGGAGGACGACGAGGGCGACGGCCGTAGCCAGCAGGAGGATCGCCATCAGGAATCCGACCAGGCCGAAGAGGAAGCCCTCGATCATGGCCCGAACCTAGTCGGGTCGCGCGGCGGCGCAACCTAGGACTCGGCGGGTCAGGCCTTGGCGGCGGCCTTGGCCCAGCTGTCCTTGAGGGTGACGGTGCGGTTGAAGACGGGCTTGCCGGGGGTGGAGTCCTTGGCGTCGGCGCAGAAGTAGCCGACGCGCTCGAACTGCACGCGCTGTCCGGGCGTGGCGGCGAGCAGGGAGGGCTCGACCCGGGCGCGGGCGACCTTGAGCGAGCCGGGGTTGAGGTGGGCGCGCCAGTCCTCGCCCTCGGCGAGGTCGTTGAGGTCCTCCTTGAGGAAGAGGCGGTCGTAGAGGCGGATCTCGACGTCGCCGGCGTGGGCCTCGGAGACCCAGTGGAGGGTGCCCTTGACCTTGCGGCCGTCGGGCGCGTCGCCCCCGCGGGTGGCGGGGTCGTAGGTGCAGCGAACCTCGGTGATGTTGCCGGCGGCGTCCTTGGTGCAGCCGGTGCAGGTCACGAGGTAGGCCCAGCGGAGGCGGACCTCCTGGCCGGGCGTGAGGCGGAAGTACTTCTTGGGCGCCGCCTCCATGAAGTCCTCGCGCTCGATGAGGAGGGTGCGGGAGAAGGGCACCTTGCGCGAGCCGGCCGACGGGTCCTCGGGGTTGTTCACGGCCTCGAGCTCCTCGGCCTGGCCCTCGGGGTAGTTCTCGATGACGAGGCGCACCGGGTCGAGCACGGCCATGGCGCGCGGGGAGGACTTGTTGAGGTCGTCGCGGATGGCGTGCTCGAGCAGGGCGACGTCCGTGAGCGAGTTGTGCTTGGTGACGCCGATGGTCTCGCAGAAGCGGCGGATGGCCGAGGCGGTGACGCCGCGGCGACGCAGGCCGGAGAGGGTGGGCATGCGGGGGTCGTCCCAGCCGCCGACCCGCCGTTCCTGCACGAGCTCGAGCAGCCGGCGCTTGGACATGACGGTGTAGGTCAGGTTGAGGCGGGCGAACTCGATCTGCTGGGGCTTGGCCGGGGTGTCGAGGGCGCGGAGAAGCCAGTCGTAGAAGGGGCGGTGGATCTCGAACTCCAGGGTGCAGATGGAGTGGGTGATGCCCTCGTAGGCGTCCTCGAGCGGGTGGGCGTAGTCGTACATCGGGTAGACGCACCAGGTGTCGCCCGTGTTGTGGTGGGTGGCCTTGCGGATGCGGTAGATGACCGGGTCGCGCATGAGGAGGTTGGGCGACGCCATGTCGATCCTGGCCCGGAGCACGGCGGCGCCCTCGTCGAGCTCCCCCTTGGTCATCCTGGCGAACAGGTCGAGGTTCTCGGCGAGGGGCCGGTCGCGCCAGGGGCTGGGCTTGCCCGGGGTGACGAGGTCGCCGCGGTGCGCGCGCATCTCCTCGAGGCTGAGGTGGCAGACGTAGGCCTTGCCCATCCCGATCAGCCGGACGGCGTCGGCGTGCATGCGGGCGAAGTAGTCGGAGGCGCTGTGGTCGTGCGCGCCCCAGTCGAAGCCGAGCCAGCGCACGTCCTCCTTGATGGAGTCGACGTACTCGACCTCCTCCTTGGTCGGGTTGGTGTCGTCCATGCGCAGGTGGCAGCGGCCCTTGTACTCGAGGGCCAGGCCGAAGTTGAGGCAGATGGACTTGGCGTGGCCGATGTGGAGGTAGCCGTTGGGCTCGGGCGGGAAGCGCGTGACGACGGTGGTATGCTTCCCGGAGGCTAGGTCGGCGTCGATGATCTGGCGGATGAAGTGGCGGGGAGTCTCGGGTGCGGGGTCGGTCACGGGGGGCGAGGGGTTCGGGGGTTTAGGCGGCGAAGGCGCGCAGGCGGGCGAGGCAGCGGTCCTTGCCGAGGAGGGCGAGGACATCGTGAAAGTGGGGGCCGCCGGCCTGGCCCGAGACACCGTAGCGGACGGGGGCCATGTAGGCGCTGGGCTTCTGGCCGTGGGCGGCGGCGGCGGCGGCCAGCGCGGCGGCGATCCCCGCGGCATCCCAGGCCGCGGCCTCGAGCGCGGGGAGAGCCTCGCGGACACGGGCGGCGGGATCGCCGCCCTTGCGGCTCAGCCCCTCGAGGGCCTCGGGGCTCCGGGCGAAGCTGTCCGAGAAGAAGTAGCCGACGAAATCGGTCAGGTGCTCGAGGGCGCTGAGCTTCGGCTGGACGGCCGCGAGGACGGGCGCCAGCTGGTCCGGCGGAGGGGCGATGCCGGCGGCGGCGAGGCGGGCGGTGGCGAGGCGGGCGAAGTCGGCCGGGGGCAGGGCGCGGAGGGTGTCCTGGTTGACGCTGGCCATCTTGCGCTCGTCGAACCGGGCGTTGGCCTGGTGGATGTCGCGCAGCTCGAACTGGGCGACGACGTCCTCGATGGGCAGCACGGTGCGGCCGTCCTTGGGCGTCCAGCCGAGCAGGCAGAGGTAGTTGCGGACGGCCTCGGGGAGGTAGCCGCGGCCGCGGTATTCCTCGACGAGGGCGCCGCGGTCGCGCTTGGACATCTTCCCCGGGCCGTCGGTCTTGAGGATGAGCGGGATGTGGGCGTATTTCGGCGGGGCGACGCCAAAGGCCTGGAAGAGCGCGACGTGTTTGGACGTGTTGCTGAGGTGATCCTCGCCGCGGATGACGTGGGTGATGCCCATCGCGATGTCGTCGACCACGTTGACGAAGTGGAAGACGGGCTCGCCGTTGGCGCGGAAGAGGACGAAGTCGCGGTCCTCGGCGCGCTCGACGCGGCCGCGGACGAGGTCGTCGATCACCGCGGGCGCGGCGCGAACCTTCTCGATCTCGCGCTTGGCGAAGTCGTCGAACTCGAGGTGGCGCTCGCCCTCGAGCCGGAACCACCAGGCGCCGTCCTTCTCGTAGGCGCGGCCGCGCTCGGCCAGGACCTTGAGCTGGGCGCGGTAGAGGTCGCCGCGCTGCGACTGGAAGTAGGGGCCGTGCGCGCCGCCGGCCTCGGGACCCTCGTCCCACTGCAGGCCGAGCCAGCGCATGCCGTCGAGGATGACCCGGAGGGCCTCGTCGGTGTTGCGCTCCTTGTCCGTGTCCTCGATGCGCAGGACGAAGGCGCCCCCGGTGTGGCGGGCGAACAGCCAGTTGAAGAGGGCGGTCCGCGCGCTCCCGATGTGGAAGAAGCCGGTCGGGCTGGGGGCGAAGCGGGTGCGGGTCGTCATGGACGGTTGAGCCTTACGGGCCGCCGGCCCCGGAGGAAACCCGAAAAGCGAGCGGCGTGGGCGGTCGACCTCGGGGCCGCCCCTTCGGGAACGGAGGCCATGGGCTTAGGCGCCGGGCAGCGAGAGCGGTCGCAGGACAGGGGTGCCGTCGGCGTCCCTCGCGACGACGTAAAGCGGCGAGCGCTGGGTCTGGGCGAGGGCGACCATGGCCGGCCAGTGGATCTGGGGCACGCCGGCGACGATGAGCAACGGGTCGGCGCCGGGCTTTGCGCCGTCGGACTCCTCGATCGCGGTGCCCTTGTGCTGGATGCCGTGGTTGTGGCTCAGCCAGCGGCCGAGCTGCCGGGCCAGCCCGCGCAGGTCGGACACGGTCGGCTGCACCTTCGAGCGGTCGACGAGCGACCAGAGGGAGAGGGCGAAGGTGTGCTCCACGGTCAGGCCTCGGCGACGAGCCGCTCGGTCGGGGGCACGTCGGCGATGACCTGGTCGGGGTCGGGACCCACGCCGACGTAGCGGATGTTGGGAATCTGGCGGGGGGTTTCGCCCCGGGCGGCCAGGCGGATGATCTCCCGGGCCATGAAGGCGACGTAGCGGCGAGCCTCGGCCGGAAGCCGGGCGAAGGAGCGGATGCCCGAGATGTCGCCCGTCCAGCTGGGCAGGGTGGCGTAGACGGGGCGCAGGGTGCGGCGCAGGGCGTCGTCCCTCGGCACGCCGGGCAGGACCTTGCCCGAGCGGTCGGCGTAGCCGGTGCAGAGCAGGAGGTCGCCTCCCTTCCAGTCCCCGTGGGGCGAGAGGGCGTCGAGCTTGTTGACGACAAGGTCGTCGTAGCCGCCGTAGCGGAGGGCGTCGGCCTTCTCCACGAGGTCGCACCAACCGACCATGCGCTGGCGGCCGGTGCTGGTGCCGAACTCGAGGCGGCTCAGCCGGACGCCCAGCGGGTGGGATTCCGGCATCTGGGTCAGGAAGGTGTGGGTGCCGACCTTGGTGTCGTAGGCCTTGCAGCAGCCGATGACATGCACGGGCTGGGCGGGGATGCCGGCCGACTGGAAGATCTCCGGGGTGTAGGTGTGCGAGGCGGTGACGTTCGGGGCGAAGCCGTGGCGCTTGTCGAGCCAGAAGGCCTGGCCGAACTCGCCGATGATGCGGCGCTCGGCGGCGAGGTCGCCGAGCACCCGCTCCCGCACGTCGCCGATGCAGCCCCGCAGGCGCTGGCCGGCCTCCCAGTAGGCGGCGACGACGGCGTCGCGGTCAAAGGTCCAGGGTTCCCTGCCGCGGAAGCGCGCGAAATCGAACTCGGCGGCGGGGAAGACGCCGGCCTCGACCGCCCCGGCGTTGGCGCGCAGCTCGGCCTGGCCGAGGCGGTCGAAGAACCCGTGCCAGACCTCGGCCGGTACTTGGCAGACGTGGCGGGCCAGGCGCTCGGCGCGGTCCATCCGGGCGGCGAGCCGGGCGGCGTAGGCGGCGCGGTCGCCGAGGAACTCCCAGTATTGCATCTGCAGCTGGGAGGTCTCGTCGACGTAGGCGGGGGAGATGCCGCGGCCGGTCGAGCCGCGGGGTTCCTCGCCGAGGACGCGGACGCGGTAGTCCTCCCAGGCGAGGTCGAGGATGCGGTGGGTGACGTCGCTGACCATGCAGCGCTCGTCGATGAGCAGGCGACCGAGGACGGGAATCCCGGCGCGCTCGAGGGGCAGCGCCTCCCAGAGCGCCTTGCGCGGGTCGGCCACCACCCCCGACCCGAGGGCGAGGCAGGGCACGTCGCGCTCGGCGACGCCGCCCGGCAGGAGGTTGAGCTTGAGGCCGGCGACGGTGTGGCCCGAGTTGGCGCCGCCGTTGACCTTGAGGACGGTGCCGACGGCGTCGCGCCGGCCGGTCAGGGCCTGGAGCTCGCGGACCACCTCGGGGATGAGGCGGCCCTTGCCCTCGTCGCCCATGCTCACCCCGACGTCGGCGATGAGCAGGCTTGTGAACGGGGTGCGCGCCATCTCAGGAGCCCGGCGTCTCGTAGAAGGCGTTGATCTTGGCGGCGACGTCCCGGTAGGACGCGTCGGCGGTGTAGATCAGCTTGTACTCGTCGATGGCCTCCTTGGCCTTGCCGGCCGAGTCGAAGGCGCCGCCCAGGGTGTAGATGACCTCCTTGCGCAGGTCGTTCATCACGGGAAGCTCGGACTTGGCCAGCTGGAGCTGCTCGACCGCAAGGTCGAACTTGCGGCCGGCCAGGAAGGCCTTGCCCAGCCCGAGGAGGGCGGACTGGCGGAGCTTCGGGTTGCGTTGCGCGACCTGGAGCTGCTGGATGGCCTCGTCGAGCCGGTTGCGCCCGAGGAGGAGGAGGCCGAGCTCGTGACGGTACCCGAAGTCGTTCGGGTAGCGCTCGACCATGGCGGCGGCGGCGGCGAGACGGTAGTCGGACTCCTCGCGGGCGAGGGCCTCGGCCGAGGCGGAGTCGCCGGCGTCCTGCGCGGCCTTGATGCGCGCGGCCAGGAGGCGCAGGTTGAGCTCCTGATCCTGGCGCTCGAGCGAGGCGTCGCCCTTGCCGAGCGGGGTCTGCCGGCCGCGCTGCAGCCAGGCGAGCGCGCTCTCAAAGTCGCCGACCACGGTGAACTGACGGACGATTTCCCGGTAAAGCGTGAGGTTCTCGGTGTCGGCCTCGATGCGCCTGGCGAGATCGGCGATGACCTCCTGGGCGGAGGCGGCGTCGGTCATGACGCGCGAGGCCTGCTCGAGGCGGGTCGCCTCGTCCGAGTCCTTGAGCTTCGAGCGGAAGTCGTCGCCGCCCTCCCAGTTCCCCTTGCGCATGGTCTTCGCCACGGAGGCGGCGCGCATGGCCTCCATCAGGTCGCCGTTGCCGGGGAAGACGCGCAGCTTGAGCTCGATGTAGGCGACGGCCTTGTCGTACTCGCCGTCCTCGATGTGCGCCTTGGCGGCGGCGACGCAGTGGCCCGTCTCCTTGGGCTGGAGCTCGGCCAGCTCCTCGTGGGCGAAGGCGGCGGTGTCCCAGAGGCCGGCCTTGGCGGCGGCCGCCGCCAACTGGCGGTGGGCGCCGATGTCGCCGGGGCGCTTGGCGAGCCGGGTCTCGGCGTCGGCCATCGCGGCCGCGGGGTCGGCCTCGGCGAGCTTCAGGTTGGGGCCGCCGACCAGGCCGCCGAGCAAGCCGCCCAAGCCGCCGGATCCGGAGCCGAGCACCGTCTTCTGGGCCTTCCTCAGCAGGCGGCGAACCTCCACGCATCCCGGGTTGCGCGTGAGCAGGCCGGCGGCCAGCTCCATCGCGTACTGGGGGTTTGTCCTCAGATTCTGCTCGGCGGCGGCGAACTGTTTCTGCACGCGGGGATCGAGCGACTGGAGCGAGGTCTTGGTCATGGGGCCCGGCAAGGGAGCCGAGAAGTTGCCCGACCGAGGGGAGGGGGTCAATCCCCTGTTGGCCGGAGCCGGCGGAGGTGTCGTCGCAGGAGGGGGCGCAGCGGCGAGGCGAGTATCCGCCCGGCGCAGAGGGTTGCCCCGCATCGGCATGGGTTGCCCAGGGCGTCGGCCAGGCCGAACCCGTAGTCGAAGGTGATCTCCTCCCCCGGCCCGAGGTCGCGCAGGGCGACCAGCGCCACCCTGTCCGATTGCCGCACGGCCTCGGCGCTCGGGTCGCAGCTGTGGTTGGCGTGGCGCGCGAGGTTGTCGCTACCCGAGCCGTCGATCCAGCGTCCGGGCTCCAGCTCGAGCGAGTAGGTCCTTCCCGCCGCGTCGGCGGGCGGCGGCCGCGACGCCACGGGGCCGGTGAAATGGCAGAGGATGTCGCCCCTGCGGTGGGGCGACCGCGCGAAGAGCCCTGTGCCGTGGATGGGCGAGGGGCCGGGCGCGGGCTCGGTCATGCCTCGCTTCGCAGGTCTCGCCCCATCAGGCGTCCGACGCCGTCGGACGGGGTGAGGCGTCCGGCGAGGATGGCGTCGAGGCACATCAGGATGGGCGCGTCGATGGCGCGGTCGGCGGCGATCCGCGCGAAGGCCTGGGTTGCCCAGACGCCCTCGACGACGGTCCGCCGTCGCGCGAGCCCGGCCTGGGCGGCGCGGAAGTCGCGGGCCAGCTCCTCGCCGTAGCCGCGGTTGCGGCTCCACCCGCCGTGGGCGGTGGCCATCAGGTCGCCCACGCCGCTCAGCCCGAGGAACGTCTCGGCCTTGCCTCCCAGGGCTGTGCCGAGGCGGACCATTTCATGGATTGAGCGCGTGAGCAGGGCCGCCTTGGCGTTGGAGCCGAGCGCGAGGCCGTCGCACATGCCCGAGCCGAGGGCGTAGACGTTCTTGAGCGCGCCGCCGATCTCGGCGCCGATGAGGTCGGACGAGGTGTAGGCGCGGAGGGTGGGTCCGCTGAGCGCGGGTTGGGCCTCGGCGAGCGCGCCGGCGTCGTTCCCCGCGAGCACCACGGCCGAGGGCAGCCCGCGGGCGACCTCCTCGGCGTTGGTCGGCCCGGTCAGCGTCGCGACCGGGATGCCCGGCAGGGCCTGGAGGACGAGTTCCGACGGGCGGCGGAGCGTCTCGCGGTCGAGTCCCTTGCAGAGCGTGACCGCCAACCGCGGCGGCTGCGCGCGATCCAGGGCGCCGACCAGATCCCGGCAGAGGGACGAGAGGCCTCCGGAAGGGCAGGCGAGGAAGACCAGGTCGGCCTCCATGAGCGCGGGACGGAGCTCGAGGCCGAGCTGGATGCTGGCGTCGAGAAAATGGCCGGGCAGGTACTCGCGGTTCTCGCGCCGGTCGGCGAGCTCAAGGGCCTGCTCGGCTCGGCGGGGCACGAGGGTCACGGTGTGGCCGCGGCGCGCGAGGTGGATGGCCATGGCGGTGCCCCATCCGCCCGCGCCGAGGACGACGGCGTTCATCGCGAGCGCTCCCTTCGGACCTTGGCGGCCCATGCCCGCAGCGCCTTGGCGGCGTCGCGGCCGAGGCGGGCCACCGGGCGCGCGAAGGCCGGCGGGTTGTCCGTCAGCCCGAGCAGGTCGTGGATGACGGCAATCTGGCCCTCGCCGCCCTTGCCCGAGCCGATCCCGACAACCGGCACGGGCACGGCCGCCCGGAGCTCCCTCGCCAGCGCCGGCTCGACGCATTCGGCGACCAGGCAGAAGGCCCCGGCGTCGGCGACCGCGGCCGCGTCGGCGACCACGGCCGCGCGATCCTCGTCGGTGCGACCCCGGCGACGGTAGCCGGCGGAGTGGACCCGCTGGGGCAGCATGCCCACGTGGCCCATGACGGGGATGCCGGCGTCGACCAGCTTGGCGATGGCCGGCGCGAGACTCCGCCCGCCCTCGATCTTGACCGCCTCGGCCCCGCATTCCTGCACGAGGCGCCGGCAGGCGCGGAGCAGGGCGGGGAAGGGCTCGTGGGCCACGCCGAAGGGAATATCCGCCACGACCAAGGCGGCGGGCTTCGCGCGGCAGACGGCCGCCACGTGGTGCGCCATCATGTCGACGGTGACGGGAACCGTGCTGGGGAACCCGAGGACGACGTTGCCGACGGAGTCGCCCACCAGGATGAGGTCGGCGCCCGCGGCGTCGGCGAGGCGCGCGGTGATCGCGTCATAGGCGGTCAGGCAGACCAGGGGGCGTCGGCCCTTGAGGGCGCGGAGGGAGCGGGTGGTCGCTTTCACCGTCAGGTGCCTAGGCCATGCGCCCCGGCTTGTAAAGAGCGGGTCTTGCCCCTAGGCGTTATCCCATGTGGCGTCGATGGTTCCTAAGGCTTCGCGGCGCGCGCCCGTATCGCGAGCCCTCCTACCCGCATCCCGACCTCACTCCCTGGACGCGGATGCCGTGGCTCGTGCGGCTCCGGGTGTTTCTCACCGGCCAGGGCGCGGTTGACCACCGCGAGGATCTCCGCGGCCGCTGGCTGCTGCATCGCAAGGTCCTGGTCGTGCTCGC
>JBKDBK010000171.1:0-7559 GCA_046315175.1 Opitutia bacterium | reverse complement strand
TCGGTCGGGCGCTCGTCGCGCAGGGCGAGGGCGAGCTGCTCGGCGTGGTGGCGGAGGCAGGCGGCGTCGAGCTCCTTGCCCGCCTTGTCGGCCGGCAGGCCGAGGGCGGCGGCGAGGCGGGCGATGAGGCCGCGCTCGTCGCCCGAGACGGCGCCGTCGGCGAGGATCATGCCGATGTGGGCCTCGTGCCATTTGCGGAGGGTGCCGGCGCAGCGGCGCCGGACGTTGCAGCGGCAGGCGGCGTCGAGCGCGGCGAAGGCCTCAGGGGAGATGCCCGAGGGGTCGGGCGCGGCGGCGAGCAGGTCCCAGAGCCGGGCGAGGCACTCGGTCTCGGAGGCTCGCCCGAGGATGCGGTCGAGGAGCGAGGGGGGCTGGGGCGCCGGGCGCGCGAAGGGGAGGCGGGCGTTCTCGGCGAGAAGCAGCGGGAGGGGCCTCCAGGCGTCCATGCCCTGGACCCAGTAGTGGTCGGACTCAAGGAGCTCCCCGGAGGCGAGCTTGGCGCGCGCCTCCTCGAGGGTCACCTGGTCGACGACTTGGCCGCCGCGGGCGATGTGGATTTCCATTGGGACATCACAAGAGAACACCCGGGGCGTTCCAGCCAAAAGGGGCGCCGGCCGCCCCGCGGCCGGCCGAACTGGCCCCTTCCGCCCAGATGAGAATGGGGGATTCCCGCGCTGGAGGGGGAGAAGGCGGGATGCGAGAATGGCGCGATGCCCCGAGGCCCGCGCCCCATCCACACCGAGCGAGCGTTCCATGTCTTCAACCGGGGCAACTACCGGCTGCCCATCTTCGAGACGGAAGGGGCAAGGGAGGCATTCCTGAAGGAGCTGGCCGTGACAGCGTCCGGATTCGGCTGGGTGGTGTACGCCTACGCGCTCATGCCGAACCACTACCACCTGTGCCTGAGGACGCCCCGGGGGAACCTCTCGGACGGAATGCAAAGCCTGCTGACGGCGTTTGCGGCGCGGTTTAACCACTTTCGGGACGAGAGCGGGCATGTCTTCCAGGGGCGCTTCAAGTGCACGGTGGCGTCGGAGGGCGTCTCGGCCCGGCGGATCATCGACTACATTCACCTCAACCCGGCACAGGCAGGGCTTGGTGAGGTGGGGTCGGCGACCAGCCTGGAGATGACGAGCCTTGGCGCCTATCTGGACCCCGGGAAGAGGGGGCTGGTCTCGGCTGAGGAGGGCCTTGTCCGTTTTCTGGGTTATGAGGACACGCTTGAGGGCAGGCTTGGGTATGCGGAGGCGCTATCCGAGGCGCTGAAGACCGATCCGAAAGGGGAGAACTTCAAGGCGGACGTGAAAACAGCTGCCAAGGAGGAGGCGAGGTTGGCGCGAAAAGCAGCACGACCAATCAGGGACGAGGTAAGGCTTGGCAGGGAGACGGCGCGGCGCTTGGAAATCCAGCGATGGGAGAAGGCAGCGGCCCATCTGCTTGAAAAACACAGGCTCGAGAGCGCTGATTTGTCGGCCCTGCCGAAGGCATTTGGGGCAAAGCTGGAAATTGCCCGGGAGTTACGCCTCAAGCTTGGGGCATCTTACAGCTGGCTGGCAGAGAGGCTCAAAGCCGGCACACCCGATGCGCTGCGCACACGTTTAAAAGAGCAAAAAGGGTCAGACCCGACGTCAGCCTAGCTATCCGACGTCGGGTCTGACCCCTTGGGAAATGGCGCGGGCGAGGGAGAGGTCCTTGGCAGTGAGACCGCCGGCGTCGTGGGTGGTGAGGGCAAGGGCGACCTTGTTGTAAGACAGGGTGATGTCGGGGTGGTGGTTGAGGGCCTCGGCGGGCGCGACGAGGCTGTTGACGAATTGGACCGCGGCGGGGAAGTCGGCGAAACGGAACGTGCGGTGGAGCGCCTTGCCATCGGTTGACCAGCCGGGGAGAGATAGGAGAGCCTCGGCGATCTGGGTGGGAGTGAGAAGCATGGAAGGGATTTTTGCGAATTGCCCAGGGATGTCAAAAGGGGTCAGGCCCGACGTCGGATAACTGGACCGACGTCGGGCCTGACCCCTTTTGCATTTATGACAGGGGGAGGGGTGGCGTGGGATAGGAAAGAGGGGAAGATGAGGGGATGCGAAACAAGAAGAAGAACGAAGCGGGGCGTGGGGGCGAGGCGGAGGATCCCCTGGCCACGGACGAGCGGGGCAACCTGAGGAGCCTCGCGGCCGAGACATCGCGCTACGGCGAACCCTATAAAAGGGACATCTGGCTGGCTATCCGAGCCCTGCGGGACGGAGACGGCTCGGCACCTGTTCCCGACTGGATGATTGGTCGGTCGAGATGCCTCGTGGCGTGGTCGCTCGGCCGCAATTATGTTGTCTACGACAGCAAGCGCACGAATCGACCCCTGAGCTACGGTGACGAGGGAGACATCGACTTTGCCCTGCACGGATTGGTGCGGGTGGAGCTGGATAGCACGGTTTTCGCACGAAGCCGTCGAAAGCCCTTTCCCTCGGGCGAGGGCGCGCTGCGCGCCCTGCCGCTCTCGGAGGCCTTGGCTCTGATCCGAGAGCGGCGAGCATACGAGGCCGGACGGGCCGCCGGGCTCCCGCCCGAGAAGAACCCGGAGCCGAAGCACGACGGCTAAGGGCATTTATGACAGGGGGAGGGGTGGACTGGGGGGCGGGGGAGGTGGTAAGGGTGGGGGATGAGCAACAAACGAGAAGAGGGGGAGGCCGGGGGCAAGGGGATCAAGCCGGCGAGGGATGTGGTGGGGGCGATCGTGTATGCGGTGCTGCTGAAGCCGTTCGGCAAGTTGCCGGAGTCCTGGCAACGGGAGCTCGAGGCGTCGCATCCGGGGGCCAGGAGGAAGGCGGCGGTGATCTACGTGGGGCAGACGCGGCTCCCGGCGGAGGAGCGTTTTTCGAACCATCTGGAAGGGTACAAGGCGAGCGCGAAGGTGCGCAGGTACCAGCAGCAGCTGATTGTCCTGGACCGATGGAGGCCCGAATTGCCCTTCGCGGCGTCGCCCCGGTTGATCAAGGAGGTCTACCTCCTGGCCCGGCGTAGCCGGGTGAATCCGGCCCAGCGCGAGGCCGCGGTCGCGGAACTCTTCCGAAGAGCCGGCTTTTACGTCTACTCGTCCTAAGAGTCAAAAAGGGTCAGACCCGACGTCGGATGAATGGTCCGACGTCGGGTCTGACCCCTTTTGCATCTAGCCTCAAACTCGTCAGCTAAACCCGAAAAGGTGGGGGCGTTTGCGCCGCTCCTGCGCCGGATATTCTCCGACGCCAGCGAACCCTCTTAGCGCAGGGGTTAGACTAAGGGTTCAGGCCGTTCATAACACGCGAAGGCGCTATGAACGGCCTTACCCCTTAGGCAGCTGAGGAGCGCTTGCGGCGACGGACAGCGGCGCCGGCGAGGGCGAGGCCGCCAAGGATGAGTCCGTAGGTCGAGGGCTCGGGGATGGCAATGGCGCCGGCCTGGATGCCGATACCGGGAGAGTCTTGGTAAGCCCAGTCGATGAGGACAGCCTGAATGTCGCTATTGCCGGAGTTGGTGACCTGAATCTGCATCCAGCCGTAGAAGATATCGAGACCCTTGGTGAACCGGAGGCCGGCATAGCCAGTGGAGTTGTAGAATTCGCCGTCGGTGCTGGAGAAGGAAAAATCCGGATCAAGAAACTGCACATACCTGGAGAAATCGACGTAGCTGTTATTCGAGAAGCTGAGAGCGGCGTCAATCAGGCTCCCGGCGGTAAGATTCCTGGCATTGGAGTTGTTACGGGCGAAGTCCACGTAGTTTCCGTGGACCTCGAGCATGGTTGAAAACTCGTAGCTTTCTTGGAAGCCTGGCATCAACATCACGGATGTGTTCAGTGTGACATCGTCCCAGTTTGCGGGATCGTTGAAGAGGCTGAATGCGCCGTTGTAGTTGTACTGCGAATAGGTGACATTCTGGTTGGGGCCAGAGTAGACAATGGCGGCCTGGACCTGGGATACTCCGGCCACCGCGAGGGCCAGAAGGGTGATAGCGGTGAGGGGTGTGGGCTTCATGGATAGGTGGAGGCCTATCTGGACTATTTTTTATAACAAGGAGAATAGCTCGGCATCGCGGTTTCCGGTCAAAACCAAGCTAGGCGGCGCGGAGGGCAAAGGGGTGGGGAATCATGCCCAGCGGAGGGAGGTGGACGGGGCGGTTGGGGCGGAGAGGATGGGTGGATGCGCATCGCGTTTGTCGACGAGAGCGGGGATATCGGGAGCAAGGGCTCGCCGACGCGGCACTTCGTGTTGGTCGCGCTGGTGGTGGAGCACGAGGCTTGGTCGGCGGTCAACGCCGAGCTGCGAGCCATGCGCGAGCGGCTGCGGAGCTCGCTCGGCCTGAGGCCGGACGCGGAGATCCATGCGTCGGAGTTCCTTTCTCGGCAACCCTCCCACATGGGACTTGGAATTCGAAGCCGATTCCTAGCCGCGCATCACATGCTACGAACTCTTTCAAAAATGCCCGGAACAGGGTTCAGGCGTGTCGCAGTCGCAAAGGAAGCAGAGGACCGAGGCGTGCTGGACCGCGGATGGGAGGCTCTGTTGCTCGACCTCGCTCAGACTCCGCCGGCGGGCGAATCAACCTGTTCGAGCAAGGGACTGTTGGTCATCTGCGACCACCATGCTGCGCGACCTTATAGACCCAGCGAAGAGCTGAGGTCCATGCTGCCCGAACCCTCGCAACTCCTCGACTTACCCTGCGGAAGAGATTCAGCGGACAACGCGGTGATACAGATGGCGGACATGCTAGCCTACCTGACGAAGCAATCCATTGAGCCGAATGCATTTTTCTCAAGGCCGCGCAGCCAGGCGATTCTACGGATGGCAGACGGCTTGTTCGGCAATCCCTGCAAGATTATCTCAGCCTAAACAGGTGGGGGGCGCTTGCGCGCCCCCAGTAGGGGTACATCCTGCGCGCCTTGTGCACGCCAC
Organism: Opitutia bacterium; assembly: GCA_046315175.1. Lineage (GTDB taxonomy): Bacteria > Verrucomicrobiota > Verrucomicrobiia > Opitutales > UBA953 > UBA8828. The sequence continues at coordinate 2,643 of JBKDBK010000171.1, read as the reverse complement.
CCGCACCCACAGCGATGCAGAGACAAGACACCCGCCTTGTCAACAGCGAGTCCTTACGCTCATTTAAGGGTGGGGCGCTTGCGCGTTCAAAAGAGAGTCAGGCCGTTAACAACACTCCCGGTGTTAATGAATGGCCTGACGCCTTAGGCATCTAGAGGGTTTTGAGGAGGAGGGGGGCGAGGTCCGCGGCGGTCTCGGGGGGCCAGTTGGCGAGCTCGACGGCGACTTGGTCGAGGAGCTTGATCATGTTGTCGCGGGCGGCGCGGGTGTTCTGTTGGGTGGCGGCGAGGCGGTCGGGCAGGATGATGTCGGCGTCGAGCTCGACGGGCTGGGCGAGCTTGGCGCGGAGGGCCTTAAGGCTCTCGCCCGGGCTGGGGTTGGTGGGATGGGCGCCCTCGGTGAGTCGCAGCGCCCACTTGGAAAGCGCCTTGGCAACGTCCATGTGCTCGACGCGTCGGTCCCGGGAGGCGCCGGTGCCGCCGACGAACTCGGACTCGAAGTTGGCCTCGGCGAGGTTGAGCTGGTCGAGGGCCTCGTGGAGGCGCTGGTAGTTGGCTTGGCGGGCGGGGTCGGCCTTGCGGAGGAGGTGGGAGGTCTGGAGGTGGAGGGCGCTGATGTAGCGGTCGGCGTAGGCGCTGATCTCGAAGCCAGGGATGTCCCGCTTCTCGAACGGCGCGAGCTCCTCGAGGAGGATGATCGCGTGGATTTGCTCGGCGGGGGAGAGGGAGTAGAGGCCGTCGTGGGCGGAGAGGAGCTGGGCGGCTTGGGAGGCCTGGGGTTCCTCGAACTTCAGGATTTCGCCCTCCTTGACCTTAATGGGTCCGAAGTCGGCCCGGAAGTTCCGCTGAGGAGCGGAGGTGTCTGGCGCATCCGATTGTCGGCTCCCGAGCAGGTAGCCAAGGCCGAGTCCGGCGAGACCTAGGGCGAGGGCGGCGAGCTTATGCATCAGGACATTTTCCGCTCCCAGACCCCTGGAGCAATGTCCAATGGCCGGCCAAGACCACGAAAAGTCCCGAGGGTCAGGCCCGACGTCGGGCAAGTAATCCGACGTCGGGTCTGACCCCTTAGGCATTTGGGCCTCCGAGTCCTCCCCTGCCCGCCTGAAGAGGGCGCAAGATCATCGGGACTCTTCTGCTCCGAGCAGAGATAGGGGTATTCCAGGAGCAGGAGCAAAAGGGTCAGGCCCGACGTCGGGTCAGTCGTCCGACGTCGGGTCTGACCCCTTTTGCGGCTAGCTGAGCAGCCGCCTGACGCCTTAGGGATTGGGGTTGGCCTCGAGGGCGTCGAGGGTCCACTGAAGGGCGAGGGTGGACCAGGTGAACCAGCGGGCGGTGGAGCCGTCCTCGGACTTGGGTGGGAACTCATCGAATCGGATGGCGATCAGCATCTCGAGGTCCTTGCACATGCCCTCCGGCTCTGGAATGAGCTGGGCCTTGTACTCAACCTCGGCGTCGAGCTCCTGGATGATGGCCTGCCGGAAGACCCCGAGGCCCACGGTCATCGCGAAGGCATCCTTGTTCGGCACCGTGGCCTTGGCCCAGAGGATGAAGCAGGGCCTTCCTTGCCTGTCCTTGTAGGTTCGATGAAGGCGCACCCGCAAGGTACGGTCGGTCCGCGCGACGACGATCTCGTCGGGCTGGGCGGACTCCATGACCCATCTGATGCCCAGGTAATGGAGGAGGCCGTGTCGCATGCCTTCCTCGAGGCCAAGCCGGACGGGGATGTCGGCGTAGTTGGTGTGCACAAAGGGCCCGGGCCCGGGGACCTTGTTCCAGAACTCGTAGGGGGTGGAGCTGGCCATGGTTGGGGAAGGGAGGGCCACATCGGCACCAGATGCGAACCGTGGAGCCGCTTTGGGCCATGTACAATATATTAAAGACTTTATTAGGTTGTGCGGCGGGCGGGGTGGTCTTGGCATGGCTGGATGAGAAACCTGATCTGCTGGTGTGTTATTGCGCTCGCCGCCCCTGCCCTGGCCCAGGGTTCGCTGGACCAGTCGAAGGCCTTGTCCGAGGCCCGGGCCTCCCTGACGTCCGAGTTCGCCAAGATCCAAGCCCAGCTGAGGTCACAGGACACGGCAGCGCGGTCGGCCGGGGAGGCGGGGCTGGCGCAGCTGGGGCCGAGGGTGGAGGCGCTAAGGGACCAGCTGGTGGGGGCGAACCAGGCGCTGATTCAGGCGTTCAGCGCCCCGCCGCTCTTTCATGGGGCTTACGACCCGAGCGCGACCATCGTGAAGTCGCTCGGCAAGATGATGACGGAGAACAAGGAGCTTGGGGCGATTTCGCTCATCACGGTGCCGCCTTTCAACCCCCAGGACATCAACGCGTACCAGCGGGCGCTGGACCGGCTGAAGCGGGGGATTGACGAGCACCGGCACGCGGCGGGCAACCACGCCGCGACGCTTATCCAGCGCCAGCGCAAGCCGGTGCAACCGACCAAGACCCCCGCCAAGCTGCCCAACTGAGGCAAAGAGGGTCAGACCCGACGTCGGATGAACTGTCCGACGTCGGGTCTGACCCCTTAGGCAATCGCGAGGACCCGAAGGCCCTCGGGGACCACTGCATCGCGCTCAACCTCGAGTCCCAGGACCTTCTAGTCCTGTCCCTGCCCCTGCTGACCGTGGCCCTGCAGGAGGTTCTCAGC
>JBKDBK010000170.1:0-3248 GCA_046315175.1 Opitutia bacterium | reverse complement strand
TCGGCGAGGCTCGAGCGCTCGTCGCGCTGGATCGCATCGAGCTGCCCGGCAAGGGTGGTGAGCTGGTTGCGCGCTTCCTGGCCGAGCACGGTGGAGGGAAACGGATAGGCGCCGGAGCGCAGGCGGCGAGCGGCCGCCGAGGGGAGCTTGGGGATCTTCGTGCTCATGATCGTGATGACTGACGGGGTGAAGGAAAAGCCCCAGCGACCCGAGGCCGCCGGGGCGACGCCCGCAACTACTCGGGCGCCATGGAGATCTGCGGTGGTTGCGACATTCGGCGGGACCGGCACAACCGGTCACGAGCCTCAGCGGCGGCGTCGGCCTCGAGCACGCCACGGATGGCGGCGTCCACAACGGCCACAGGACGGCCCACAGCGACGGCGATGTCCTCGAGGGTGCGAGGGTCGCCTCGATGCCAGGCAAGCCAGCGGCGAGGCTCGTAGGCGGCCAGGACGGGCACAGGCTTGGCGACGACGCCGCCGCGGCGCTGCTCGATGAGCTGGTCGAGGTCGTACATCAGACGACACCCCCCCGGGGGTCCGCCGGTTGAACGGTTTGATGCGGGGCCGGGCGGTTCCAAGTTCCGACCAGTTCCGGTGCGGTTCCGAGAACTGCTCCCCCATCCAACCGGGACCGGTCTAGTTCCGGTTCCCGGTACTGGGGGGGTGTGGGGGGTACCGACACACACACGCCGGCGGCGTTGCCGTCGACCACGACATACATCCGCGACCGAGCAGTTCCGGCTGCCTTGATGCGCCCTTGGTTCATGGCCAGATCCCAACCGGCAAGGTTGTTGGACCGGTTGCCGCCGGCCGCGGCGACTGCGGCGGTCTTCGACTGGACCCTGCCGCCGAGTCGACGCACGGCTTCGACGACGCGGTCGGCCCCCGCCTCGATGGCGTCCTTGTGGCGCTGCAACGGCTCGCTGACGCGGCCGGTGACCACGACACCGGTGCTGCCGTCGGCGCGGTCTACCTTCAGCAGCTTGAGGTTGATCGGCTCGCCACGCGCCGCGTTGCGTTGCTTCAGCACGCCAAGGTTGATGCCGTCGGTGGCGACCTCGAGGTTGAGGCAGAAGTCGGCAGCGCCGAACCACCCGCCATGGCCTCGAAACGCGCTGCCCCAGCCCTTGACCATGCCGGGCTGTGGCTTCGTCGGATGGTGAACGACGAGGACGCAGCAGCTCACGCGCCGCGCCAGCTTGCCCAGCATCGTCATCACCGGCCCAGATATCTCCGGATCGGAATCGCTCGCCTGCAAGCTCGCAGCCAGGGTGTCGATCACGATGATCGACGGCTTCCGGCCCATGCCAACCTGCTCGTCTACCGTCTCCGACAGCTCACGGGCGCCATCAGGGGTGTCGAGCGGCGGCTTGTCGGTGAATACGTCCACGCGTTCGCGTAGGACCGCCATGCCGTTCTGCTCACGCCACACGGCGAGGCGCTCGCCGACGCCCTTAGGGTCTTCATTGGCGATGTAGACCGCGTGGCCATGCTGAACGTCGCGCTGCTGCCACGCGTAACCTGTGGCGATCCTTGCCGCGAAGTCGCAGGCCAACGTCGACTTGCCGGCATTCGGCTCGGCGACGAGGAACCCGACGCCGACCGCCGGCATCAGCCCTGCGATCAGCATCGGCGTCGGCGGCGCATTCATCAGCTCATCAAGGTCGAGGCGCCGCGTCCGCCGCGTCTGCCGCGGACCTGCTGCACCTTGGACGCCGGCGAGCAGGTCGACGACCTCATCGGCTGGGCGACCATCCTCAAGCGCTTCTTGAACGCGCCGAACGCCTTGCTGGATACGGCGGCGACGAGCGCCTTCCGCGACCTGCTCGGCGTAGTAGGGAGCGTCGACCGCTGTGTTGGCCAGCTCTAGCAGCTCGAGCAAGTAGTCGTTACTGCCATACTCGTCTGGACGCAGGCCGCGCCTGCGCAGTTCGTCGTCGACCTTCAGCAGCTCAACCGCTTCACCCCGAGCTGCCAGCCCCAGGATGGCGTCGAAGATCTTCGAGTGCCGCGGCTGACCGAAGTCGACGGGCGCCAACTTGCCGCGGATGTCCTGAAGGCCGTGTTCGCCGCGGAGCAGGATGCCGAGGACGGCCTTCTCTGAGGCGACGTCAGGGCCGTCGACGTAGACGCGCACGGCGGCCGCGCTCACGAGGCCAGCCCGAACTTGGCCAAGATCGCCGCGGAGTCGGCCGCAACCGGCGCGGGCGACGCACCGTTCTCCGCGGCCTCGACTGCCTTGAGCCATGCCCGGAAGCAGGCTTCCGTCGTGACCCGGCTCCTGCGCTTGCCGCGGCGCGTCGGTAGCCGGACGCCGGACAAGCCTGCGACAGCCCACCTCAGCGCCGTCTTCGGAACGATTGGCTCGCCGTAGACGTACTCGGCGATCTTGGTGACCGACTGGAGCCGCCCCACCTCGAGCTGGGCGACGAGGTGCGAGTGCAAGGCATCGAGCTGTGCGTTCGGCATGGACAGACCTCAGGCTTGTGAACTCCTCGCTGACCCGAGGAGCAGACTGAAGCAACCCACGCCGCGGCCGACCGACCGCGACGCACGCCAACCCGAACTCACCCTTAACAACCCGACGATGGACGTCGCAACCCATCGCCGCCCGAAGTCGTGCTGCGCAGACCGTCCGGAAAACTCAGGCGAAACCAGCACCGAACGCGTGACCCTGCCGTCCACCAAAAGCTGGTGGACGATGTCCGACTACGTCCGCGCCCTGGTGAGCTTGACGCAGAATGTCCGTTTGCTAGGATGCGTGAGAACTGCCTCGAAAGGGCGGTTTCGATGCGTTCTTCGCCAGTTCCGCGTTCGTCCTAGGGCTTGGTCGACAAGCTGAGGGTCGCAGGTTCGACTCCTGCAACGCCCACCATTTCCTTCCCTAGGGCCGACAAGGACTTAGGGCACTTCGCCCAGCGAGGCGAACGCATCGTCCCCCGCGCCGGCTGGTGGTAATCCACCAGCCGGCAGGAGACGTCGATGCCTGCGAAGCTCCCTTCGGTCATCTGCCACAAGCGCAGCGGCCGAGCGTTCATCTGGATCACGACCCCCGACGGTCGCCGTCGGCAGCGCTACCTCGGTCCCTACGGCAGCCCCGAGGCCGAGCAAAACCGCAAGCTCGAGATCGAGCGGTGGCGCGCGGCCTGGGCGGCCCACGAGCGCCCCGCCCCCACCTACAACGGCAACACGGCCACGGTCGCCGTCGTCGTCGCCAAGTACCTCGAGGACGCCGAGGTCTACTAC
>JBKDBK010000169.1:0-3979 GCA_046315175.1 Opitutia bacterium | reverse complement strand
GGCGCCGGCAGCCGCACCGGAGAAGGACTCGGCGCCCGCGCCGGCCGACGACGTCGAGGAGGGGACCGCCGGCGGCTTCGTGCCGGTGGCGAAAGCGCTGGTGACGGCGAGGGAGAGAGCGAGGGGGCGAAGGGCTTTCATGGTTGTGGGCTCCGGTTGTGGAGGTTGTAGGCTAGATGGTTGTACAACGCTACGGTTGTGTCAAGCGACGAACGGAAGAAAGTCAGGCGTGATCGGGGTCTTCCGTCAGGAGCTCGGCGTCGCCGGCCAGCGCGGGGCGCTCGAGGAAGGTGACGCCGTGCTCGTCGCGAACGACGCTGACGCCGGCGATGCGGCCGGCCAGATTGACCGCGGTCGTCTCGAGCTCTTGGTAGCGGGCCGCGTTGTTCGCGATCCGGATCCGCAGCGACTCGGCCTCGGCTTCGAGCTCGAGGATCCGATCGGCCGCGCGGCCGGCGAGAAGGGGGTCCGGGTCGGTGATGTCGAAGGCGCGGAGTTGTTCGATGAGGTCGTCCATGTCGTTCACCCGAAGAAGAACCAGCCGAGACGGGCGAGCTCGAAGAGCCCGCGGAGGATGGCGCCGATCGCGATGACGCACGCGATCGAGATGACGCTCACGGCGACGAGTTCGGCGACGTCTCTCATCGCTTCGTCTCCTGCTTGGAGACGCGCGCGAACGTGGCGCGGATGTCCGTCGCAAACGACGGCACGTAGCGGAACGAGGGGTTGAGAAGATGGCCGGGTGGCCAGCGGGTCGACTTCATTGCGGTGCTCCAATGTCGCGGAGGATTGAACGGGCCTCGAGCACGTACCACTCGCGATCGAGGTCTGCGGGAACGCTCGCGGGCAGCGTCATCAGAGGGCGGGCGCCCTCGGTTCGGGGAACGGTGTAGTTGTTGACGGCGTAGCGGATGCAGTCGAGCTCGCCGAGTGCGTAGTACCAGCGCGCGACGCGGCCGAGCGGCTGGCCGTCCTTGACGGCGCCGCCCTTCACGTTGCGGGCACAGACGAATTTCCGGATGTCCTGGCAGGCCGCGATCGTCTCGTCGATCGGCGTGCCGTCGACCAGATACTTGACGACCGCGCCGGTCGCGATCGGCGCGCTAGGCGCCTTCGATAGCGAGCCCTCGGCGTAGGCGCCTTTCAGCTTCACGCTTCCGTCCGGCTTGACCGCGATGTAGTTGTTGACGTCGCGCGAGTAGAGCGCGCGGTACTCGGTCGCCTCGGTGTCGAAGCCGGTCGTCATCTCCCAATGGCGGACCGCGGCCTCGACGTTCGGCAAATGCCGGCGCGGCGCCTTGATGACGATGCCGTCGGTGTTCGCGCTCACGACCTGGGCGCCGGCCTGCTCGATCATCTCGATCAGCATCAACAGGCACAGTTGCCCGGTGACGGTCACCTGGATCAGCAGCGACGGCGAGTAGAGGATCGAATAGGGGGAGCCGAATTTGCCGAAGCTCCCGTTGATGGTGATCTTGAGGGCGTCGGCCTTGACCTTGTCGCCGGACTTCTTCGCGGCGAGCCTCTCCTCGACGATGCCGCGGTAGACCGGCAGGAAGTGCGGGGCCAGGGACTCGGGCGTGAGACCGCAGCGCAGGATGATCGCGGGGTAGTAGCTCGCGACGTCGCGGTCGATCAGCACCGTGTCGGCGCTGGCGAAGTGCGCGATCGACTTCTCGCTCGAGTGCAGGCCGCCGATGCCCATGCGGTAGACGCCGGCGCCGATCTTGATCTTCGCGTCGGCGAGCTCCTTCGGCATCGTGACCGCGCCGTTCGACCCGACGACGAAGTCGGCGAGCTCGACCGCGTGCAACATCGCGCGCAGGTTGTCGGAGTCGAACGAGACGAACGCAGGGGCGCGGTAGTTGAACCGGGCGCCGACCAGGCGGAAGGGGTCTTCCTTCAACAGCGGTTGACCGCGGCGCCGCTCGACCTCGCGGCGGATGACGGTCTCGGCGATCTGCGCGTCCGACTTCGAGCGGAGGTCGATGCCGTAGATGCCGCCCATCTTCGTGCGGAGGTCGATCTGCGGCTCGAGCCGGCGGAACAAAGCGAGCGTCGTGCGGAGGTCGTTCGCGCAGTAGGAGCGCAGGGTCTCGCGCTGGTCGGGTGCGATCGACGCGTCGTGGGGGATCGGGAGGTCTTGCAGATGCTCGCAGTGCATGCGCGAGCCGTAGGCTTTGAGGCTCGCGATGCCTGGTGCGACTTCGATGATGTCGACATGGTCGCAGCGCGGGGACTCGAGGCCCAGCGTCCAGGGGCGCGCGTTCTGGTTGATGATCTTGTTCGCCCAGGTCTTGATGGCGCCGGCGCCTGCGCCGTTCATCGCGAGGTTGAGCAGCGGGAGGTCGAAGCCGTTGCCGTTGAAAGTGATGACCCGGTACTTGCGGAGGATCTTGCGAACCGTGTCGCCGTCGAACGGCTGGCCGTCGTGGAGCTCGAAGTGCCGGACGTTGCCGGTGTCGATGTTGAGGAACGCCGCGAGGAAATAGTCGCGGTACGTTTCGAGGTCTAGGATGACGGTCGGCTTAGTCACGCTGCCCCCGACTCGCCGTATTCAAAGCGGGCCTGGGCCGATGCCGCAACCGCATAGCTATCCCGCAGATCCCGTTTCGGGCCTCGGACGACCAGTACCGGAACGCTATCGACATATCGAATCTCGGCTCCGGGCTCGCTCAGCATATGGCGGTCCGGGTTCGCAAGTATCTCGATTCGTGAATGGTTAATCGGCGGGCCGATAACCAACTCCGCAAATGGGGTGATGTCGTTATGGGCGGAAACCCAAACGAGTTTGTCAATTTCGACAGGCGACGGCTCGATCGGTTTGACTTCTAACCAGCGCCCACACACCGATCGAGCGCGCGAGAAGCTGCTCACCAGGAAATCGGGAAGGTACGGCCCCAGCGGAGTGTGGAAACCCCCAGGCTCGTGCTCCCAATCCCAACCTGCGGCATCGAAGAACACCGCCCAGCGCGCTTCCAGTCGCGAGCGGAACCGATGGCCTTTGTACCGAGTCTCGATGGCCTTGATGGTCGGCTTAGTCATGTCAGTCCAAAAAAGCCCCGGCCGGAGCCGGGGCAAACCTCGCAGGAGAGACTCAGAGGCCGAGTCGGTTGAGCGCCGACTCGAGGCGGGCCGAGACGATCGAGACGCGGTCGCTCGCCTGGACGATCGAGCCGGCGAGCGGGGTGCGGGATCGGACGTCGGCCGCACTGACCTCGCCGGCCCTGGTCGACGTCGAGATTTCGAGGATCGGCGCGAGCCGGTTGACCAGCGCGTCGGAGACCTTGTCGAGATAGTCGAGACCGCGGTCGAGGTTGACCAGCGCCTCGGGGATGTCGTTCGACGCCGCGGCGACCGGCTGGTCCCGGTAGTCTTCGATCCGGTTCGCTTCGCGAAAGCCCAGGGATGCCATGAGCGGAGCTCCTCAGTTGATGAGTTGAATGCGCGGGGCGTCGTTCGCCGCGCCCTGGATCTGACCGACCAGATGCGCGATCGTCGACTCGGCGACCGACATCGCGGGCGTAATGGGCGAGCCGGCCTGCTCGGGGAAGGGCGGCTCGGAAACCATCTGCACCGCGACCTGGGCGCCTTGCGGGCCGACGACGTCGCTGATGGTGATGACGATGAGGGCCATCGCTTACACCAGGTCGCCGGTCTCGGCGTCGACTTCGTCGAAATCGTTGACGTCGGCCGCGCCGCCGCCGGCGAACGCCTCGCCGTCGCGGGCGAATTGCACGCCGCGCAGCGACGCGTTGATCCGCTTGCCGTACTGGTTGTCTTGCGGCCAGAGCTCGATCGACGCGTTCACGTAACAGCCGGCGTAGGGCTTGCCGTCCTGCTCGGCGAGCGGGGCGCGCTGCTCGTCGATGACCAGGGGGCGGGTCTTGGCGCGCGCGTTGACGAACAGGTTGCCGGGGTAACCGTCGTAATCGGCCTTGACGTCGCCGTCCTGCACCAGCAGCTTGCCGGCCGACTC
>JBKDBK010000168.1:0-9697 GCA_046315175.1 Opitutia bacterium | reverse complement strand
CGCCGGCGCCAACACCGTCTCGACCCCCCTCCCGGGCGTCTTCGTCGCGGGCGACTGCGCCGACCATGTCTACCGCCAGGCCATCACGGCCGCCGGCATGGGCTGCCGGGCCGCCATCGAGGCCGAGCGCTGGCTGGCCGGCCACTGAGGACCGGCCCGGGTCGGAAGGAAAAGGGCCCGGCGATGAGCCGAGCCCCGCTTGGCGCGTCGGATCCGAGGCTCAGAGCAGCCAGTTGAGGCTCAGGCCCACGGAATCCTGGTCCATGCGCAGGTCGAAGCCGCCCGTGGGGGTTCCGGTCCCGCGCACGGTCTCCTCGAAGGCGCGGGCGTAGAAGCCGGAGAGCTCGACCGTTTGGCTCAGCTTCCAGGTGAAGCCGAGGGTCGCGTGGTCCTGGACGACGCCCGGGGCGATGGCGTTGAAGGTCGTCTCGCCGCCCGGGATGGGTTGGGTGTTGTGGTTGTAGCCGGCTCGCAGGGTGAGCCGGGGTGAGGCGACGTAGGCCAGGCCGAGCTTGTAAACGGTGATGTCCTTCCAGCCGAAGCCCGGGCCGTTGTCCGAGCCCAGCACGCCCCCGGCAAACGCGGTGTTGGGGTTGCCGACCGCGGCGATCTCGCTGTAGCGGATGCGGCTGACGTCGAGGGCGACGGTGAGGTCCTTGGCGGCCTGGGCGGCCAGGCCGACGCCGAAGTTGGAGGGCACGTCGAAGTCGCCCTGCTCGGCGAAGAGGCCAGCGTACTTGTCGAAGCGCCCGTTGTAAATCCGGGTCTGGTAGGTGGCGCCGACCGTCAGCCAGTCGTTGACCTTGCCGGTGTAGCCGAGCCGCGTGCCGGCCCCAAGGGCGGTGTCGGTCCCTTGGTTGGCGACGCCGAATTCCTCCAGGCCGGTGGCCTTGAAGCGCTGGTGCGCGAGGATGAGCGAGGCGCCGACCGCGTGGTCGCCGGACTTCCAGGCGAGGGTCGGGGCCACGAAGGCCTGCTCGAGGTTCATGGTCAGGTTGCTCGCGGCGACGGCCGGATTCTGGTCGAAGACCGGCACCGAGTACGTCGTGTTCATCCCGCCGTTGCCGAAGATGGCGAGGTCGAAGGCGAGGCTCGGGCTGATTGCGGTCCTGAAGCCGAAGTCGGGGATGACGAACGACGCCTTGCCGTTGGCTTCAAGGTAGCCGCCGCCAAGCGGCGTGGCGCCGCGGTCGGGACGGAAGAGGCTGACCCCAACCTCGACGCTGTCCGGAATGAGCGCCGCGCCAGCCGGATTCGTCGCCGGTGCCAGGGCGTCCTGGGCGAAGGCGATGCCGGCTCCGCCCATGCCCTTGGCCTTGATGCCGTAGCCGTGGTCAAAGTAGCCGTTGGTCGCCATCAACTGGGACGAGGCGGCGAGGGTGAGCAGGGGGAGGAGGCGCTTTTTCATGGGAGAGAGCCCCTGAAAACTAATCATGTTATCATAGGCAATGAAATAATGATTTATGACGTTTCATGGTTTTGGACAGTCCACTGGGGTTAGGACGGGCGAGGAACCTTGCCATCGGGGGGTTGTCGGGTACGCAAGCCCCATGCGTATCCTCGCCCTGCTCCTGGCCGCCATCGCACCGATGGTCGCCGCCGAAACCAAGCCCCTGCGCGTGCTCCTTGTCACCGGGGGTTGCTGCCATGATTACGCCACCCAGCGCAAGCTGCTGGAGGAGGGCATCAAGGCCCGTGCCAACGTCGAGATCGTTCATGCCTTCAACCCATCCAAGTCCACAACGGCCCGCTTCGAAATCTATGACAAGCCCGACTGGTTCAAGGGCTTCGATGTCGTCATCCACGATGAGTGCTCGGCCGACGTGACCGACAAGGATTACGTCAATCGCATCCTCGAGGCCCACCGCCAAGGCGTGCCAGCGGTGAATCTCCATTGCGCGATGCACTCCTACCGCTGGGGCAACTTTGGAAAGCCGGTGCAGCCTGGAGCGGACAACGCTGCCTGGTTCGAATTCCTCGGCCTGCAGACCAACAGCCACGGCCCTCAGGAGCCAATCGAGGTCATCTTCACAGCCCCCCATCCCATCACCGCTGGCCTTAAGCCCTGGACCACTGGCAAGGAGGAGCTCTACAACAACGTCTCCATTCCCGGCGGCACGCCCATCATCAGCGGCCGTCAGACCGTCAAGGGCAAGACCAGCGAGCTGGTTATGGGCTGGACCAACAGCTACGGCCCCAAGAAGACGCGTGTTTTCGGTTTCACCCTTGGACATAACAATGAGACCGTGGGGGATCCTCGCTACCTCGACATCGTCGCCCGCGCGGTGCTTTGGTCGGCGGACAAGTTGACCGACGACGGTAAGCCCAAGCCCGGCTACGGCCCGGGCGGACGCTAAACCTTATCCTCCGCTAGATGGAGCGAGCCCCGGATTCCGGGGCTCGCCTGTTTTACGAGCTTACGAGCCCGCTCAGCGGGTGTCCCCGATGCGGGCTCGCTCCGCGGCCAAGCGCGCCTTGAGCTCGTCCCGCGTCGCCGCGTAGGCCGGGTCGTGGTAGACGCTGCGCATCTCCTGTGGGTCCTTCTCGAGGTCGAAGAGCTCCCATTCCGGCTCGGTCGGCCTGGGGTCGGCCGCCTTCATGCCCAGGGGCTTGCCGTGGTAATGGATCAGCTTGAAGCGCGCGGTGCGGATGCCGTAGCAGCCGGGCACCGGATGCTCCCCGGAGTTGTGCTCCCAGTACCGGTAGTAGACGAGGTCGCGCCAGTCGGCCGGCGTCTCGCCGCGGAGGATGGGCGCGAGGGAGCGGCCGTCGAAGCGCTCCGCCTCTCCGGCGGGGGCGGCGACGCCGCAGAGCTCGAGCAGGGTGGGCGCGAAGTCGAGGTTCATCGCGAAGGCCTTGGCCTCGCTCCCGGGCTTGGCCACGCCGGGGGCGCGAATCAGGAGGGGCATGCGCTGGCTTTCCTCGTACATCCAGCGCTTGTCGTAGAGGCCGTGCTCGCCGACGTAGAAACCCTGGTCGGAGCTGTACACCACGACGGTGTTCTCCTCGAGCCCGCTGGCTTTCAGCCAGTCGAGCACGCGCCCGACGTTGTCGTCCACCGCCTGGGCGGTGTTGACGTAGTCCTTGGCGTATTGCTGGTAGGACCAGCGGCGGTAGAGCGCCGCGTCGAACTCGGTGATCGCCGCGGCCTGCGCCTCGCTCAGCCCGCCGTGGCGTTTGCCCAGCTCGCGCAGCGCCCAGAGCCGCAGCTCGGGCCCCTTGAGCCCCGGCGGCGGGCTGAGCTTCAGGTCGTCGCGGACGCGGAAGTCCTTCCCGATGGTCTGCCCGTTGCGGGTGAGGGCGAGGGAGCGGCCCTGGTGGTCGTCCATCAGCGTCGGCGGCTCGGGCAGGGTTGCGTCGGCGAAGCGCCCGCGGTGGCGGGGCGCCGGGATCCAGTTCCGGTGCGGCGCCTTGAACTGCAGCATCAGCAGGAAGGGCTTGGACGGGTCGCGCGCGCCAAGCCAGTTGAGCGCCTTCTGGGTGGAAATGTCCTCGGAGTAGCCCTGCTCCCTCCTGCCGTTGGGATGGGCCGCGCTGAGGTAGAGCGGGTTCTCGTAGTCGCCCTGGTTGCGGAAGACCTCCCAGGCGTCGAAGCCCTGGGGTTGGGTGTGCAGGTGCCACTTGCCGAAGACCGCCGTCTGGTAGCCCGCGTCGCGCAGGAAATGGGCGAGATGCCGGCGTTTCGGGTCGATGGCGTCGGCCAGGGTGTAGACCCCGTTGCGGTGGCTGTGGCGTCCGGTGAGCACGCCGGCCCGGCTGGGGGTGCAGATGGAGTTGTGGACGAAGCAATTCCGGAAAAGCATTCCCTCGTTGGCCAGCCGGTCGATGTTCGGCGTCCGTGCGAAACCCGAGAGGTGGCTGGGGCCGTAGGCGGAGATCGCGCTCAGGGCGTGGTCGTCCGAGAAAAGGAACACGACGTTGCGCGGCTTGGCGGCCAGGCAGGCGGCGAGCACGAGGAAGGGCAGGAGGCGTTGGATCATCGGGAGAGGGCTTGGTTGGCGTTGTAGCCGTCCCTGGGCGAGGGAAGGGGCTTGCCGTCGAGGCTGAGGGCAGGTCGGTTCCCTGCCGCGCCAGGGAAGGCGTCCTTGCGCACCGGCCGCGAAGGGACGCCGGAGGGCAGGGCGGCGAGGCAGGAGGCCGGCATGGAGGTGTTTTAGGCGGTTTTTAAGCGCTTGGCAACGCCGACAGGCCCTTGGGGCGGTTATTCACACTTGCCCCCTCTTATCGGGCTCCTTTTCTGACCCATTCCCCGGGGCCAAGCCCCTCTCCCGATCCATGAGCAAGAAATCCGTCGCCAAGAAGTCCACCGCCAAGCCCCAGTCCGCCGTATCGGCCAAGACCGGCGGCGTCATGCGCGGGTGCGACGTCGTCGTGCGCTGCCTGGAGAACCTCGGGGTCGACACCATCTTCGCCTACCCCGGCGGCGCCTCGATGGAGCTGCACCAGGCGCTCACCCGCACCCGCAAGATCCGCACCATCCTTCCCCGCCACGAGCAGGGGGGCGCCTTCATGGCCCAGGGTTACTCCCGCGCCACGGGCAAGCCCGGGGTCTGCATGGCCACCTCCGGTCCCGGGGCCACCAACCTGGTCACGGCCATCGCCGACGCGCACATGGACTCCATCCCGCTGATCTGCATCACGGGACAGGTCTACCAGCAGTTCATCGGCCGCGCCGCCTTCCAGGAGACCGACTTCTACGGCATGACCCTGCCGATCGTGAAGCACTCGTTCCTCGTGCTCAACTACGAGGAGCTGCCCATGATCATGTACAAGGCGTTCAAGATCGCCACCACCGGGCGCCCCGGCCCCGTGGTCATCGACATTCCTAAGGACGTGCAGCAGGCCGAGTTCGTCCCCGTCTTCCCCCGCACCCCCGATGCGGTCGACATTCCCGGGCTCCAGGTGCCGCCCAAGGCGCCCGACGCCGAGCTGCTCCCCGTCCTGCGCCTGATCGAGAAGGCGAAGCGCCCCGTGCTTTACGTCGGCGGCGGCATCCTCTCAGGCCACGCCCACCGCGAGCTCCGCGCCTTCGCCGAGGCCGCCGGCATCCCCGTCGCCTCGACCCTGATGGGCCTGGGCGCCTTCCCGGCCAAGCACCGCCTGTCGCTCTACTGGTACGGGATGCACGGCACCGTCGCGGGCAACTGGGCGGTCTGCAAGAGCGACCTCCTCATCTGCGTCGGGGCGCGCTTCGACGACCGGATCACCGGGGCGATCGAGAAGTTCGCCCCCGAGGCGACCATCGTCCACATCGACATCGACCGGTCGGAGCACCACAAGAACAAGTTCGCCCACCACCCGATCCACTCCGACGCCAAGCACGCCCTCGCCCGCCTCACCGCCCTCTCCAAGCGCGGTTTCCGCAAGCCCAACCTGTCCGAGTGGTACCGGACGATCGACGGCTGGAAGAAGCAGCATCCCTTCCCCTTCGTCTACGACCACTCCAAGTCGCCCCATATCCTGCCCCAGGAGGCGGTCGAGGTGCTCTTCGAGGAGTCCAAGGGCAAGGCGATCATCAGCACGGGCGTCGGCCAGCACCAGATGTGGGCCCCGCAGTACTACCATTTCGACGAGCCCCGGACCTTCATCTCCTCGCTCGGCGCCGGCACGATGGGCTTCGGCCTGCCCGCCGCCATCGGCGCCAAGGTCGCCCGGCCCGACAAGCAGGTCATCGACATCGACGGCGACGGCTCCTTCCTGATGAACATCCAGGAGCTCGCCTGCATGGTGGTCGAGAAGATCGACGCCAAGGTGCTCCTCCTCAACAACCAGCACCTCGGCATGGTCGTCCAGTGGGAGGACCGCTTCTACGCCGGCGTCCGCGGCCACACCATCCTCGGCGACCCCAACAACATCGGCTCGCCCGAGAACCTTGACGGCATCTATCCCGACATGGTGGGGATCGCCCAGGGCTTCGGCGTCAAGGCCCGCCGCGTGACCAAGCGGTCGGAGCTCCGCGCCGCCATCAAGGAGATGCTCGCCCACAAGGGCCCCTACCTCCTCGACGTCATCGTCCCCTACACCGAGCACGTGTTGCCCTTCATCCCGCAGAAGAAGTCCGCGATGGAGATCCTCACGGAGTGAGCGCCGCCCAGGACGCCCTGCGCACGCGGGCGCCCCGGGGGCGCCCGCCTTGCTTTCAGGGCAGGTGACGGATCTGCCGGCGCGGGCCGGCCGAGAGGGCCCCGGCGAGACCGCCCTGGAGGTAGGCGTGCGCCGTCATGAAGGCGTCGGACAGCGAGTCGCCGAGGGCGAGCCTCGCGGCCAGCGCCGCCGAGAGCGTGCAGCCGCTGCCGTGGGTGTCGATGCCGACGACCCTCGCCGCGCGCCGCGTGGCCAGGGCGCGGCCGCCGGCGTCGACGAGCAGGTCGACCAGCTCGTCGCCCTCGCCGTGCCCGCCCTTGAGCAGGACGGCCGCCCCGAGCTTGCGCGCCAGCTCGGCGGCGTCGGCCATGCGCCCGATCTCCGTGGCCCTGGGCCGGCGTCCCAGGAGAATCTCCGCCTCGTCAAGGTTGGGGGTGACGACCGTCGCCAGCGGGATAAGGTCCCCGGTCAGGGCGCGGATCGCCCCTTCCTGCAGGAGGCGCGCGCCGCTCGAGGCGACCATCACGGGGTCGACGACCAGCGGCAGGTTGTCCCGGGTGGCGAGCTCCGCCGCCGTCGCCTTGATGATCGCCTCGCTGAAGAGCATGCCGGTCTTGGCGGCCCGCACGGGATAAAAGGCGAGCACCTGCCGGATCTGCGCCGTCACGACCTCGGGCGGGCAGGGGTGGACGGCCGTCACCCCGTCGGGGTTCTGGGCGGTGACGCAGCTGACGGCGGTTGTGCCGTAGACCCCCAGGGCCGCGAAGGTCAGGAGGTCGGCCTGAATCCCGGCGCCGCCCCCGGAGTCGGACCCGGCGATGGAAAGGGCGCAGGCCAAGGAGGCGGCAGGGGTGATTTCAGGCGAGGGCGTCATCGGGATTCCTACCCTGTAGCGAGTCCCCGACCCTAGGCAAGGGATCGACGGCCATCCTGGCGCGGGCCGATTTGCCGCTTTCGGGCCGCGGCGACATCCCTCCCCAACGCACGCCCCTTTCGCTTTGACAGTCCAGCGGGCGGGGGGCTTGCTCAAGTCACGGCGTCCCCTCCGCAGGTGGACGCCTGTTCATATCCCCCCGACAACCTTCCACCACACCATGGCCAAGACCCCCACCAAGAAGTCCACCTCCGGCAAGTCCACCAAGTACGTCTACACTTGGGGCGCCGGCAAAGCCGATGGCGACGGCACCATGAAGGCCCTCCTCGGCGGCAAGGGCGCCAACCTCGCCGAGATGACCCGCATCGGACTCCCCGTGCCTCCCGGCTTCACCATCACCACGGAGGTCTGCACGCACTATTACGCCAACAAGAAGACCTACCCCGCGGCCCTGCAGGCCCAGATGGAGGCCGGCGTCGCCAACATGGAGCGCATCATGGGCACCAAGTTCGGCGCCACCTCGGGCATGCCCCTCCTCGTCGCCGTCCGCTCGGGCGCCCGCGACTCCATGCCGGGCATGATGGACACCATCCT
Source organism: Opitutia bacterium (assembly GCA_046315175.1). Taxonomy (GTDB): domain Bacteria; phylum Verrucomicrobiota; class Verrucomicrobiia; order Opitutales; family UBA953; genus UBA8828. The sequence goes on along the minus strand of JBKDBK010000168.1, from coordinate 2,145 downwards.
CAACCTCGGCCTCAACGACCAGAGCGTCATCGCCCTCGAGAAGGCCACCGGCAACCCCCGCTTCGCCTGGGACTGCTACCGCCGCTTCATCCAGATGTACGGCGACGTCGTGCTCGGCGTCCAGAAGCGCGAGGGCGAGGACCACGAGCCCTTCGAGACCGTCATCGAGGCCTTCAAGCATGAGCGCTACAAGGGCGACATCGAGGACTCCAAGCTCTCCGCCGACGACCAGAAGGACCTCGTCAGGCGCTTCAAGAAGCTGGTCAAGGACCGCACCGGCAGGGACTTCCCCAACAGCCCCTGGGACCAGCTGCGCGGCGCCGCCGGCGCCGTCTTCAGCTCCTGGATGAACGACCGCGCGATCGTCTACCGCCGCAAGTACAACATCCCCGCCGAGTGGGGCACCGCGGTCAACGTCCAGGCGATGGTCTTCGGCAACACCGGCGCCACCTCCGGCTCCGGCGTGGCCTTCACCCGCAACCCCGCCAACGGCGAGGATGAGTTCTACGGCGAGTTCCTCGTCAACGCCCAGGGCGAGGACGTCGTCGCCGGCGTCCGCACCCCCGAGCCCGTCATCAAGCTCAAGCAGGTCATGCCCAAGTCCTACGCCGAGCTCATGAAGGTCCGCGCCATCCTCGAGCGCCACTTCAAGGACGTGCAGGACATCGAGTTCACCATCCAGGACGGGAAGCTCTTCATGCTCCAGACCCGCAACGGCAAGCGCACCGCCGCCGCCGCGCTCAAGTTCGCCGCCGACATGGTCAAGGAGAAGCTCATCGACTGGGAGACCGCCGTCCTGCGCAACCCCGCCGACCAGCTCGAGCAGCTCCTCGCGCCCATCTTCGACCTCTCCGAGGTCAGGAAGGCCCAGGCCATCGCGACCGGCCTGCCCGCCGGCCCCGGCGCGGCCACCGGCAAGATTTACTTCAACGCCGAGCGCGCGGTGGTCGCCGCCGAGCGCGGCGAGAAGGTGCTGCTCGTCCGCCTCGAGACCTCCCCCGAGGACCTGCGCGGCATGATCGCCGCCGAGGGCATCCTCACCGCGCGCGGCGGGGTCTCCTCCCACGCCGCCCTTGTCGCCCGCCAGATGGGCAAGGTCTGCGTCTGCGGCGCCGCCGCCGTCGAGATCGACTACGACGCCAAGAAGGCGACCATCGCCGGCCACATCTTCAGGGAGGGCGACTTCCTGTCCATCGACGGCACCGCCGGCACGGTCTACGCCGGCCAGATCAAGACCGCCCCCTCCGAGATCATCACCGGCCTCATCGAGGGCGACAAGGCCGCCCAGAAGACCGAGAAGTTCCGCAACTTCGTCCAGCTGATGAAGTGGTGCTCGCAGGCCACCCGCCTGGCTGTCCGCACCAACGCCGACAACCCCGAGCAGACCCGCCAGGCCATCGCCTTCGGCGCCCAGGGCATCGGCCTGACCCGCACCGAGCACATGTTCTTCGAGGGCGACCGCATCGACGCCGTCCGCGAGATGATCCTCGCCGAGACCGTCGAGGGCCGCAAGAAGGCGCTCGCCAAGATCCTCCCCTACCAGCGCGAGGACTTCGTCGGCATCTTCGAGGCGCTCAAGGGTCTCCCCGCCACCATCCGCCTGCTCGACCCCCCGCTCCACGAGTTCGTGCCCCACGACGACAAGTCGCAGGCCGACCTCGCCCGCAAGCTCGGCATCCCCGCCGCCAAGGTCGCCTCCCGCGTGGCCGCCCTGCACGAGTTCAACCCCATGCTCGGCCACCGCGGCTGCCGCCTGGGCATCGCCTACCCCGAGATCACCGAGACCCAGGCCCGCGCCATCTTCGAGGCTGCCGCCATCGTCCTGAAGAAGGGCATCAAGGTGAAGCCCGAGGTGATGGTCCCCCTCGTCGGCTTCAAGCGCGAGCTCGACCTCCAGGTCGAGGTCATCCACCGCGTCGCCGCCGAGGTCCAGGCCGAGCGGAAGGTCAAGATCGCCTACCAGGTCGGCACCATGATCGAGGTCCCCCGGGGCGCCCTGACCCCCGACGAGATCGCGCACACCGCGGAGTTCTTCAGCTTCGGCACGAACGACCTCACCCAGACCGCCCTCGGCGTAAGCCGCGACGACATGGGCTCGTTCCTCGGCGCCTACACCGAGGCCGAGATCTTCAAGAAGAACCCGTT
>JBKDBK010000167.1:0-7043 GCA_046315175.1 Opitutia bacterium | reverse complement strand
CGGCGGACCGGGGTCGCGAAGGGCTCGCCCGTCTCGCCACGCTCAACCAGGCCGCGGTGCCCGACCGGGCGTCGTTCGCCTGGGATATGGAGCCGTTCGTCGGCGAGCGCGGTCCGGAGTTCTCGGCGCGGAATTTCTTCCTCCTCCCGGTCGGCGAGATAGTGCATGGTGACGCCGACATGGTGCCCGGCGGATTCTTCGAGGCCGGGCTCATGGGGCACCGGGACCGGGTCGTTCCGGGCTCGCGGACGTTCCAGTTCCGGATCGTCACGCGGGACAACGACCGGGCCGGTACGCTGGTCGCGGACGTCGACGAAAGCAATGCGATCGTCAGCATCCACGACATCGGAGTCGTCGCGAAGGGTACGGGGCTCGGGCGCGAGGTCGTGCAGACGATCGTTGCGAACGCGCCGGGGCCGGTCAAGATCCAGGACATCGTCACCAATGCAGAATCCTTCTGGTACAGAGTCGGCAACGTCGTCCGAGACTTCAACGGCGACGCCCTCCTCGATTGGTCCGACGTCGCCGGCCGCATCGCGCGGGGAGATGCGCGAGCGAATCCTGTCGACGCCGCCAACGCCGGAGCAGCGGGAGCGGCTCGACGCGTGGAAGGCGGGCAAGAGCTAGTCGACAACCGATCGGTTTCGCTTCGCGCCCTTGCGAACGAAGGTGACGATCAGGCCGTTTTCCTTCAGGCGCTTGTAAATGGTTTGGGGCTGCGCGCCGAGAAGCTTGCCGATGTCCTTGAACGTGTAGCCCTCGGAGCGGAGACGGACGGCATCGTCGGTGTCCCACCTCTCGCGACCGTGCTCGCGCAGATGCGCGGAGCTATTCTCGATGACCCGCAAGTTTTCGATGCGGTTGTCCGATCGATCCCCGTTGATGTGGTGAACGACCTCACCGGGTCTGAGAGCGCGGCCGAGATTCTGCTCGACGACCAGGCGATGCTCAAGGACCGTCCGGCACTCGATGCTGATTTGCCTGTAGCCGGCCCCGTTGACGCAGCCTCTCCGCTCGGCCTTCTTCTGCGCGAGGCTGCACGCCGAGCTACAGAATTGGCGCGGGTAGCGGCGAGCACGGCTCGGGAAACGCGTGAACGACGCGCCGCAGCGAGCGCAGGACAGAACAAAACTCTTGGGCAAGGGGGGGCCTCCAATCGAGCCAGCTTCGACCCGTCTACCAACACGATAACTCTGTTGCGTAACGCGGATCTTAGCTCGTTTTTGCACGAGGCCGGGCACTTCTTCCTCGAAGTGCAGTTCGACATCGCGTCGCGCCTGGCCGGCCAGCAGCGCGACGGCATCGTCTTGTCGCAGGGCGAGCAGGAGATGGTCGCCGACGCCGAGGCGCTGCTGCGCTGGTTCGGCGTCGAGTCGCTCGACGAGTGGTACGGCCTGGACTTCGAGGAGAAGCGCGACTATCACGAGCGTTTCGCGCGCGGTTTCGAGGCATACCTGTTTGAAGGCAAGTCGCCGAGCATCGAGCTCAACGGCCTATTCCAGCGGTTCCGGGCCTGGCTGCTCAACGTCTACCGCGAGCTCCGCAACCTCAACGTCGAGCTCAACGACGAGGTCCGCGGGGTCTTCGACCGGATGCTCGCGACGAACGACGCCATCGCGCTCGCGGAGCAAGGTCGTTCGATGCTCCCGATGTTCGACTCGCCCGAGGCCGGCGGGATGACGGTCGAGGAGTTCGCCGCCTACCAGGCGCTCGGCACGCAGGCGACGGCCGACGCGATCGAGGACTTGCAGGCGCGCGCCCTGCGCGATCTGGCGTGGCAGCGCACCGCGCGGGGCCGCGAGGTCAAGCGGCTACAGAAGCAAGTCGCCGAGCAGCGCCGCGAGATGACGATGGCCGTGCGCGCCGAGGTCATGGCGCAGCCGGTGTATCGCGCGTGGACGTTCCTGACCGGCCGGCTGACCGACCAGGACCGCGCCGAGATGGCGCCGGCCGCGCCGGCGAAGTCGCTGCCCGACACGGTCGACCCGACCGTCGACTCGCTGTTCGTCGCCATCGCGAAGCTGGGCGGCCTGGACCGCGCGCAAGCTGAGTCGCAGTGGGGCTACGAGAAGACGGGCCGCTCGCCGGTGCCGGTCTTCGGCAAGCCGCTGCTGCGCCGCGAGGGCGGTCTGCCGATCGACCTCATGGTCGAGCGCTTGGCCGAGTTCGGATACGTCGAGGCGGGCAACGCGCGCGAGCTCGAAGACAGATTCGACGAGGAGCTCCGTGGGCGGCCGAGCTACTCCAACCAGGTCGACCCGTCGATCGGGCAGGACATCCCGGCGAACGTCGAGGCGATGGTCTTCGGCCGCCTGTCCGTCGGCGACATGCGCGAGATGGGTATGCCGGACGACGTCATCGCGCGCATCGAAGCGCTCAAGATGACGGGTAAGAACGGCCTGCATCCGGACGTCGTCGCGGACCTGTTCGGGTTCACCAGCGGCGACGAGATGCTGCGCGCTCTGGTCGCCGCCGACCCGCCGCGCGAGGCCGTCGAGGGCCGCGTCGACCAGCGGATGCTCGAGGAGTACGGGGAGCTCGCGACGCCCGAGGGCATCGAGCGCGCCGCCGACCGGGCGATCCACAACGACGTCCGCGGGCGGTTCCTCGCGGCCGAGGCGAACGCTCTGGCGAAGGCGATCGGCCCTCGCGAGCCGGCCGGCACCGACGCCCGAGGCCGGCCGCGAACCGCCCCGATCGTCCCGCGCGCAGCGCGCGAGCTCGCGGCGGCGCTGGTCGCCCGTCTGCGGATCCGCGACGTCCGGCCGGGGCAGTACGCTTCCGCCGAGGTCCGGGCCGCGCGCGCCGCGCAGAAGGCGAGCCAGTCCGGCGACCTCGCGCTGGCCGCGGCCGAGAAGCGCAACCAGATCATCAACCTCTATGCGACGCGCTCGGCGCACGACGCGCTGGACGAGGTCCGCAAGGGGCGCGAGTACCTGGCGAAGTTCGGCCGCGACGGCGTCCGCAAGGCGCTCGATCCGGACTACGTCGACCAGATCGACGCGCTGCTCGAGCGCTTCGACCTCCGGCCGATGTCGAACCGCGCCGCCGACAAGCGGGTCGCGTTCGCAGCGTGGCTCGAGTCGCAGCGCGAGCAGGGACTCGAGCCGGACGTCTCGGCCGACATGGCGAACGAAGCATTCCGCAAGCCGTTCCGCGAGATGACGGTCGAGGAGTTCCGCGGTCTGGTCGAGACGGTGCAGCAGATCGAGCACCTGGGCCGGCTCAAGAACAAGCTCCTGACCGCGCGCGACCAGCGCACCTATGAGGCGATCCGCGACGGCATCGCGAGCTCGATCGTCGAGAACGCGGGCACGCGCAGCGCGGAGACGCGCACGCCGGCGACCTGGGGCGGGCGCGTCGCCCAGCTTGGCCGGCGCTTCGTCGCCGCGCATCTCAAGGTCGCGACCTTGGCGAACGTCATGGACGGCGGCAAGGACGGCGGGCCGATGTGGGAATACTTCGTCCGGTCGCCGAACGAGCGCGCCGACCAGGAGACGACGATGCGCGCCGAGGCGACGATCGCCCTGTCGAAGATCCTGGCGCCGGTGATGGACGCCGGCCGGATGACGACCAAGAAGGCATTCCCGTCGATCGGTCGCAGCCTTACGCGCGAGCAGCGGATCGCCATCGCGCTCAACATGGGGAACGCCGGCAACCAGCAGCGGCTACTCGGCGGCGAAGGCTGGACCGAGGCGCAAGTCGCGCCGGTGCTCGAGTCGCTGACCGCGACCGAGTGGCAGGCGGTGCAGGCGGTATGGGATCATTTCGAGACCTACCGGCCGATGATCGGCGCGAAAGAGCGGCGGGTCTACGGCAAAGAGCCGACTTGGGTCGACCCGGCACCGCTCGAGGTCACGACGGCGGACGGGCAGTCGCTCGAGCTCCGCGGCGGGTACTTTCCGATCCGATTCGATCCGGCCGCCTCGCAGCGGGCCGAGGAGCAGGCCGACGCGGAAGACGCAAAGCGCATGCTGCAAGGCGCCTACACCAGCGCGACGACGCGCCGCAGCTTCACCAAGACGCGCGCCGAGGAGGTCACCGGGCGCCCGCTGCTCTATTCGCTCGCGGGGATATACAGCGGCGTCAACGACGTCATCCACGATCTGACCTGGCACGAGTGGCTGATCGACGTCAACCGGCTGCTCCGCTCGAAGACCATCGACTCGGCGATCCGCAGCCACTACGGGCCGGAGGTCAAGGATCAGATCAAGACCTGGGTCCGCGACATCGCCGAGGGTGACCGCGGCGCGCAGGGTGCCGGTGAGGCGATGCTCGCGCGGCTGCGCCAGGGTGTGAGTGCGGCGGGCCTGGGCTTCAACGTCATGTCCGCGGCGATCCAGATCACGGGTTTCAATCAGTCGATCGTCCGCGTCGGCGCGGGCTGGATCGGCCGCGGCGTCGCGCGCTACATCGCGAACCCGGTCGGCTCGGCGCGCGAGGTCGTCGGGAAATCGGAGTTCATGCGGAACCGGACGCGCACCCGGTTCCGCGAGCTCAACGAGCTCCGCAACCGCGTCGAAGGTCAGACGGCGCCGATGCGAGTGATGACCGAAGGCGCCTACTGGATGATGCTGCGCGTGCAGAAGATGGTCGATGTCCCGACATGGCTCGGCGCCTACGAGAAGGCGCTGGCAGCGGGCAACGACGAGGATCGCGCGGTCGATCTGGCGGACCAGGCCGTCGTCGACGCGCAGGGCGGCGGGCAGTTGAAAGACCTCTCGGCGATCGAGCGCGGGTCGCCGGCGATGAAACTGTTCACGGTCTATTACACGTTCATGAATACGACCTTCAACCTCGCCACGGGCCGCGCGATGCTGGCCGACACGCCGGCGAAGAAGGCCCGATTCGCCGTCGATCTGCTGCTCCTGACGACCGTGCCCGCGGTGCTGGGCATGGCGATCAAGAGCGCGCTCACGCCGGGCGGCGATGACGAGGAAGACCTCGAGGGGCTGGCGCGCAAGATGGTCGGCGAGAATCTCAGCTATCTCCTCGGGCTCATGGTCGTCACGCGCGAGTTCGGCGAGGTCGGCAAGATCGTCGCCGGTGCCGAGGGCGTGCGATCGGAGTACGGCGGACCGGCCGGCCTGCGGTTCATCTCGGACGCCTACCGGCTGGTCACACAAGCGGCGCAAGGTGAATTCGATGACGCGTTCCGCAAGGCTGCGATCAACGTCGTCGGCGACCTGACCGGCCTGCCGTCGGCGCAGACGAACCGCACGATCACGGGGATCAAGGCACTGGCGGAGGGCGAGACGGAGAACCCGGCGGCTGTGATTTTTGGCTATCAACGATAGGGAACGCGTCTGCTAGAATACAACTGGGAGGTTGTATGAAGCAGTGCCGGAAATGTGAACGCTTTGACGATACGGTTCCGTTTCCTCCGCGGGGCCTTGTTTGTCGACGGTGCGTCGCTGCCCGGACTGCCGCATGGGTCGCCAGCAACCCGGAGCGCGCCAAGCAGTCCGCGCGCGAGAGCTACTTCAAGAACCGTGAGTCGCGGCTTGCTCGGTGCAGAGCCTACCGAGAAGACCACCTTGAGAAATGCCGCGCTAGGGAGCGCGACTACGCTCTCCGGAACGCTGCGGCTGCGCGTGAGCGTGCCCGGCAATGGGCTGAGCGCAATCGAGATAAAGCCGCTGCGAAGACTCGCGAGTGGGTCCGGGCCAATCCCGACTGGACGGCTGCGCTAAAGGCTGGCTACAAGGCAAGGCGCAGACGGGGTACGCCGCCTTGGGTCCGGGCGCAAGACTTCGCTCGCATCTACTACGAGGCTCGCGTGATGAGCGAGTTGACAGAGACGCCCCATCACGTTGACCACATAGTCCCGTTGCGCGGCAAAGTCGTTTCGGGGTTGCATGTCCCGTGGAACCTCCAAGTGATTCCGGCTGTCGAGAATCTCAAGAAATCCAACAGAGTCCATATGGGCACCGACGATCCCGTTTGAACGCACATGACGGCAGCCTCGACGGATAGCCTCGCGGCGATCCGTCGGAGCTCTGCCCATGACCATTTCCACGTTGACCCGCCGGGTTTCGTTCACCGGCACCGGAGCGGTCTCAGCGTTCCCGTTCGCCTTCAAGGTCTTCCAGGGGTCGGACATCGACGTCGTACGCGCCGACGCCCTCGGTGGCGAGACGTTGCTGACGCTGGGGTCCGACTACACCGTTTCGCTCAATTCGAACCAGGACGCGAACCCCGGCGGAACCGTCACGCTGATCGGCGCGAATTCGCCCCTGGCGGTCGGGCAGACCCTTGCGCTACTGAGTGACGTTCCGCCCACGCAACTGACGGACTTGCAGAACGGCGGCGGGTTCCTGCCCACCGTCATCAACGCGGCGCTCGACAAGCTCACCATCCTGGCCCAGCAAGTCGCGGAGCGCGCCGGCCGCGCGATCGTGGGACCGCAGTCCGAGGCCGGGTCGCTGACGCTCCCCAGCGCAGCGCAGCGCGCGAACAAGACCTTGGCGTTCGACGAAAACGGGGGCGTCATCGCGGCGAACATCCAGCCGGGTACGTTCGCCGGCGTCGCGAAGGCGGGCGACACCATGACCGGGCCGCTGGTGGTCCCGGCTCTCACCTCATCCGGGCAAGTGACCGCGCAGCAGGTGGTCATCGCCGGCAGCAACGTCTCCCCGTTCTCGTTCCGAAACAAGATCATCAACGGGCGGATGGACATCGCGCAGCGGGGGGTGTCGTTCCCTGCGGCCCCGTCAGGCACCTTCATGGTGGATCGGTTCGCCTACTTCACCGGCGGCACGACGGCTGTGGTCACTGCAACCCAAGAGCCGGTGGCACCGCCGTCGAACGAATTCCAGTTCAGCGCGCAGATTGTCGTCACGACGGCGGATGCAGCGGTCGCAGCGGGTGACGCCGCGATCATCGAGCAGCGCATCGAGGGCTTCAACGCGAGAGACCTCATCGGCCGCCCGATCACTCTCTCGTTCTGGGTGCGCTCGGCGAAGACCGGCACGCACTGCGTGGCCTTCCGCAACAACTTGCAGGATCGTTCGTTCGTTGCGACCTACACCGTGAGCGCGGCG
>JBKDBK010000166.1:0-4292 GCA_046315175.1 Opitutia bacterium | reverse complement strand
TCGGTGTTGATCCGCCCGATGCGGACCTTCTCGACCTCGGCGAGCCGCTCGCGCCGAACGGCAGCCGCGTCGATGAGCGCCTGGAGGCGGGGAAGGAAGGCAGGGTCGTCGGCGCCGACGCGGGTGCCGTCGGCGAGGCGGGGACCCGAGGGCAGGAGGAACGCCGCGCCGTTCTCCATGCGCTCGAGGGCGAGGGCGCCCTCGGGCAGGGTCGAGGAGCGGACCGCGGAGGCGTCGACCCAGGCGAAACTCTGGCCGTTGACCTCGCGCAGGCCGACCTGGTACTGCCGCTCGAGGATGGCGTTGGCCGGCGGCGTGCCCGGCTTGAGGCGCTCCTGAGCGAGGGGCCCGAGCAGGACGCGGCCGTCGGCCAGCTCCGCGCGCTCGATGGCCGAGGGCCAGAAAGCCTTGGCGCCGTTGGCGACAATCACCCCGACCAGGGCGGCCACCATGGCCAGGCCGACCACGAGGCCGACCGAGGTGAACCAAACGTAGGCCTCGCCCGCGGGGGGCTTGGCGTCGGGGATGTTGGGGACGGGGTCCTTCATGGGTCAGACGACCTTGAAGCGCTCGCGCAGGCGCTGGCGGAGGACCTCGGCGGCGGTGTTGAGGACAAAGGTCATGAGGAAGAGGAAGCAGGCGCCGAGGAAGAGGGCGCGGTAATGGGTGTGGCCGACGGGCGCCTCAGGGAGCTCGACCGCGATGTTGGCCGAGAGCGTGCGCATGCCGCTGAAGGGATTCATCTCCATCACAGGCGTGTTGCCCGTCGCCATCACGACAATCATGGTCTCGCCGACCGCGCGGCCGAAGCCGATCATCACCGCGGAGAAGATGCCGGCCATGGCCGTCGGCACGACGACCCGCCAGACCGTCTGCCAGCGGCTGGCGCCGAGGGCGAGGGAGCCGGAGGGGAGCGCGGGAGGGACGTTGGAGAGGGCGTCCTCGGCGATGGTGAAGATGACCGGGATGACCGCGAAGCCCATCACGAAGCCCACCACCACGGAGTTGCGGGCGTCATAGGAGGACGCGGTGGCGAGGCGCCACCACTCGCGGAAGTCGGCGACAACCTTGCCGGTGCCAGGGTCCGTGACGCTGAAGAGGGCCGCCTCGACCGAGGGCGCGGCGAGCCAGGCGAGGCCGACCGCGGAGGCCAGCACGGGGATGAGCGCGGCAAACTCCCAGCCTTGGGGAATGGAGCGCCGGACGCCGAGGGGGAGCCTCGACCAGGCGGTGCCGAAGACGAGGGCGGAGATCGGCAGGGCCAGGATCGCGAGGAGCAGCGCGACGAGATGGCCGTCGACCAGGGGCGCCAGCCACAGGCCGGCGAGGAAGCCGAGGACGACCGAGGGCAGGGACGCCATGATCTCCATGGTCGGCTTGATGACGCGCTTGAGCTCGGGCCGGAGGAACTGCGAGACGTAGACGGCGGCGAGCAGGGCCACGGGCAGCGCGAAGACCAGGGCGTAGGCCGTGCCCTTGAGCGTGCCGTAGATGAGGGGGACGAGCGAGAGCTTGGGCTCGAACTCGTCGGTGCCCGAGCTGGACTGCCACGCGTACTCGGGGCCGGTCCCGCCCTCGTACCAGATCGGGGCGAAGAAGGCCCGCCAGCCGCCGTCGGGATGATGGTCGTCGATCTTCCATCGACGGAGGCGGCCGGACGACTCGAGGATGCCCATCTGGTCGTGGTTCTTGGTAAGGAAGCCGGCGAGGAAGGAATCCACCGGAGGTCCGGACCAGCGCACGGTGCCGGTGGTCATGTGACGGATTTCAAGCGCCGAGCGGGAAGAGACGACATAGCACTTGTTGACCGGCGAGGGCGCGAAGCCGTCCGCCCTGCCACCGAGGCTGTCGTTGACATGGATGCGGCCGAAGGCGCGGACCTCGGTGCCGTCGGACTGGCGCTGGGGATAAAGGGACCAGGCCTCCTCATGCCCTTGGTCGGAGCCCAGGACGACGGTCACATCGCCGAGGACCAACCCGAGGGAGGTGGCGCGGGCGCCGGGAGACTCGGGAAAGGGACGGAAGCGCTGGACCTCGGGGTAGGAGCCATCGGCGTCGGCGAACACCACCGCCTGCCCGTCGGCCAGCATGGCCAGGATGCGCTCGCCGTTCGCCATCAGCACCTCGCCGACGACGCCGGCCAATCCGGGCCCGACCGCAACCGGATCGGAGGGCGTGCTTCGCACCTTGCCGCCAAGCGCGCGTCGCTCGGAAACCTTCACCGCGACGAGGCGAGAGCCCGACGATGAGGCATGGCGGACGAGGACCACCCGGCCGGCCGGCCCTCGGACGTGGTGCACGGATTCGAGGGCGATGCCGGGCACGACGGGAAGGATCGAACCGAGCGCGGGCTCAGCCTCGACCACGCGCGCCCCCGCGGCATCGAAGCGCGAGCGGTGGCCGACCTTGACCTCGGCAACCGAGCCATCGTCGAGCCCGATGAGGACGAGGCCGTCGCGAGGATAGGCCCGGAGGGCGGTGACCTTGCGGCCGGGGAGCTCGGGACGCCAGGACTTGGCGAGGGAGCCGTCGAGACGGTGGAAGCGCAGCTCGCCGTCGGGCATCACCGCGCAGGGCAGCTCGCCATACTCGTCGACGACGAGGGCGGCAATCCCGGCCGGCAACTGCACGGAGGCGAGCTCCTCCAGATCCGCCCCGCGGAAAAGGGGAACCACCTGGGCGACCAGGAAGACCAGCATCCCGAGGACGGCGGCGACGACACCGATGCCGCCGACGTTGATGAACCGGGCCATCCATCGGTCGACGGCGAGGGTCCGGGGGTTCACCTCGTGGCGACGGACGCCAGATGTTTCCTTAGTGTCCAAGGGGTGTCGTTTGGGTTACGGGCTGGGCGAAAAGAGGAAGCGGGCCGAAGCCCGCGAGAACCGTCCCGCCCGACGAGGCTCTCCGCTTAGGGCCGGCCCGGTGGGCGTGGCGGGAGAGGCCTCGGGGCGAGGCGGCGAAGGGTTCACTCAGCCGAGTAGAACTTGAGGGCGGCGCGGGCCTCGGCGGCGACATCCGAGTTGATCGGGAAGTAGCCGTCCTTGATGGTGATTTCCTGGCCCTGCTTGGAGACGATGAAGGTCATGAACTCCTGGGTGAGCTTGTCCATATCCTTGCTCGGAGACTTGTTGACATAGACGTAGAGGAAGCGGGCGAGGGGGTAGGTGCCGGACTCGCAGTTGGCCTGGTTGGCGGCGACGAATTCCTGGCCGTCCTTCTCGGAGAGCGGTAGGGCGCGGACGCCGGAGGTGGCGTAGCCGATGCCGGAGTAGCCGATGGCCGAGATGTCGGAGGCAATGCCCTGGACCACGGAGGACGAGCCGGGCTGCTCCTTGACCGAGGACTTGTAGTCGCCGTTCTTCAGGGCAATCTCCTTGAAGAATCCGTAGGTGCCGGAGGCCGAGTTGCGGCCAAAGAGCGAGACGCTGCGGCCGCCCCAGGAGCCGTCGAGGCCGACCGCGCCCCAGGTGGAGGCGTCCTGCCCGCCGCGCTTGCGGCCGGAGGAGAACAGGGCGTCGACCTGGGTGAGGGAGAGACCCTTGATGGGATTGTCCTTGTGGACGAAGACGGCGAGGGCGTCGACCGCCACGGGGATGGCGGTGGGCTTGTGGCCATAGCGACCCTCGAACGAGGCGATCTCGGAGGACCTCATGGCGCGGCTCATGGGGCCAACCTGGGCGAGGCCCGAGGCGAGGGCGGGAGGAGCGGTGGACGAACCCTTGCCCTCGATCTGGACCTTGACGTTGGGGTAGCGGGCCTTGAAGCCCTCGGCCCAGAAGGTCATGAGGTTGTTGAGGCTGTCGGAACCGACGGAGTTGAGGTTGCCCGAGACGCCGGAGGTCACGGCGTAGTCGGTCAGCTTGGGATCGAGGACAACGGCGTTCTGGGCGAGCGCCGGCGCCGAGGTGAAGGCCGCGAGGGCGAGGGATCGGAGGAGCGTGTTCATGGTGGGAAGACGCGGATATCATCCCATCCCAATGTTACGGATTGATGACGGCGGGGGGACGGTTTGGGAAAGGTGAGCCCGCCCTGAAAGGGGGGCAAAGGACAGGATACGAAGGAGGCGGAGGATTCGAAGGAGGCGCAGGATGAGAGGCAGCAGGAGGAAGGGGGCATTGCCCTAATGACGCTTTCACCGCCTCTGAAACTGCCTCTGTCCTGCCGCCCTTTGCCTTTTCCTCCGCTTCCTACGCCCCTGCGTCTCCTCCGCCTCCTACGCCTCCTTCGCCCCCGTCCGATCCTCTGGCCGCCCGAGGCCGACCCGGGCTACGGCGCGTCGGCCCCCGGCG
>JBKDBK010000165.1:0-26038 GCA_046315175.1 Opitutia bacterium | reverse complement strand
TGCTTGGACTTATCTTTTTGGCATCACCCGTGATAAACCTAACTGAAAGGGACAGGTTCCTCGGACTGTCAAAGGACCCAAAGCAAAAGGGAGTTCAACTACGCAGGGTCATGGACGTTAGCGTTTGCGTGTCAGCCCAGCCTATTGGATGGCATTGGAACCTTGGGAAACTTTGCGCTATGCTAGCAACGACTTTGGGCGATTTCTTTGATAATAGATACAATGAACCACTTGAACACCTTTTGACAACATCACTATGGGGCAGGGGGACGCAGTACAATCGTGTTTGGAAGTTCCTTGGCTACACAAAGGGACACGGGCATGAACACATTTCAGACGAAAGGTATTCACAGATGATGCAATGGCTTAGGGATAATGGGCATGAGGTTCCTTCGTGCAAGTTTGGGGCTGGAAGCAATCCCAGGATGCGACGCATAGCGGCTTACCGAAAGCACAGCGGAGACAAGGCCGTGACACTCAAACACGGCAACAAGCGTGGCATTTATTACCACAAGGCCATTTCACCTTCAGACAGGATGCGTGTGATCCATGCTTGGTACAAAAGATGGGGCTTGCCAAGGTACGAAAAAACAATGAATCTTAAGCCGCCGTATAATGACGGCCTATCAAACGCGGAGGAAGTGTCGAAGGAGACACGCCAGGCCACCAGCCTGGAAGGCGAGGTTTGAGTCCTCGACTCCGCTCCATTTTGCCACCCCCATGATCCGCCGCCGCCGCCTCACCTGGAAGGAAATCCGCCGCCGCCACCCCGAAAGGATGGCCGCCCACCTCGAAAGCCTCAACCGCAAGCACAGGGACTCAGCATCGGCCAGGGAGATGCGCCTCACGGCCCTGCTCGGGGTCATGCCGGACGGACCCATGCCGTCGTGGGAACTGAGGGATGAGCTGTCGCAGGCCTGGTCAGATGTCTACGGCAAGGAGCTGACCTCAAAGGAGGCGTGGCTTGAGGTGCGCTTCGGCATCCGCAGGGGGGTGTTCCTTTTGACTCCCGACGGGAGGTATGCTATAATGCGTAATCATGGCGCGATACAACAGACCCAAGAGGACGCTCCGAGAGGAGTGGGAGGCCTTCCTGTCCAAGGCGACAGCCCAGGACATCAAGAGGCTGGCTGACGCCGGCATCAACGTCGAGGATCCGCTCGACGACAACCTACCGATGTTCCACAGGCGGTTCGGGACGGACGGGGACTCGACCGGCGACGCCAACGCCAACTCGTACTTCCAAAAGATTTCCGCAGGCGTGGCCAAGTCCAAGGGCAGGGAGGATGACGCGAACCCCTCGATGGAGCTCGCGGTGGCGATTGCCGCCCGAGTCATCGACGCCTTTGACTGCACGAAGTCCAAGGAGGTGCGTATGCACTCGGACTGCATGAGGCTGGCCATCGGATACCCGTCCTGCGGCTCGCAGCAGGAAATCGCCAAGCGGTACGGCCGCAGCAAGTCCTACATCTCATACCGCGTGCGGATGATCCAGCGGAAGTTCTCGCTGCCCCTCTGCGCCTACAACGGGAACCGAACAGGAAAATGAGCGAGGCCCGGATGGTGGACATCGCCAAGGCCCTCAACGTCTCAAAGCAGACGGCCAACGGCTTCAAGGCCCAGGGTATGCCCACGGACTCCGTCGAGTCCGCCCAGGCTTGGTACAACTCGCGGAGGGCGACGCGGGGGGCTGACGCAGGCGTGCCGACTGGCAACGTGTCCGACGAGTCCTTCGCCGAAATCGTGAGCCAGCACAGGTCGCTCAAGGAACGTGCGTACAGGCAGTACCTTGAGGACCTGGACAACAAGGACAAGAACCAGTCCAAGTCATACGCCACCTATGACAAGCTCTTGAAGACCATGGTGGCCCTTGAGCGCGAGGCCGTGGCGAGGGACATCGCCAGCCGCAAGTACGTCGAGACGGCGCAGGCCGTGGCCGTGTTCGGCAAGATATTGCTGTCGCTCCGCAACGACCTGTCCCAGCTCGGCACCCGCGTCGCCCCCAAGGCCAATGATCAGAATCCTGGCATGGCGATGAAGGCCGTGGACGAGGAGGTGGCCAAGTTGCTCCGCAGGCACTCGCAGTCAGCCGAGGACGCCATCGCCGACATGACCACGCCCGACCAGCCGCAGCCGCCCGAGGAGAAGCCCGATGAGGTCGAGCAGCCCGAGTGACTTTGAGGCGTCCCTGCGGGCGCTCATAGCCCCGGACCCGGACGGGGACATCGTGGACTGGCTGGAGAGGAACGTGAAGTCGGTGCCGTACTCGCCGAACCCCGGCCCGTTCCGCATCGAGTCCACGCCGTACCTCGCCCCGATCCTGCGGGCGTTGCAGGACCCGGAGGTCGAGACCGTGGCCGTCATGGGGAACGTCCAGTCGGGCAAGTCCATGGTCGTCGAACTGTGGTCGGCCTTCGTGCCAGCACGCACGCCCGGCCCCATGCTGCTCTTGCAGGACGTGGACCTGAACGCCCAGGACTGGCAGCAGACGCGACTGCGGCCGCTTTGGGAGGCCACCCCGTCCACCCGCGACCAAATCTCGCAGACGGAGAAGTCCAAGTGGCACATGACGCCGTTCCGCCGAAACACCACCTGGGTGCTCGGGGCGGACAACGAGCGAAACCTCCAGCGGCGTTCCATCAGGTTCCTCGGCGGTGACGAGGTGTGGCAATGGCCCAGGGGACACCTCAAGCAGGCGCTCGCCCGACGAACCGCTTTCACATGGCAGGGCAAGTCCGTGTTCGTGTCGCAGGGAGCCGAGGAGGACCACGACTTCACGGAGCTGTTCAACGGCACGGACAGGCGCGAGTGGTGCTTCACTTGCCACAAGTGCGGAGAGGTTCAGCCCTACGACTGGGCGTACATACGCTACCCAGACGGAGCCAAGAAGGACGGGCTGTGGGACTTCGACGAGGTGAGGGCTAACACGACCTACGCCTGCCGGCGGTGCGACCACAGGCACCTGGACCGCAACAGCGTGCGGGCGGAGATGAACGCCACGGCTAAGTACGTCCCGATGAACCCCGGAGCCCCCAAGGGCCGCGTGGGCTTCCACTTCAACGCCCTGGCGATGCAATGGGGGCTGTCGTGGGGAGACCTGGCCGTCGAGTGCATCGAGGCCGCGCAGTCCTTCGACCTACACGCCGACGAGTCCAAGCGAAAGGACTTCAAGATGAAGCGGCTGGCCCTGCCGTGGAGCGACGAGCCCGACGACTCCGGCGCCGAGATCCTGCCGTCGTCCTACCGCATGGAGCAGGACTGGGCCGAGGAGGGCAGGGCAATCGACGGGCGGCTGTGCTCTCCTCCGTTCTCGCCCGAGCAGCTCCGTGGCCAACACTCGTTCCGGCTCAGGTTCATGGCCGTGGACGTTCAGCGGAAAGGGTACTACTTCGTCATCCGATCCTGGTCGTCGGACGGAAAGAGCCGCCTAATCCGCTGGATGTATGTGGACACATGGGAGGAGCTGCGCCGCGAGCAGCAGAGGCTGGAGGTGGCCGACCAGTTCGTGTTCGTGGACTCGGGCGACGGCCCCAACGTGGACGAGGTCTACGAGAAATGCGCCACCTACGGCTGGCAGGCGACCAAGGGCTCGGGCGAGACGGACTTCCCCTGGCGCGTCCAAACCCCGGTTGGCGTCAAGATAGCCTACCGCCCGTACAAGCCCGCCAAGGTCGTCCAAGTGGGCAAGAGGTCGTGCCGCCTGCACCTGTTCTCCAACCTGGCCCTCAAGGACGCCCTCGCCCGCATCCGACGCAAGGGCGACCACACCTATCCCGAGGACTGCGGGGACGAGTACAAGCGTCAGATGACCTCCGAGCACCGCACCCGCTCCGAGACCGGCCGCCCCATTTGGGTGCAAGTCGGCGAAAGGGCGAACCACCTGTGGGACTGCGAGGTCATAGGCTTGCTGCCGGCGATGATGGCAAGGCTTATCGGCAGGGGAAAGAACAAGCCCACGGATGAAAAGACGGGTGTTGACAAGGAGACGCCCGCTCCCAAGGATTGATCACAAGCAGGCCGCGTCCCTCTTTTACGTCCGGGTGGCACTAGGACTCATGGCAAGAGGGGCGCGGCCTGTCCTTTGGACTGGCGGCTACTGCTAATGGCGACCATCTCCTATTCCGGCTCCGGCCGCTCGGCTCCGAAGGGCATCTTCATGGTGCTCACGGTCCCGCAGATCGAGGAGATTCTCACCAAGGCCGTCGAGGCCATCACGGCAGGCAAGGCCATCATGGAGTACGCCGACAGCGGCACCTCGGTGTCGAAGCAATGGACGCTCGCGCCGGACCTGGTGATGATCGAGTGCCGCTACGCCCTCCAGCTCAAGGACCCCGAGAGGTATGGGAAGATTGACCGCGTCCGCGTCGGCAACCTCCTCAACAACTTCCGAGGTCTCTGACACTTATGGCGCGCAAAAAGGCTAGTTCGGGCAAGAAGTTCACCCGTTCCGCAACCCCTAGGGGCAAGGTCGGAGCCACGTCCACGGGCGTGAAGGCCACGGGCGGGCCTGGCATCTTCTCCAATTTCGAGTCCGCGAAGTTCTCCAACAAGCGCTCATGGATTTGGTCCTCGTGGCCGACTGACTTCCGCAAGACGATGACGGTCTTTGACCGTCTCGAAACGACGCGGAAGATGCGCTGGATGGAGCTGAACGCCGGAATCATCCGGCAAGTTCTCTCCGACTACGTCCTCTACTCCGTCGGCGACGGCATCACCGCCCAGGTCCGCACCGGCAACCCCAAGCTCGACGAGGCCTACGAGCAATACTTTGACAAGTGGGCGCGGGTTCCCTGCGACATCACGGGACGCTTCAACCTGTACGAGCTCCAGCAAATCGTGGCTCGCCTCGTCATGCGAGACGGCGAGTGCTTCCCCATCAAGACCAAGGACGCATCCGGACTCTGCCGCGTCCAGCTCATCGAGTCCCACCGCGTCGGCTCCAACCAGTCCGCCGCCCCCGAGCCCAAGGAGGTGGACGGCATCATCTTCGGCAAGTACGGCAAGCCCGAGTCCTACAACGTCATCAAGACGGACGGCTCGGGACGCAAGGTTCCCGCCGGAGCCGTGATGCACGTCTACACCCCCGAGGTCGCCTCGGGCGCCAGGGCATACTCCCCCCTCCAGCACTCGATCAACAACGTGGTCGATATGCTGGAAATCATCTCGCTGGAGAAGTTCGCCGTGAAGATGAACTCGGACGTCGTTAGGACGATCTCCAGGGAGCCCGGACAGTTCGACAACTCGCAGGCCGATTTCGAGGCCTTCGGGATGCGTCCCAACGGATACCCCGCCGGCGGCAACAACATCACCGACGCCAACGAGGCCTCGACCTTCATCGGCGGCAAGATCCTGGCCCTCAACCCCGGCGAGAAGCTTGAGTCCTTTGAGTCCAACCGACCGAACCCCACGTTCACCGGGTTCATGGAGCACCTCGTCCGCGACTCGCTCGCAGGCACGCTCCCCTACGAGTTTGTCCACGACCCCTCCAAGGCCGGCGGTGCCTCGATGCGCCTCGTCGTCGCCAAGGCCGACCGCCAGTTCAAGCAGTTGCAGACCGTCCTCATCAACCGATTCCTCACCCCCCTGTGGGGCTACGTCATCGGCACCGCCATCAAGAACGGCGAGCTTCCCGCCAACGACAACTGGACCCGCGTGTTTTGGACGACCCCCAAGCGCCTCACGGTGGACGCCTCACGCGACTCCGCGCAGAACCGAGCCGACATCGCCATGGGAATCAAGACCCTCGGCGACAACGCCCAGGAGGACGGCGAGCACCTCTCCACGCTCATCAAGCGCCGCGTCCGCGAGGCCAAGGCAATCATGGACGAGTGCGCCGCCGAGGGCGTGCCGCTGTGGATGGTGTACAAGCCGGACAACGTGGCCATCTCGGACGTCACCGCCAACTCGTCCACCGCCGTCAAGCCGCCCGACGAGAACGAGGACGCCGAGGAGGACATGGAGGACGACTACCGCCTGGACGACGAGAACCTCAACCCCGGAGACACACCGGGCTCACCCTCCTAACATGAAATCACTCTCACAAGCCCTCGCCGCCGGAACCCCGATGCTCATCGACCCCCTTGTCGCCAAGGGCCACGTTGAGCGCGTCTCCCACTTCGTCGACAAGTTCGACCCCAAGGCGGCTGACTTCGACAAGATCCTTGCGATGGTGTTCGGCGAGCAGCCCAAGTACGAGGTCCACGAAGGCGTGGCCTACATCCCCATGAAGGGCGTCATCGGCAAGGGGCTCACCGCCCTTGAGAAGGCCACGGGGGGCTGCGACCTCGACGATGTCACCGAGTGGATGAGGCAGGCCGCCGCCGACCCCGACGTGAAGCTGGCCGTCCTCGACGTGGACTCGCCCGGAGGCTCCGTCAACGGCACCCCCGAGGCCGCCGCCATGTTCAAGGCGCTCGGCAAGATGAAGCCCACCCTCGCCTTCTGCGACGGACAGGCTTGCTCCGCCGCCTACTGGGTGGCCTCGCAGGCCAACCGATTCAGCGTCACCCCCTCCGCAAGCATCGGCAACGTCGGCTGCTTCGTGGCCGTAACCAACGTCAAGAAGGCGCTGGCCGAAGCCGGCGTCGAGGTCACCGTGATAAAGAGCGGCAAATACAAGGCGATGGGCTATCCTGGCACCGACCTAACCGAGGAGCAGATCAAGCACCTCCAAGAGGACATTGACTCCGTCGGCTCGGACTTCCGCTCCGACGTCAAGGCCGTCCGCACCTTCGTCAAGGACGAGGACCTTGAGGCTCAGACTTTCACGGGCAAGGAAGCCGCCAAGAGGCACCTCGTAACGGGTCTCTTTTACTCCTACGAGGACGCGGTTTCCAAGGCTCTTTCTTGACTGACGGCTATTTCTCAACGATGAACCTCGAAGATACGCTGACCGCCCTCAAGGAGGCCTTCACGGGCAAGTCCGCCGAGGCCGAAACCCACGCCAAGGCTCTCGCCGACGCGCAAGCCCTCATCACGTCCAAGGACGCCGAGCTCGCCACCGTCAACGGCCTGGTCGAGTCCGTCAAGGCCGACAAGGTCGCCCTTGAGGCCAAGGTCGCCTCCCTTGAGGCCGACAACGCCAAGATGAAGGAAGCCATGGAACTGGCCATCGCCGCGTCCGTCGACGCCAAGGCCAAGGTCGAGTCCGCCGGCAAGAAGGCCGCCGCCATCGCAGCGTCCGTCGGCGTCGATGCCGTCGAGATCTCCCCGGCCGTCGCCGAGGCCTCCAAGACCAACGAGGAAGTCGCCGCCGAGTGGGCCGCCCTTCGTCAGAAGGACCCCAAGGCCGCCTCCGAGTTCTACACCAAGAACCGCACCGCCATCATCGCGGCCGCCGGCCTTCGCTAATTTTCAACCCCAACATCCCCAACTAACCTATCATGGCTACTAACAGCATCGGGGGCTTGACCCTCAACCTGGTTGCCGAGGAGTCCCTGCGGACCCTCGTCCCCCAGCTCCAGCCCCTCACCAAGATCGCCGTCACGGACTTCGGCTCGTACGTCGCCGAGCGCGGTACCAGCGTCGCCACCCGCTACGCCGGCAAGTTCACCGCCGCGAACTACTCCCGCGCCACCGGCTTCGTCGAGTCCAACGCCGACTCCACCGGCGTCGTCGTGACCCTCGCCGATCAGAAGCACGTCACCATCGGCTTCACCGACTACGAAGTCGCCACCCTGTCCCTTGAGCGCCTCCGCCGCCTGTTCATGGCTCCCATGGCTAACGCCGTGGTCAAGTCCCTGTTCGACAGCACCCTCGGCCTCGTCAACGCCGACTTCGACGACGCCTACAACGGCACCATCGCCGGCTTTGACCGCCAGGACGTTGCCGACATCGCCAAGAAGCTCACCAAGGCGAACCTTCCCCAGGAAGGCCGCGCCGCCCTCGTCTCGCCCGACCTCTACGCCGCCCTCGTCAAGGATCCTGCCGTCGCCCAGGCGTTCAGCATCGGCACCACCGAGATCATCCGTGGCAACCGCCTCGGGATGCTCCACGGCATCGACTTCTACGAGTACAACGGCTTCGACGCCGCCGGCCTCACCGCGAACCTCAACGGCGTGGTCTCCTGCCGCGAAGGCCTCGTGGTCGTCACCCGCGTCCCCGCCGCGCCCACCACGGGCGGTGGCGAGCAGACCATCGTGACCGACCCCGACAGCCAGTTCTCGTACGCCCTCCGCTACTGGTACGACTGGTCCGAAGGCCTCCACAAGCTCTCGGCCACCTGGCTCGTCGGTGCCGCCAAGGGCAACCCGGACGCCCTTCAGAAGATCATCGCCACGGCCTAACGCTCTCGGGGGGTCGAGTGACCCCCCACGCGCCAATGCAAGAGGGGCTCCCGAGCAAACGGGAGCCCCTCTCCTTTGTTAACATATCCGAATGGCTGGACTAGGGGCTAACCATCATGGGACTCTTTGAAGAAGCGGCCGCAGATGCCCTGTCCATCCTAGGCGAGGTCGGGAAGGACATCACCGTCAAATCCAGCCCCACGTCGCCAGGGGTGGCCCTCAAGGCAATGGTCACTCAGCCCATGGTTCTGCAAGACCTTGAGACCGGGGGCTTCCTCAACCAAACCACCTTTGAGGTCAAGATCACCCGAGCCTCCCATGTGGCCAACCCGGGTCTGTTCGCCTACGGCAACCTGGTCACCTACGCCGGCGAGGACTACCGCATCGTGGCCATCGCCAACCGCCCCCCGTCGGCTTGGATAGTGGCCAAGGTGCAGACCGCCGTTCAATGAGCGCCGCCCTCATAGCCATCAAGGACCTCAAGGTGGACACCGAGGGGTTCAAGAGGGCCATGAAGGAGTTTGCACACGCCATGGGCAAGCTGGGCTCCAGCGTGGTCAAGGGGCAGGCCGGAGCCCTCGCCGCCGACCTGTTGAACTTCACCCTGCCCGTGGAAGGCAACGGAGGCCCCGGCAAAGGGGTCACAACGGCCGCCAGGGACATCGGGATAGGCACATTGGAACGGGACGTCCAATCCATCTTCAAACCGCTCCACAAGGCATCCTACGAGGACATTGCGGGGCAGGACAGCTACTCCGTGTTCGTGGCATGGGCCGAGGACCGCTGGAGGCACCACAAGCGCACCACGGGGGTCAGCCGCCGCGACATCAACACCGAGGGCTGGGCGCAGTTCAAGACCACCTACGGCGGCGGCTCCAAGAAGGGCAACGACTTCTCGGGGGTCAACAAGGGCGAGACGTTCATCCGCACCACCCACATCGGTATTCGCGGCGGATCGGACGTGATGAACTACTCTTGGAACGTTGAGAAGAACAAGAAAACATTTTTCATCGACAACGCCGAGGCCAAGATTCCCGCCTACCTCAAGGAGGCAAGCAAGAGGGTTGGCCGTCTAAAGTCCGGCTGGCTGGAGGCCGCCATTTCGCTCGGGCGAAGGCCCCGCGTAGCCAAGTGGATTGTCCAAAACCAGCATGGCAGCGGCTACGCCGTTGACCAGTCCAAGGGCAATTTGCCCACCGTCATCGTGGCCAACAGGATCCACTTCCTAATGGGACGCGGCGCCGGCACTACCCTTTGGAAGTCCGCCTTCCACTACCGAGCCTACGCCATGAGAGCCTCCGTGGCCGCCAGGGTCAACAAGATAGCCGGCGGAAGCCCCCAAAGGCTTGAGGAAATCATCCGCAAGCTGGAACTTGAGGCCGAATCTTACAAAGTCGAAGAAATGCAATGAGCACCCCCATCCGATCCATTGTAGAGGACCGAATTGCGGCCTACCTAGCCACCAAGTTGTCCGGCGTGGCCATTCACAAGGGGGTGACCGACGAGGAGCGCGTGCTGCCCATTGTGATTGCCCACGCCACCAGCGCCGACAAGCCTGTTTCTTTCGGGGCTGCCAACTACGGCAACTACCGGGTGGGACTCACGGTGTATGTGTACACATCCGCAGACGACGAGAGCCTGGCCGACCACCGGGAACGGGTCGAGACCGTGGAAGCCGCCCTATCCGACTCCTCATCCCTAAAGACCGCCTGGGGCTCGGCATCTGAACACGGCGTCCTTTACGAGTGCTGGATTGAGTCTGACAACGAGGGTATGCAGGGCCGAAAGTACGGCAACGCCATCACTTTCACCCTGTTCGTGGCCATGCCCGTCCAGCCTTGACTGGGGGCTAACCCATAACAATCACCATCATGGACGAATACGGCGTAGTGCATATCTTCGGGGTCAAGGGTACCGTTGCTTACCTCACGGTCCAAGGCGACGACCTCGACCACACCAACGCCCTCGACGTGGAGGTGAAGGACGAGGAAGGCAAGGTCATCACCAACCGCCTCGACGACAAGCGAATCAACGTCTCCATCGACGGCACCCTCAAGAGCTCGACCTCCTTTGAGTCCATCATCGGCGCCCAGTTCACCTACGCCGGCACCCAGTACATCTGCAAGGGTGTTACTGACCGTGGCACGAACAGCGACTACCGCAAGGTCACGCTGAAGGGCGTCAAGTACCAGGAGATCGCCTAAGCCGGGCGACGGCCCGATGGACGGCCGTTTCCTAGACGCATTCACCTTGCTGCCCAAGCAGCGGGTGATTTGCGGCTACGAGACCAAGCCCCTGTGCCTCCGACACAGGCTGGTTCTCACACGGCTCAAGTCCCCCTTCGTGGACGGCAACCCGGAGATCAGCCCGGCCAACGTGCTGGTGGCCGCCAAGATAATGTCAGCCCACACCCTTGGCGATATGCTCTCGGACAAGCCTTCCAAGCAGGATTTGGCCGAGACCCAGCGCATGATCGACGATGTGGACTATTTCGTGGCCCAAGTCGGCAAAATCTACGACTGCATCCGCGACCAGTCCCATTGGCCGACCTTTTGGAAAAAGACAACGACTGGGGGCAACAGAGGGGTGCCTTGGATACTTTCCATAGTGTGCGGTCTCGTCAAGGGGGGCGTCCCCTTGGAGGACGCATGGACAATGCCGGAGTCCCAGGCCGTGTGGATGCAGGCGGCCATAGCCGTCTCAAACGGGGCCGACATCGACATCCTCTCGGACGAGGACATCGCCGCCCAGCGCAAGTTGGACGAAATCTACGCCAAACTGGAGGCCGCCAACAATGTCTAGCGAGCTGAAACTCAAGTTGGTATACGACTCCACGGACGCCGAAAGGGCGGCCAAGGACCTACCCGACGCCGTTGATCGTCAGAACCGCCGCTCCCGCCGCTCCTTTGAGGGCAGGGGGGGCGGCGACATGGGACCCGGCGACTACCGCCGCATGGCCGGCACCGCGTCCGAAATCGACAGGCAAATCAAGGCCGAGGAGGAAGCCAAGGTCAAGGCTGCCCAGGAAGCCGCTGACGCAGCCGCAGCCGCCAAGGACAAGGAGGACAAGGACACGGAAGCCTGGCACCGCAAGGACCTTTCCCGCAAGCTCAAGGAAGCCGAGGAGGCCGAGAAGGCCGCCGCACGCGAGGAGGCCGCCCGCAAGAAGGAGGAGGCCGCCGCCGCCGCCGCCGCAGAGCGTCAGTCCAAGAAGGACGAGGACGCACGCAAGAAGGAGGAGCAGGAGACCGAGGACTGGAACAGGTCCGAGCTTCGTCGCAAGCTCAAGGAACTCGACAACCAGCGCAAGGCCGAGGAGAAGGCCGCCAAGGAAAGGGAAAAGGCCGCCGAGGATGCCGCAAACGCGAAGGATTGGCAGGATGTTTTCATCGGAAGGGTAAGCTCCGGCCTCATGAGCGGCGTGCTTGTCGGCGGCGTCTTGAGCATCATCAAGGGCATCATGGGGGGCTTCAAGGATTCCGTGGCGTCCGGCCTGGCACGCGGACAGGTCGGTGGAGCCTCTGCCGCCGCCTACGGCACGCAGGCCAAGGATATGTTCCAGTCGTATTTGTTGCTTAAGAAAGTGTCCGACATGAGCGAGGAGGAGTCCAACAAGATCACCGAGAGGCTTGCCTCGATGGCGCAGGACATCTCCACGGGAGTCAGCGGACAAGGCGCCGTGGCTTTCAGATACTTCGGTATCGACCCCATGAAGTACAAGGATCAAGACTTTCTGTTCGGTGAGGTCTTGGCCAATATGTCCGACAAATACGCCAAGTCGGGTCAGACCGCACAGTTCCAGCAGATGATGACGGAACTGCTCGGGGATGACTGGAAGAAGCTTCGCCCCGCCTTGGCCGCTGGCCGCAGGGTCATTGAAACCGGCACAGCCATCACCCTTGAATCGGGGCCTGCAAGCACGCCCACAACCGCAGGCTTGTCGGCCGTCAACACCCGACGGCTTATGGTCGGACAAGGTCCGCTGAGCAACATTAGGGGCGGCAATGTCGGAGACTCGGGTATGCCCTCCATGCCCTTCGCCACGTCCCTTCAAGCCATGGGCGGCGGCGACGTCCTATCCGCCATCAACCGTGGCCCCATGGACAGCATCGTCAAGGCTACCGAGGAAACCGCCGAAAACACCCGCGTCATGTCCACGAAGGACGCCAAGATGTCCGGGCCGTACATGGTCACAATTGGGTCCGTCAGGGCCAAATAACTTATGGATTCCAACGCAAGCACACAGGAATATGGGCAGAACCCGGAATACGTCCTCCAGCCGGACTACCAGTTCAGCCACAACGGCTACGGCCTGCTCCAGCTCGCCTGCAACTTCGACGTGGACATCTCCAGGGCCGGCGAGTCCGCGACCATTTTCAGACGCGGCTCGGCACTTCCCAACGGCGGCGGACCGCTGAGCAAAGCCCTTGCAGGCGGCTCAACCACGTGGACGCTCGTGAAGGCCGACGAGGTCGGCAGGGACGGCAACCTGGCCCGTGTTCGCGCCTTCTACGCCGCAATCGAGGGCGGCGAGACCACGTCTCAAACCGAGGCCACCGTCACCTCCGCAGCCGTCTCCGAGAGCATCGAGTCGCACCCCAACTTCTCCGTACACCAAGTCCCCACCATCGGGGTCAACGGCGAAACCTACAACGGCAGCAAGGTTCCACTTGGCGGCGTGTTCACCAACGGAAGCCCACCGATCATCCAAAGCGCCGCAGATCCCAAGAACCCGTTTAGGGCTTACTGGTATTCGCAGCCCGGAAACCCAGGAGTGTTCCCCTGGCAGTTCATCGGGTTCCTTCCGTCCACGGACAACAAGAACGTCAACCGAAAGGCCGGCGTCAAGTCGTGGTTCCGCCCCGCCATCACGATGAAGCTAGTTGCCTACACCTCGGACGCCCAAAAGGCCACCGAGACAGGTTACAGCACCGGGTGGATCATCACGCAGCCATCCTACGGCGTGTTCACCATTCCCGAGATTTACCAAAACATCGTCAGCCAAGACCCCATCAAGCCCGAGGAGCTCGGCCCCAGCAAGAACTGGCTTGTCACGGGAACCAACGTGGAAATCTACGGCGGCCTGTACAAGGTCACCGCCGACCTCCTCCTGTCCGGCGTCCTGGGCTGGGACACCGACATCTATCCCTCGCAGGATTCCAGCGCCGTAGGATGATCGAGGGAGACCGCAACTTCGCAGGCAAGTTCACACCCGGCCAAGACCTTGAGGCCTGGGAGCTGAACCGCATGGGGGAGGTGGCCAGCCGAGGCGTGACCATCAGCAGCTCCGGGGCCGACACCCTTCAAGGCTCCTTCGGAACCGTGTTCATGGAGCGCCCGCAGCCCTTCGTGGCAAACACCGTCACGGATTTCCCGTTCAAGGTGTTCGCAGGGTTCAACGACGACGGGGTAGAGGTCACCGTGAGACCCGGGACGGTCAACAACAGGATTCCCAAGATTGCCAGCGTCTACATGGACGCGGCCACGCCGCCCAAGCTCACCATCGACCAGTCCGGCATTTGGGACATCCTCATCAAGGCCACAAAGACCGTCGACTCTTTCTTCCCCGACACCGTCGAGGTCGTGGCCATAAAGAGGGACGAGTGGACGAACACGGACACCGTTGGCTACCTTTTGATAGCGAGCATCACCCTAACGGGAACCGCGCCCGCGCTCTCGATCTCATCCATCACGCAGTCAATCTACGCCTCGCAGATAGTCGTCAGAACCAAGGCTGGCTCGGCGACGGCGATTTGGAACTGGACGTCACGCTGATGCCATACGCCCCCGGACAGCCGTGGGACGAAACCCTCTCCTACTCCTACGGGCAGACTTGCACGTTCAACGGACTGCCCTACGTCTATTGGCATCCGACCTCGCCGTCCACGGTTGGGGTCAACCCCTTCGACGAGTTCCGAGACTTCCAGGCCGTGAATGTTCTTGGCGGCGGAGGCACCGCCACAAGGTCGGAGAGGGCGTGGGTTCTAGCCGACGATGTTGTCACATCGGGGGGTGGAACCGTTTGGGCAAGGTACGGCAATGTGGTCAATCTCCAGCGATCCATACGCGGTGTTGACTTTCTCCTGCCTGTTTCAAACCCATACCTGTACGAAGGCTCGCTTTATCCGGCGTTTTGGAATGCAACTCCGGGGAATCTTGCCGCATACTCTTGGCAGTTCTACGGAATGCTAGGGCTGTCAGCCGAGTTCGGTAAGGCAAACAACACCGTTTCGCCACCCGTTCCCGAAACCTCCGGCAACTCCAACATCGCAAGGGCTTCCATTTGGGTCAACACAGACCCGCTTTCGCAGTACTCCCCATCGCTTCCTAGCATGAATGTGATCAGCACAGGGCCTAGGTCATCCAGGATTGAGGTGGACTTCATGGTTCAGACAAAGGATTACAGCCCGTCCTTCATAAACGAGTTCAACAGAAACGCCTCCTACACCATAACGGTCACGGTGTTTGGTCCGGGCGCCACCACCTATGACATAGGCGGGACCATAAACAGCGGTCCCTTTAGGGACGGGTTCAGCATTAGGTCAACCAGCGTCATAAAAACCCACGATATATCGTGGTCCGATGGCCAAACGGTCTACTTGGCCTTCAAGGTCAACGGGATAAGCCCTCGTTTCGACTCGTAAAGGGGGCATTTGACTGGGGGCTATTGGGGAGGTCATGGCCAACACGCTCAAACTGTTCATTTCCCCCGAGAACCAGCGGCTTTTGGCCACCCCGGGGGCGTTCAGCTCGGCCCCCCCGCCCGTGTTCTTCTCGGGCAACAACGTAGACCTTGAGCTCCACCTCTACGAGGGAGTCGGGGTTGCCCGCACCCCCTACGAGGTTCCTTTCCCCGCTGGGGCGTCCGTGAAGGTGGCCGTCGGCACAGTTGCGACCCGCCCCTTGGCAGGCCAATGGCGCCTGTCCGTCTCGTCGACAGAGACCACGGACTTGGACTTTGACGCAACGGCCAGCGAGGTGCAAGCAGCCCTCAACGCCCTTTCCGCCGTCTCCACGGCCGGCGGGGTGGCCGTCACCTCCATCGGGGACGGGTATGTGATCACCTGGAACACCGTAGGCACCAAGCCTGCCATCCTCGCAGGCACCGACACCCTCACCCCCTCGTCCTACGAGTCTATCCTCATCCTCCAGGCCGGAAGCGCGACGGTTCGGGAGATTGTCTACGTTGAGCTGCGGCAAACCCCTGTCGCCCTCGCCGAGACTTTCAACCCCATCGGCACCCCCGTTGTCTCGGCCACCACCGTCTCCGCGTGGAACGGCAGCAACAAGGTTGTCCGGGTCGGCATCAGCCCCTCGCCGGCTGGCGGATCGTACACGCTCACCGTGGACGGCGACACCGCCGTAATCCCCGGCAACGCCTCCATCTCGGACATCCGCGCAGCCTTCGTGAACGCGGGAATCACCATCGCCGGGAACATCTCGCAAACGGGTCAGAACCAGCACGACATCGTTTTCACGGCCGACGAGGCTGTCACGGTTGACGGCTCGGGCCTCATCGCCCAGCTTGGCATCGTCGGGCAACTCGACCTCGCCACCTCGGAGATGCTGGCCTACATCGGCTCCGACACCTCCAAGTCGGCCACCCTTGAGGTTACCATCACGGCGGCCGGCGACCAGCGGACGGTGTGCCAGGTTCCCTGCTTGGTGGCAAACGGGGTCATATCGCCCGGCGCCGTTGGTCCCGTCCCCATCGGCACCCTGCTGACCGAGGCCGTCGCCAACGCCCGCTACATCCGACGCGACGCAGCCCAGTCCCCCAGCGGAGCCGACCTGGACATCATTTGGCCCAACCTCGGGGTGTCCTTGGACGGATCGGACGTCGCGGATGCCCTGTCGGGCGCAGCCTCCCCCGCCTCGGGCAATGTGTTCGCCACGATGGCGGACATCCCCTCGCCGCCCGACCTAACGCCGTATCTGCTCATCACGACGGCGGCGAGCACCTATCAGACCATCTCGGGGATGTCGGCCTACCTCACGACTGCCTCGGCTAGCTCGACCTATCAGACCATCGCCGGTATGTCGTCGTACCTAACGACTGCCTCGGCCAGCTCGACCTACGCCCCCTTGACCGACTTCGACCAGGGGGTCAAGACCACCAACAGCCCCACCTTTGTCGGGCTTACCACCAGCGGCAACATCACGCTGAAAGACAATGTAACCCCCACTTCGACCTACCAGTTCAAGTGGGACGCCTCTACGGCGATTGCCGGGTACTACGGCGGCGCTGTCCCTGTGGTCGAAATCACCTCCAACGGAATCGTCTTTGGTTCCATCGGAGCCACCCTAACCTTTTCCGACGCCACCGTCCAGGAGTCTGCCCCTGTCTATTCTGCCAACACATCAATTCATTCCGGCGGTGGCGGTCACATTGACGTCAACGATTACCCGGATGAAATCCGCATTGTCATTGGCGGCGTGACCTACGCGATGCCCGCCCGCACCATCTGACATGGCCGACTTCACCACATTCAAGCGGGGTATGTCCTTCCACGGCGAGGTCGTGTGGACGCCCACTCCCACGGAGCCTGCCAACCTCATCGGATTCACCGTGACCTCGGCCATCCTCGACGCGGATCGCAAGCGGCACGAACTGACCGTCACCAACCCCAGCGGGGACGGCATCAACTATGTGGCCCAGCTCACGGACACCTCCGACTGGGCCGTGGGCGACGCCTACTGGGACTTCAAGATCACAGGTACCGAGTACAACTACTCGACGACCTGGACATTCAACATCATCCCCCAAGTCACCCTCTGACCGATGGCCTTCAATGTCACGGTGACAGGGTTCGGTTCGTTCACCGCCACGGTCAACGGAGAGCAGGCGGTCTTGGCTGCGGAGGTTATGGATGCGTCGGCGCTGATGGCGACGATGGCCGTCCAAGGGCCGAAGGGCGACAAGGGTGACCCTGGCGATGCGGCTACCATAGCCGTCGGAACGGTAACCACGCTCACGCCTGGTGACCCGGCCACAGTTGTCAATGTTGGCACCTCGGTTGCCGCCGTGTTCGACTTCGGCATCCCGCAGGGGGCGCAAGGCATCCAAGGAATCCAAGGGCCGCAAGGCATCCCTGGAGTTGTCGCCGCCACCGCCCCGCTAGCCTACGATTCGGGTACCCAAACCGTTTCCATTTCAAACGCCCCTTCATTCATATCCGTCCGAATGGGGGCTGGCATTTTCAAGCCGATTGGCGAGACCCCTACTTACCCCGACGACTTTCAGTTCGTGGCCTACAAGCCCGATGCTGTTCTTTTGAAAGCTGACAATCTCCTGGGTCTAACCAACACAGGGACTGCGCGATCCAACCTCGGCCTTGGGACGATGGCTGTTGAGACGGCCTCCGACTACCTAGCCAAGGCTGGGAACCTGTCGGGCTTGGCATCCACCTCCACGGCCCGCACCAATCTTGATGTCTATTCAAAGGCTGAATCGGATGCGCTGGTTCCTGCCGCCTCAACCACGGTGGCTGGCAAGGTGGAGCTGGCAACGGACGCGGAGGCGGTGGCGGGAACCAGCACCGCAACCGTTGTCACCCCTAGTGGGATTTACTTGAACAGGGTATCACCGGGAATGGGATTGCTGCCTGGCAATGTGTCCGTCGGCATAACATCGGGAACAGGTGCTGCTAGTAACGCATCAATGTTTGGCATCACCTGTTTCGGCCCGGACGCTGGTGTGATTGGATATGGTGGTCGAAGGTTCCAAATGAATAACGGGCAAATCGGTTCGCTGGAACAAGGGTGGGGTGTGGTTGATTTTGACAAACGCATTTCCCTTTCTTTCCGCATTGCACCGCAACTTGTTTCATCGGGAAGCCCTCACAATGACAGCGTAATCAATGTTAATTATGGTGACCTTCTTGGAACCGACACAGGCGGGACGCTTGCCCGCAAAGGTTTTGGAATTCAAATCTATGGGCATAACAACCCCCTGCGTTTGACTATCCACGATGGCACGACATATCGCACAGTTGATTCATCTTTCACACCAGTTTCCACCACCACGGCATCAGCAATTGATTTCCTGCTGGTTTCGGAAGCAGGGAATGTGACGCTATACAATCGCACCACAAGGGCTGGTGGATGGACGCAGATTGCCACCAGCGCAAATGGCCCCACCGGGCTTTCAGCATCAAACGCCAATAGCGTGACTTGCACATCAAGAAACGAAAGCACCAGCGTCACAAGTGTTCGCTGGCGGACTCTTGCTGGATTTTTCTCCGTTGATTACTGATGCCCCGCACCTACCAAATAACTTCATTGGCTGGCGGCTTTGGCTCCCTCTGCCCGCCTCCCATTGTGACCGCCCTGTGGCCCACATTTGATGGCTGGGCTTGCACCCTGTCCGAACACGAATTGACCGTGACCGCCCCCGACTCTGCCCCCGCCCCCGCAGACCTCGGCCCCCTCGTCAAGGTCGAGATGGTCAAGGAGGCTTAACCAAAATCGGCATCATCGTAAAACGGTCTAAACCAAAACCCCCTTTAAATCAGCCAGCCCTAGACTTTAAATCAGCCAACCCCTCCCCCTTATGCTCACAATCCTCATCCTCATTGCCACCCACGCCGCCGCCTTCTTCGCCGGGGCGCACAATGCCAAGCGTGCCAACGCCTTCACCGTTGCCGCCAAGCAAGCGGCTGAAAAGGCCAAGGAAGCGGGCAGGAATCTCAAGAAGTAAGGTGCGCCGCCTCATCTCACTAGCCCTTCTGTCCACCCTCACCGGGTGTTCGTGGTTTGGCTGGGGGGATGCGGAGGATGCCGCCCTGCCCCCCACCTCCAAGCCCACCAGCGTGGACACCTACGGGGATGCGGCTGATGAGGTGATGGAACGGGCTGCGGCTTCCGTTGCCGTTGCCCGTGATGCCAACCGTGATGGCAAGCCCACCGTGGTTGAAGGGGAGTTGTCCGTTGCCTCCGCTATCCTCCCCCGCCCCACCGCCGCCCAATTGAAGGAGGCCCAAGGCAGGGCCAAGGCTGACATCCCAGCCATTTATCTTGAGGCGGTTTCCCGTGCCGAACAGTTGCAGCGCAACTTGGACACCCTTTGGAACGCCATTGAAGCGGAGAAGGCCCGTGCCAAGGCCCAGCTTGAAGCCAAGCAGGCCGAGTTGGACGCCGCCCGAGCCGCCCAGCGAGACCTCATTTGGACTTCCGGGGGTCTCCTAATCGTCCTCCTTGGCCTCGCTGGCCTCGTTTGGGGGTCAGCCCTAGGGGTCACCAAGCCCGAGGCCGCCTTGGTCATCCTAGGGGGCTTCGCGGTGGGTTCCCTGCCCTGGCTCCTTGAGTCCGACCTGTCCATATGGGTTCTAGCCCCCATCGGGGCCATCCTGGTCGTCCGCATCGGCCTTTGGGCTTTCAAGAAGTAACCCCTATGCCCAAGCCAAAAATCATCTACAAGCGGCTAGGCAAGACCCCCCCCTCTCACAAGCGGGGAGGGACACCATTCGGCAAATGGAAGGGGGACTTGGACTTCAAGCCTTCCGGCGGCGTCATAAGCATAGATCCGAGGCAACCCGAGGAGGAGATGCTTGACACCGCCGTCCATGAGTTGCTTCACGATGCCTGCCCCTGGCTTGAGGAATTTGCCGTCGAAGCCTATGGCAAACACATCTCTGACGCCCTTTGGAAGATGGGCTGGCGCCTAACCAAGAAGCCGCAATGAGTCCCCCCCCCGAGCCTTCCCCCCTGTGGGTCGACGCCGCCATCTCGGGCGGTCTCGGCATCCTCGCCGGGTTCCTACGCTGGCTGATGGACTCCAACCCCAAGTCCCTCGGAGCCACCATCCGGCACCTCCTGGCCGCAGGCATCACCGCCGGCTTCGCAGGGCTGGCCCTAGGGTCGATAATCGACAACGAGGGTCTACGCTTCGCAGCCGCCGGGTCTACTGGCTACGCCGGGGTCGCCCTTTGGGACTGGGCCATCAAGCTCGCCAAGGAAGCCATCGAGAAGCGGGTCAAGTGACCGCTTGACATCGGACGGCCCTACTTCACAGTCAAGACATGAGGGGGTCGCTACCCCGAGTCCGAACAGGGATGTCTCCTATACGCCCCGGCTGAAATCGGCAAGCTGCGGAGGTGACCTGGGAGGGCGCCGCCCAACGGGTTCACAAACCCCGAGGGCGGTCCTACCCATCGGTGGCGGAAACAGTTTATAGGTCTGCCCCCGTGTAGAAGATCACAGCCCCAACCTTGGACACCTTGAGGATGCCGTTCTCGACCAAGGCCTTCACAATCCCGTCAGCCTCGACCCCTGTGAGCCCGAAGTCCCGGGTCAGCTCCTCGACCAAGGCTCCCCTGGAGGTCTTGGGCTTCGTCGCGTACCTCTCGTACTGCTGGCCCACCTTGAGCAACTTGAACTTGCTCTCCGGCTGGCACACCTCCCACAGCACCTTGCCCTCGGCGTGGCGCAGGGTCAAGGACAGCGTGGGGTGTCCGTTGGGCAACCTCATGCCGGCCAGCTTGCCGCGCTTCGTCAAGTTGAACGAGAACACGGGCTTGTCCTTCGACTCCCGCCGTATCGTGACGATGCTCCTCGCCCAGTTCGTCAGCTCGGAACTCCCAAGCCCCGAATAGGCCATGTCGCTGATGGTCTGCCCGTCCGTGACCTCCTTGGGCTTCGGCTTCCCCTCATGGTGGACGAAACAGATGATGCACCCCGTGTCCTTGAGGATGGGCTGGATGAGGTTCCGAAGGAAGTGGGACGCCACCTCCTGCTTGGAAAGGTCGCCCCCCACATAGGACAGGAGAGGATCGCAAATGAGGAAATCAAGCCGCTGGCGGACGACGATGCGGCGGATCATCTCGGCGAAGGCCTCCCCGGTCTTGGTCGTCTCCGTGTAGAACAAGAGGTTCTCCCTAAGCGTGTCCCTGTCGGCCTGGGACAGCTCCATGGCCGATGTGACCCCTTGGTACGCGGATGCCAAGTCGCCGTCGTCGTTCTCGGCCTGCACCACCCCGACCCTCAGCGCCTGCTTGACCGGGATGCCGAACAGCTCCCGCCCCAAGGCGAAGGAGCAGGCCATCTGCATCGTGAACGACGACTTGCCGATGCCAGCCTGCCCCGTGACTAGGAGCGAGCCGCCCCTGCAAAGCCAACGCCCGTGGCCTATGACGTGGTTCGGGTCGTTCTCGATGTCGTAGCCGGCGAGGAAGTCCGTGGTGATCGGCTGGGGCAAGTCCTGGCCGTCCTTCCACGACACCCACGCGTCCCAGTCGGGCTGGCCGACACCCAAGGCGATGATGCGCTGCTCCTTGTCCCCGCGTGACACACCGCCCAAGCGGCTCCAGCGGGATGGGTTCTTGTTCTGCTGGTCCGGCTCATGGTCCGCCAAAAACTCATAGACGGCCCTGCGGCGCTCCTCCCATTGGTGCCTGTTGTCAGCCTCGACCTTGACCCAGGCGTGGACGGATTTGCCGCCCGAGTCGATGAGCGCCGTGATGGGGAGGTTCGACTGGTGAAAGATGGCCACCTGTTCCTCCTTGGGCAGATGGTCGAACTCGACTAGCACATGACGGAAGGATGCCACCGAGCTATCCGTCCCGTCCACGTTGCCCTCCTGGAAAGGGTTGGGGCTGATCCACGCCCCTTGCGGCTTGCCGTCGAAGAACTCCCTGCCCTTGGCGTCCGGCCCGAAGAACCTGGCCAGCCACTCGGACCGCTTGAGGAAGATGCCCTTCGTGACCGGGAACCACTTGCCGTCGTCCGTCTGCCCGGCCTCGTTGGTGATGCGGATGACGTCCTCATCCTTGAACGCGGCCAAGAGCAACTCGGCCGTGGTCACGGGAACCTCACCGAAGGCGATTGCCGCCACAGCCTTGGGGTCGAACACCATCCGTCCGTTGGCGCCGACGGCACGCTGCTGGCCCTTGAGCCAACCCTTTGGTCGGGTGTGGGGCTTCACATAGGCGTCGTTCAGCTTGTGGCGGAGATCCCGCTCGCTCCACGGCGGCGAGCAATGGGTGGCGTTCCACTCCTGCAACAGCCCCCAGGCGTCGTCGTAGGGTAGGTCGAAGCCGTGGGCCAGGATGCTGGCGGCGCGGTAGGTGGCGGGATGCCCACCCTGCCCGGAGACGGCGGCGGGTAGCTTGGCGAGGTAAGCCCTCGCCCCGGTGATGCGCTCGGCCGTGGTCATCGGGCTTGCTTAGCCTCGTGGTTGGCGATGTTCCTACCAATCCATGCCATGACCGGGACGGCCATTGAGTTGCCGCAGGCTTTGTAGCGCGGGCCGTCGGGGCACTCCTCGGCCGGCTTGCCCTTCCAAGGGATGCGGGACCAGTTGTCGGGGAAGCCTTGGAGCCGCTCGCACTCGACAGGGGTGAGTCGACGGACGGCCATGGATGTTGCAACAGCGTGCGAGTGAGCCGCTTGAAGTGTGAACTGTGGATCTCCATCCTCTCCGACACCCATGGTCATCCTTGCGTCATTCACAGGGTCGGGACGGCCACCAAGAGTTAGCGTGTTAATCGGAAATGTCGGCTGGCCCACCGCGTGCGGCATCTGATCGCCGGCCGAAGCCTTGAGTGTGGTGGTGGCCTCGGTGCTTGGGTCGGCTCCTGCGTCGCGGCGTAGATTGCCGGGCTGGAAGGTGAGGGCTAGAGGCTCGGTGTCGCCCTGCTTAGTTCCTGCTTTAAGTGTGGGGCAAACCGTCTGCTCGGTGATCTTACCTTGGAGTCGTAGCTCGCTGGCTTGGATGATGGTAGGCTCGACCACCGCGTGAGTCGTCCTCGTGTCGCCGAGGTCGAAGTTATTGAGGGTTTTGCTGACCTGTCCCTCGACCCAAGTCTCGTCGTCGGTCGTGGACTGGGCGCGCTTGGCCTTGCGATATGGGATGGGCTCTAGGACCGCTTGCAACTGCCGCTTGTCGGGCATCCGCTGGTCGCCACCCTTGGCGGTCAAGGTCGTGGTTCGGTCTCCTCCGTCCCAGTAAGGGCCGAGGCCGTCTGCTCCAACGCCGCCTTGAGCGCGGGCGGCAGCTCCTTGCCCCGCTTGCTTGCCCTTCTTAGTATCCCGGCGCACGCAGTCGGGCTCAAATAGAACCTCGGCGGCAGGTCGCCAGTCTCCAAGATGCGCGACAACGAAGACTCGACGGCGACGCTGAGGGACTCCGAAGTGCTGAGCGTCCAGCACTCGGTAGGCGAACCCATACCCGAGTTCTCGAAGCGCCCCGAGGAAGGAACCAAAGTCCCGCCCTCCGTTGCTACTGAGGACACCCGGCACATTTTCCCAGACAATCCATCGGGGCTTGAGGCGATCAGCCAGTCCAAGAAAGACGAGGGCGAGGTTGCCCCGAGGGTCGGCGAGTCCTTTGCGGAGTCCTGCGACGGAGAAAGACTGGCAAGGTGTTCCGCCGACCAAAAGGTCGACTGTTCCGGGTTCGATTGGCCAGGTGGCGTGTTGGGTGAGGTCTCCATGGTTTGTTGTGTTGGGGAAGCGGTGCGCGAGGATGGCGGCAGGGAAGGGTTCGATCTCGGAGAAGCCGGCGGGCGTCCAGCCGAGAGGATGCCACGCGACGGACGCGGCCTCCATGCCGGAGCAGACGGAGAGATAGCGGAAGGGTTTGATGGGGGCACGGTTTTCGGTTTTCATTGCGGCAGGTAAAGTTGTTTTGATATCTTGCCTTTGGCTCGTCAAGTTAGGAACGCATAACCATTGGTCTTGGTGTGTGGCGACGGTGAAGGTCTTGTCGAAGTACCATAGGGCGCCTGCACCCCCCCCCCCTGCCTTAATTACGCCGCCCTTCTTGCCGTTGTAGCGGCCCTGTGTCCTCACCTTGAAGGCGATTGGCGTGGCAGGCTGTTCCATGGGAAGGCTTGTGGGCTAGCGTCGGGGCTTCGTCAAGCCAAGAACTTTTGCCGCCTCCTTGCTGAACCTGTAATGAGGCACGGGGCGGATGAAGCACCCAACCTTGATGCGGAACGTGGACTTCTCGCATTGGCCGGCCTTCATGAACCTGACGGCGATGTTGTAGGCCTGGCGGTCCTTGACGCCGATCCTGTCGCCCAGCTCGTAGGTAGTGAGCCACCCCTTCGGCACCTTGTCCGACTCAAAGGTGGCGAGGAACCCGGATATGGCGTTGGCAAGTTCGCGCTTGCTCATGTGGAAAATGGCATGAGCCAGCGGCCGTTGAACTTGTGGGCCTGCCGGCCGATGTAGTGCCTGTCCTTGATGATGAAGGCCATGAAGCCGTTTTGGTGTCCCAGGCTGGAGATGTGCGTGTCCGAGTAGTCCATGCGGAGGTTGCAGGCGGCGCCCAGCATCCAAAACACCCCTCCCTCGTAACGCTTGACCATCTCCTGCCTGGCCGTGTGCCAATGGCCGCAAAGCAGGGCGCGCCCGTGTCCACGGTGGTAGGTCATGGCATACCGCAGCGGGTTGCCTCCGAAGCCGTGTCCGCCGTCGATGGGGCCAACCGAGACGATGTTGTCGTGGACGGTGTATGGGCGGACCACCTTGACGCCTGCCTGCCGGATGGCCTTGGACATGGCTCGCTCGACCTTTTCAAGGGCGTCAAGGCGGTTGCGGCTGTCCGTGTTGATGATCAGCTTGCGGACGCGGTTGTCGTGGTTGCCGAACACAAAGTGGCTGGGTCGGTAGCGGTTCAGCCACTCGATGCCAGCCTGCACATCCTCGTCCATGGCCGACCAGGATGCGTCGCGCTCGTCCTGGGACACGCCCTTGCGAAGGCAGGCGAAGTCCCAGTTGTCGCCGAGGTGCCACTTGTAGTGGGGCTTGAAGTCCTTGCAGAAGGCCATCACGGCGTTGAGCGTGTCCGGGTCTCCGTGCGACCCGTGGTTGTCGGTCATCACCACCAGCCTTGTCTCGTTCTTGCTCATGGCTTCCAGTCCCTGTTGTTCCACGTTTTCATAAACTCGTCAAATGGCATTTCTTGGACTGGCCCAAACTTCCTTTGCCTTGTCGCGTCGTCGATGGCGTAGTTGCCCTCCCGGGTCACCTTGAACTTGGACTTGTGGCACCCGATCATCCTCATGTACTCGCCGCCGCCGTCTATGGAGATGCCCTTGTGCCTGTCCTTGCACTTGCAGGAGACGAAGTCGTGGACGTGCTTGGACTCGATTATGGTGTCGCAATGGAGGCATTTGACCCTGGACCCGTAATACTTCGGCCTGCGTCTCATAGCTTGCGGTAGTTCTTGGTGTAGTCCGCGTTACGCCTGGACGCAAGGTATTTGTGGACGGCCTTGGCCACCTCGATGGGGATGTTGACGGACCTGTACCCGTTGCGCCCGGCTTGGCCGACGATCCTGCCGAACTTGGCCACCTCGGCGGCAGGCAGCTCCGGCGTGTCCTTTGGGCTCACGGCTGCACCCCCTTGGCGGCGAGCCATTCGGATATGTATTGGTTGTTGATGTCCTCTTTTTCAAGTCCGGGAAGTTCCATAAGAATAACACGGAACAACTCATTTTCCATCGCATCCCCCGCCTTGCGGAGACGGGCGTTCTCGGCTTGGAGGGCGGCGTAATCGGCGTGACGGACAAACTCTCCATCTTCAAACGCCTCCATCTTTGCATCAGAGCAGTAATAACTTGCAACAAGGCTGTATCGCTTGGGCTGGATCACGGCTGCACCCCTTTTTTGCGCTCAGTACACATCGGAAGCCATCCGACAAAGCGATGGTTATTGATGTCCAGCAAGACATCGTTGCTATGCTGTTGCGTGTAAAACAATTTACGCTTCTCGTTCCAAGCGGCACATGTCCACCAAGTCGGAATTCCG